>JAYPGD010000129.1:0-12736 GCA_038126655.1 Verrucomicrobiales bacterium
ACGACTACAGCCGCACCGGCGACCGCAACATCCTCATGGCGACCTTTCGCGAGGAGGACGCCGCCGCCGGCAGGGCGACCAGCGGAGCCGTGCGCCTGCGCCAACTCGTGAGCAAGGCCTCCGGGGGACGCGAAAAGCCCAAGGGCGCCTCCCAGGGCAAACCGAAGCCGGTCCGGGCCAACGCCGACGGCGAACCGCTGCGCAGGAGCGCCCCGGGAACCCTCGCCGCCGCCCACGCCGAAGCCCAGGAATTCACCCCCGGGGTCGCGCTCTTCACCGACCGCCGCTACATCCTCTCCGAGGCGCCCGGGGCCCTGAAGGGCGCGCGCTTCCTCAAGGTCAAGATGGACGGCCCCAAGACGCTCACTTGCACCCGGGCCGGAACGGTCTGGCTGCTCACCCCAACCCCCGAGCGCAACCGCGATTCCCAGACCAACGCCCTGGAGAAACAGGGCTTCAAACTGGTCGCGCTGCCCGAAGTCCGGTTGTTCAATCCCGCCTCAGCCGCCAACCACTGCTCGCTCTACCAGAAGGACTGCGAAGCCGGGGAGACGGTCCGGTTCGACAAATGGGCGACGCCTCTCTTCCTGCCATGAAACCGTTTCCCGCCATCGTCGCGTTGACGCTCGCCTCGGCCTCCCTTCCCTGCTCCGCGGCCGAAGCGCCCGAACCAACCATCAGTTGGAAATACCCGCCCGCGATGCCCGACAGCGCCCGCGTCGAGGTCTACCGCGAAGTCGACGGCGTCCAGCTCAAGGCCTGGATCTTCGAGCCGGAGGGACATTCCACGAAAGATCGGCGACCGGCGGCGGTGTTCTTTTTCGGCGGCGGCTGGAGGGGCGGCACGCCGGGACAGTATCTGCCACAGTGCCTTCACCTGGCCAAACGCGGCATGGTGGCCATCACCGTCGATTACCGCGTGAAGAACCGGCACAACGTCTTCCCGCAGGATTGTCTGCGCGACGCCAAGGCCGCCATCCGCTGGACCCGAGCCAACGCCGCCCGTCTCGGCGTCGATCCCGACCGCATCGCGGCGGGCGGCGGATCCGCCGGCGGCCATCTAGCCGCCGCCGTCGGGCTGATTCCGGGATTCGAGCAGGGCGGCCACCCGGACGTCAGCTCCGCTCCCGACGCCATGCTGCTGTTCAATCCCGCCGTGACGCTCGCCCCGGTGGAGGGTCATCCCGGCCTGCTGCCTGCGGAGAAGTTCGCCGACATCCGAGAACGCGCCAACGGCCGGCCGGAGGAGATTTCCCCGGATCGTTGCGTGCGTCCCGGACTCCCCCCGGGCATCATCGTCCCCGGCGGGGAGGACGCGGCGGGTCCCGTCTCCACGGTCCAGCTCTTCGCCCGCGCCATGACCGCCGCCGGCAACCGCTGCGAACTCAAGTCCTACAAGGATCAGCCGCACGGCTTCTACAATCCCGGCCGCTGGAAAGATGAGGCCGGAAGGCAGTCAACCCGGCACTATTACAAGACCCAGGCTGAACTGGACGCCTTTCTCGTCTCGCTCCACTGGTTGAAGCCGACGCCGGGCGCCTTCTTCGAGTCCTTCGACGCCGGCTTCGATCGCGGTCGCTTCACCACCCGAATCCCCAACAAGAACACCCAGGTCAGCTCCGGCGCGCTCCTGACCCGCGGTTCCAGCGGCGGCAAGTATCCGCCCATGGTCTACCTGCCCGTCGCCGGAACGGACCTCGACATCTCCTTCCGCTACCGCCACCTCGGCGCCGGCGGCTGGCTGTGGTTCTTCGTGGATGGCGACGACGGCTTCGGCAGCGTCGATCACATGCTCCGCGTAAAGCTGTTGCGCCACGGCGTCCAGCTTGAGGTGGACGGCCATTCCCTCGACGCCAATCATCCCCTGCGCCAGAACAAACGCGCCGCCGACAAGGTCAGCGGCGCCTACCGTCTCAACGAATTCTTTCCCGTGGAAAAGGTCGATCTCAACGCCAACGAATGGCGCGCGGTGAAGCTGGAGTTCCGCGGAGAGACGGTCGAGATCAGCCTCGACGGCCACCTCTGGACCAAAACCCTCCAACGCTCCAATTTCAACGCCGGCAAACGCAAGCTCCTCTGGATGCAGAACGGCGGGGACAAGGGCATCGAGATTGACGACATCCGGGTGATTCCGGCGGGCCACAACCGATGATGACAACGCCCTCGATTTGCGCAACCATGCGGTGCTCCTGAACAGGGCTTCGCATGAGTTGCAAAAGCAATCCCCATGGGCGAGTTGTAGCGCGCGCTCTGTGAGAGCAATCGATCACTGTCGCATGATCGTTCCGCTCTTCGGCTGACACAGCCGACGCTACATCTGTGAAACTGTTGCGATTGTTGACTCCTGCGCGAGCCCTACGCTCCTGAAACCCAACCTCATCCCATGCCCCCAGCCATCTTTCGCCCTTCCCTGCTCATCTGCCTCCTCGGCCTTTCCATTTCGGCATTCGGCGCCGCGAAGAAGCCGGACGCGCGCAAGCGTCCGCGTCGTCCGACTCCGCCGACGCGCCCGTTCGACGCGCCCGGGGCTCCGACGTTCACCCGGCTCGATGGCAAGGCCGGCGTGAATCCGCCCGCGACCGCGAACGGCAATTTTCTGATCGGCCCGGATTACGCGTCGCCGCCCGAGCTCAAGGAGGTCGCCGGTGTTCCCAAGGGGAAGGTGATCCAGTTCACCATGCATTCAAAGGACTGCGAACGCTTCAATCCGGGCATCGCCCGGAAGGTGTTCGGGACTGTCGATCCGAAGAACCCCAGGACGCTGATCGTCGAGACGCACGAGATCGACTACGAGCGCGCGATCACGGTCTACGTCCCGGCGCAATACAAACCCGGGACGGCGGCTCCGTTCATCGTGAAGCATGACGGTCCCCGGAAGGGCGGGACAGACAGGAATCTCCCCCGCATCCTCGACAACCTCATCGCCCAGAAACGGGTTCCGGCCATGGTCGCGATCCTGATCGCCAATGGCGGCGGCGACGCGCAGGGGCATGAACGCGGCAAGGAATACGACACCATGTCCGGGCTCTATGCGGAATTCATCGAGCACGAGGTCCTGCCGCTCGTGGAGAAGAACTGCGGCGTGAAGCTGACGAAAGACCCGGACGGTCGCGCCGTCATGGGCAGCAGCTCCGGAGGTTCGGCCGCCCTCATCATGGCGTGGCATCACCCCGAGTGGTACCGCCGTGTGCTCACCACCTCCGGCACCTTCGTCAACCAGCAGTGGCCCTTCAATCCCGAAACCCCCGGCGGCGCCTGGGACTTCCATGAGCGGCTCATTCCGGAAAGCCCGAGCAAACCGCTGCGAATCTTCCTCGCCGTCGGCGACCGGGATCTGCTCAACCCCAACGTGATGCGCGACGGCATGCACGACTGGGTCGAGGCGAACAACCGCATGGCCAAGGTCCTCAAGGCCAAGGGCTATCCCTACCAGTATCTCTATTGTCTGAACGTCGGCCACGGCCTCGGTCCCGCCCGCATGCAGATCACGCCGCACGCGCTGGAATGGCTCTGGCAGGGCTATCCTGTCGATGGGAAACGGTGAGCCGAAGGCCGCCCGCCCCGGCGGAGTCTTCATGTCGCATTCCGGACGGATGCCGCGGCTTCGGCGCAGTAGTCGATCGATTGGATGAACGCGGACCAGGTTGACTCGGAAACGCACGGTTGCTCGAGACTGTCGGTCAGATGGAATGTGTGCACCCGCCTGTCCTTGAATACCACGATGCTGCACACTTTGAGGTGGAAGCTGGCGCCATCGTCGATCTCGTGGAGGTATGACCACTCAGAGATCGTCCCGCCCGCGCCTCTGAGCTGAACGGCCTCCGGATACTTCAGGAGATCAACCTCGCGATAGGCCGTTTCAAAGCGTCCGATCATGACCTCTCGATGGGCTTGGGCCTGATCCTCGGGAAAGGGCCGGGAGTGGGAGTCGTCCCAAAGACTGATGGATGGCGCGAAGTGTCCGCAACGGTGATGCGTGTCCTCGACGAGCACAACAAGCAGGCTCTCGGGGTCCTTCAAGGGTTGTGCTTCATCAAGGCGCACGTCGTCAAGGACCTGACGTTCGCGAAGAGCTGAAAAGTCGGCGCTTGAACTGTACTCCCAGACGGACGCTTTCGCGAATGACAAGCCGAGGCGGCTGTTTGTGTACGTTTCACCCACCACCGCGACATCCCGATAAGGCGACAACCCCAGAGCAACCGCGGAGGCGGCCAGACGCTTCAGGAATTGTCGTCGGGTATTCATCGCTTCCGGGAATCGCGTCTATAAGAACTTCGGTTTCGGTCGTTCCCCATGTGACCTATGTCCGCCCGTGAGGAGGTCTCTTCGTCGTCGCATTCCCCGGCAGGGGCAATCCAGGCCGCCGCCCGCTAACTTCCGCGCTGGCCGCGCGAGCTGAAGGGATTGCGGAGGAACTTCCGCTTGGGTTTGTCCTCCTCCGCCTGGGCGGCCCCGGTCTGTTCCTCGAGATTCCTGTGGGCTTCGCGGACGACGGCGTTCTCCTCATATTTCTTGAGGAAGAGCTTCATCGTCTTGGCGAGGTCCTTGGCGTTCCCGCCCAGCTCGGGATTCGCGGCGAGCTGCCTGTTCAACTCCTTCGCGAGCCCGAGGGCGCTGGCGGCCAGTTCGGCGAGTTCGCCGGTGCGGGTCGGGTTGTCGGTCACGAGATAGCCCACCTTGTCCGACCTCGCGGCGAGATTGACCGCCGCGGACTCCAGTTCCGTCGCCTTCGGTCGCACGGCCTCGACCGTGACGGCGGGCGCGGCGAAGGAGCCATCCAGCGCGTTGGCGAGGGCCCCCACCTTGAGGATCGCAACGTCCGCGGCTTCCCAGGCTTCCTCGATGTCCTTCGTCTGCTGTTCGGCGGCCTTGCGGAACAACCAATGTCGGCTGAGAAGTTGCATGAAGCCGTCGATCTCCGCGGTCAGCTTGGAGACATTGCCGACGAGTTCGGGATTCTGCCCAAGGGCCGACTCGATGGTCCGGGCCAGGTCCTTCATGGAGTTGGCGATCTCCAGGGTCTGGGAAACCAGGTTGGTGTTGGCGGCCAACTCGCGGTCGATGGAGGAGGTGATGCCTTCCACATTGTTCAGCAGGTTGCCGAGGTCGTTGACGATGGTGTTGATGTCGTTGGTCTTGGCCGGGCCCGTCGCCGTCGTCGGCGCGGGCTTGAGGGCGGTGTCGAGCTGGTCCGCCAGGCTCTTCACCCGGGCCATGGTCTCTGTGATTTCGTTGACCGTGCGGCCCAGCTCCTCGTTGAGCATCATGTCCGCGACCGCGCCCTTGTTGGTCAGGGACTGCGTCAGATTCTCGATGTTGGCCATCACCGCGCGAACCTCGTCGTTCATCACCAGGTCGGCGACGGCGCCGCGTTTCGTCAGGTTGGTCACCACGGTCTTCATGTACTCGTTGATCAGGAGGTCGCCGATCGCGCCCTCCTTGCCGACGACCGAGGCGACCTGGTCCGCGACCTCCGTGATCACGTCACCCAGCGCCTTGGACTCCTCGGAGTCGAGGTAGTAGGGCTTGGGCGCGTCGGGATCGCGATAGTCCCCGGGCGCGTCCGCCGGATGCGGATAGACCTCGGCAAGCTGTTCCCGGGTCAGGGCGTCCGCAAGATGCCCGAGATAGGGACCGGGGGCCTTCCAGTCGTCGTAGGCCACGGCCTTTTCCCAGGCGTCATCGATCGCCGCCGCGCCGGCTTCGTGGAAGGAGGCGTCGGGCGCCGACCAGGTCTGCCATCGGGCAAGATTGATGCCGGCGTTCTCGACATCGAACTCCAGCATGCCCCTGAGCTTCTGCCATTTTCCATAGCGGACCAACTCCTCGACGTAGGTCTCCTCCGCCCAGTATTTCAGTTTTTCGCGGTCTTCGCTGATATTGGCCATCTGATCCAGCCGCATGAACTCCTGCTTTTCCGGGTCGGGCTGCCAGACGGTCCTGAGCCCCGCGCTTCCCTTGATGATCTCCACAAAGCGGTTTCCCAGGATGTCGGCCGAGGCGATCTTGGCCCGCGAGTCGGTCCAGATGTAGTCGAAGTAGCGGTTGTCGCCGCCCTGCCGGACGAAGAACTCGATGGTCACGTTGTAGTAGGCGTAGGGCTCGTTGGGAATGACGGCGGTGATCTCCCCGACATCGAAGCCCATCATCTTGACCGGGTCGCCGACCTTCAGGCCCGCCGCGTCCCGGATGCTGGTCTGGTAGTAGGCCTTGGGTTCGAACGTCCCCTTGCGCTTTGCCGTGTAATAGACATAGGCGCAGAAGCCGGCCAGCAGGGCGATGACAGTGAAGGTGACGAACCAGCCCACCATGCGTTCGGCGCGTGTGAGTTGGTTCCGCAATCCAGGAGCAAGTCCGGCCATGATTCAGTCTTTCGTTTGTTCTTGCAGATGCAGTTCCCGGGCGAGCGTGTGATCGCAGTTCTTCATCGCCTCCCGATCGCCGACAACATGAAACCTGCCCTCGTCGAGCAGGGCGAATTGACCGGCCCGGTCCCGCCAGGGCCGCAGATCCTCGGTTGCGACGACGATCGTCGCAGGCCGGGAATCCAGCGCCGCATGGCCCGCGTGCAGTTCGTCGATGAGATCCCGCCACCAGGCCCGCTGGCGCGGATCCAGCCCGCCGAGGGGTTGATCGAACAGCAGGACCTCGGGTTCCAGAATCACCGCCCGCGCCAAGGCGGCCCGTCGGCGACAGGCCAGGTCGACGGCTCCCGCGAGTTCGGCGGCCGACTCCAGGAGCGCCAACTCATCCAGGACCCGCCTCACCCGCGTCTCCATCTCCTGGTCGTCCACGCCGCGCAGATAACGCAGGGGCAGCGCGACGTTCTCCGCCACGGTCAGGTCCGGCAGCAGGCGTCCGTCGCCCCCGAAAACCAGCCCGATCCGCAACCGTTCGCGAAGCGCCTCCTCCGGGTCCAGCGCGTCCAACTCGCGGCCGAACAGGCTCAGCGCTCCCCGGGCGCGCAGGTTGACGCCCGCCGCGGTGAGCAGGAGATTCGTCTTCCCGGACCAGTGCAGGCCGCCGACCGCCCAGAAATCGCCCGGTTCGACCCGCCAGTTGACCCCGTTGACGCGCCAGGTCCCCACGATATCCGGATGACGAATCTGGACGTCGCGGAGTTCAATCAACGCGCGCCCGGGATCTGAGGGGGAATCGGCCACGGCTCAAATGAGATAGAAGAGTCCGACGAACAGGCCGTTCAACAGGACGCAGACGACCAGGGTCACGACCACGGCGGTCGTCGTCGCGGACGCGATGTGCTCCAGCTTCGTCGGTCGCATGAGGCCCTGCTGACAACAGACGCATCCGACCACCGCGCCGAACAACGCCGGCTTGATGACCAGAAACAGGAAATCCAGCGGCCGCAGATAGGTGGACAGTTGATCGAGGTACTCGCCCAGGGGGAGGGTGAAACCGAGCGCATACATGAAGAGGTAGGCGCTCGCCGTCGCCAGCGCATTGAAGCCGAAGGTCAGGCAGAACACCGAGAGGCTCTGCCCGATCACACGAGGCACGACAAGGTAGTGGACCGGATCCACGCCGGCGGCCTGCAGCGCCATCGTCTCGCCCTTGACGAGCGCGGCGCCCAGTTCGATCACCATGGCGGCGCCGTTCCGCGCGAGCGCCAGCAGCGTGATGGCCATGCACCCCAGCTCACGGATCACGACCGTGACCATGGCGCCGCCCGCATAGGTCTGGGACTTCACGCCGATCACGGTCTTCAAGACGTGCAACTGCCCCGAAACGACAAAACCGAGCGCCAGCGCCATGAAGGTCGCGATGGGGATCTGCCGCACGCCGCCGTTGAGAACCTGCCGCCGAATCTCCGGCCACACCACGTTGCGCGACCTGAAGATCTTCGCAATCCCCACGGACACCGTCAGAAACGCAAAGCGGCCCAGACCATAAAGCCCCTGGCTGAGCGTGAGAAACTGACGCGTCAGGAATCCGAAACGTGAAGGGACAAAGAAGGCGGTGGCGTCGGGTTGGCGCAGCTCGCCGATGGTGGGGGTGTCCGATTCCACGCGCGAAATCTAGAAGTTCGCCGAGACCGGGTCAAAGGGGATTTTGACAGGGCCTGCGGGCGCTGAAGCAATTCCCTCAGGCGAATTGTAGCGTGCTCTCTGTGAGAGCAGTCGATGACCGTCGCAGATCGTTCCACTTTTCGGCTGACACAGCCGACGCTACATCGGTGAAGCGGTTGCGCATGGGGCGCACAAGCAATCCTCCGCCTACCGCACCCGCACGACGCAATCGGCGATGTCGATCTCGCGCCCGCTTGAGGAGGTCGCGATCTGGAGGACGACCTCGGCGGCGAGATCATTCTGCGCGCGGACGTTGACCTGGTATTGCTTCCATTCGTCGTCGATGCGGATGACCTCGTAGGCATGGGTGGCGGGCCGGTCTCCCTTGGCTCCGGAGAAGCCCCGGGCATACACCGAGATGCTGTCGCCGCGCTTGCCGCGCGCCCAGAACTGGATGACCCGGTTCGACCCGGCGCGGGCGATGAAGCGCGGCCCGAGCAGTTCGGCGCGTCCGGCGGATCCCTGGGCCTTGATGCGGATGGCGGCGTCTGTTCCCGGAGGGCCGTCCGTCAGCTTCGTGTAGGTCATGTTGTAGCGCTTGTCGGAGTTGTTGTCCTTCCAGCCCTTGGGCAGCCAGCCCTGGGCGACGGCGCCGGACAGGTTGATCGACTCAAACTCGGCTCCCTCCGGACCGAAGGTGTCCACTGCGCGGGGATCCAGCTCAGCCGCGCGCTCGAGAATGGGCCAGGCCATGGCGAATTTCTCCTGCCAATGCAGCACTTCGCCGCGCAGCCACAGGGTGCGGTAGTCGTTCGGACGATACCGGACGGCCAGGTCCGTATAGAAACCGGCCAGGGTGTAATTCGTTTCCAGGATGCCCAGGCGCGCCAGAGCGAGACCATGGTCGGGCTGGATCTCGAGGGCCTCCACCAGGCTGTTGCGATCCGCCTGGTCCACCTTGCGGTCGACATAGTCGGACACATTCAAAGAGGCGAAGGAGGAGACCGTGCGGGTGTTGCGGTCGGAGAGGAACCAGTCGCCCCATTTGGAGTAGGTGTCGTCGGAGCCCGCGGTCATTTCCTTGCGCACGGCGCCCAGCTTCTCCCAGGGATTGAGCACGAGTTCCGTGCCGCCGCCGGATTCGGCGGCGACCATGCGGAAGCCGCCCACGGTTTCGGCCAGTTGGGTCAGCCAGTTCGGCGCGTCGCCGGGCAGGGAGATCTGCCAGATTCGCGCGGTCTCGTCCTGGGAGGCGGTCGCCACGAAGGCGCCGTCATTGCTGAAGACCGCGGAGTGAACCTCGCGCTGGTGCGCGAGCGGCGCCGTGACCAGTTTCCAGTTGGCCGTCTCCCAGACCTTGGCGACGTTCTCGCGACCGTAGCTTACGACCAGCCGACCGTCCGCGCTGAACCGGGCGCTCTGGACGCGGTCCTTGTGCTGCAGCGGCTCGGCTGCGGCCTGGCCGGTGGAGGTCCGCCAGACCCGGACCGTCCCGTCGTCGCAACCCGTGATGATGTAGACGCCATTGGGGCTGACATCCACCGAGTTGATCGAGCGGTCGTGCGGCATGGGATCAACCATCGCCTTGCCGGTCGCCAGCTCCCAGTAACGCGCCGTGCGATCCCGCGAACAGGTCGCCACGTATTTGCCGTCCTTGCTGAAGACTGCATCCATGACGCCGTCGTTGTGGGTGAAAGGGCCGCCCTTGGGTTGGCCGGTCTTCGAATCCCAGACCTTGGCGACCTTGTCCGCGCCGGCGGTGATGAACAGGGATCCGGTCGCGTTGAAGTGACCGGAATTGATGACCTGCGGCGAATGACTGGCCTCCTTCTCAAACCGGGGTTCGCCGGTCTTGGCGTCGAGCACGAGCGCTCCGCGGGAGCCGATCACCAGCAGGCTGGAGCCATCCGCGCTGTATTCCACATTGACCACCTTGTTGCCCCGGACCTTGTAGCGTTCACCGACCGGATCGCCGGTCTTGGCGTCGAATCGCTGGACGATTCCATTGTCCGTGGCGACGAAGACCTGCGAGTTGTCCGGGCTGAAGCCCGCCAGTTTGGGGCGTCCCGCCAAGGCCAGCGGTTCGGTCAACTCCTGGCTGGTGCCGGTGTTCCAGATCCGCGCGACGCGGTCGTGGCCGCAGGTGATGAGCTTTTTCGCATCCGAGCTGAAGCTGGCCCAGTAAATGGGGAAGGGGCCGTGGGAAAGCGGCTCCGACTTGGGTTGACCGCTCAGAGTCGTCCAAACCTGCGCCGTGGCATCCTCGGAACCGGCGACGAGGCGGGATCCGTCGCGGCTGAAGCGGATGGCCCGGACCGGCCCCTCGAACTTGATTGATTCGATGACCGGCTCCCCGGTGAAGGCATTCCAGACCCTTGCGGTCCGATCTTCCGAGGCCGTGGCGACCCAACGACCGTTCGGGCTGAACTCGGCCCGGGTGACATCGAGGTCGTGCTTCATCGGTTGCCCGACCGGCTCGCCCGAGGCTGCGTCCCAGACCCGGGCCGTGTCGTCCTCGGAGGTGGTGACGATGTGAAGTCCGGTGGGGCTGAAGTCGACATTCAGGACACGGCCCTCGTGCTTGAGGGGTTCGGTCACGGGCGCGCCGGTGAGGGCGTCCCAGACCCGGGCCGACGAATCGCCCGAAGCGGTGGCCACGTATTTGCCGTTGGGATCGAAGGCGATGCCGAAGACGCCGCCCTCGTGCTGCATCTGCGCGCCCAGCGGGCTGCCGGAGGTCGCGTCATACACTTGCGCAAACGAATCGAACGACAGGACGAAATACTTCCCGTCGGGGCTGAAGTCGACGCCCGCGGGAAGGCCGCCAACCTCGACCGAGGCGACCTGCTTGCCGGATTCCACCTCCCAGACCTTGCCCGTGCGATCGCCCGAACAGGTGACCGCCTTTGTCCCGTCGCCACTGAAGCGCGCGGCGTAGATGCCGCCGGCGTGAGCCAGGGCCGGGCCGGCCTTCTGCTGGGATTCGGTGTCCCACAACTGCGCGTCCGGATCCGACGTTGTCAGGAATTTTTTTCCATCGGGGCTGAAGCGAACGGAGGTGATCGAGTTCTTGTGCGCGACCGCGTCGCCGAAGGGTTCGCCGGTCTTGGCGTCCCACAGCTGCGCCGTGGTTCCCGAGGCGGTGAGCAAATACTTCCCGTCGGAGCTGTAATCGACGTCGACCACGGGGCCGTCGTGCTTCAGAGGCGCCGTGCGCGGGAGGGACCAGTTCTTGAGGGACATCAGGGAGATCAGGCGCGCCTCGGCCGAGGAGTTCTCCGGATCCCAGAACAGGGAACGCGCGAAATAGGCCATGGCGGTGGACTCCATCCCGTCGTCGGCAAGACGGGCGCCCTCATTGAAATCTGAAATGGACAGGGCGCTGACGGCCAGACGCTTCTGTTTGACGGCCTCCTTCTCATTACGCTCCGCAATCGCCTTTTGCTCGACGGCAATATCCTTCTGCTTGGTGGCGTCCTTCTCGGCGGCCTCGGCGCGTTCCAGATTCTCCAGCGCGAGGTCCTTCTGCTTGGTGGCCTCCTTCTCGGCGGCTTCCGCGCGCTCCAGGTTCCCCAGCGCGAGGTCCTTCTGCTTGTTGGCCAGATCTTCGGCGAACTTGGCGCGCTTCTCATTCTCGACCGCGAGGTCGCGCTGTTTCGTGGCTTCCTTCTCGTTCTTCTCGGCGATGGCGCGCTGCTCGATCGCCGACTTGAGCGCGGTTTCGGCCCGATCCGCTTCCGATTTTGCCAGCTCCGTGGCCGCATTCGCCGCCTTCGTCTGGAAGTAGAGATTCACGCTCAAGCCGAGAAACACGACGAACAGGATCAGGACGCTGGTCAGGATGATGCGCAGACGCCGCTGGGCGCGCTCATGGTCGCGCTGCTTGAGATCGCTGAAGTTGACGTTGAACATGCCCGACAGGATCTTGAGTCGGGCATTGGCCTTGCCGTCCTTGCCCTTGCGGGCGTCGGCGGCGATCGGCTCGGTTCGGATGTCGGTTATCTGCTGGTTTTCATCGACCTGATAACGGATGGGCTCGGGGAAGCACTCCTCCAGTCCGAGCTGGGGATTGTTGGAGGCGTAGGGCTCGCCGTCGACGATCAGGCAGAGCACCTGGGATTCGCGGCCGAGGGATTTGAAGGTCTTGATCTCCTCGTTCACCCACTCCGAGGCGACGGACCGGGGGGAGCAGATGACCAGCAGGTAGCGCGAGCCGGTCAGCGCGGCCGTGAGCTTGTCTCCGAGATCGGCGGAGCTGGGAAGTTCGTCGCGGTCGCGGAAGATGGGGAAGGGCTTCTTGGGAATCGGCCCGTACTTGGTCGGCTTGCCGACCAGCTGCTTGGGGACGACATAGGTTTCGAGGGACTTGTGGAGCCAATCGGCCCATTTTTCATCAGCGTGGCTGTAACTGATGAAGCCCCAGTATTTGTACTCCTGGGCGCCCGCGTTCTGCTGTTCGTCCTGCATCGGTTCGATTCAGCTGGCGCCGTCCCCCCGTGCGCGCGTCAAAAAGGCAGGCCCGCCGCGGGAATCGGCTCAAGGTGTCATGAAGGGACTGGGGATTCTTCCGTGGCCCCCGCTCCGCTTCGAATTTCCCGTGTGAATGCCAGTTTCGGTATCGATTGTCAAATGCTGATGAAGCTCGGCCGAAGGCAGCGTGTTGACTCATAAAGAAAGACACCGAAGCGAGATTCGGTGAGGGAAGCTTG
>JAYPGD010000130.1:0-8760 GCA_038126655.1 Verrucomicrobiales bacterium
ACCTCCAACCCCAAGAAAACCAAGAGAGCTTCGGTGTCTTCAGTTTTGAGTCAACAGGGAACCCGAACAATCCTTCCGTGCGCGGCGCGACCGTCAACCGCGCGACGATGTGATTGTTGCGGACGGTGAGATTGCCGAAGGGCTCATTGATCCAGATCACGCCGCGGCCGGGGTTGTTGACGAGGTTGTTGTGAAAGATTGCAGGCCCTTTGGCCGGGGCCTTGCCAAAGCCCGAGATGAGATTGCCGCCGTCCTCCCGCACATCGAAGTCGAACAGATTGTGATCGATCTCCACGCCGTTGCGGACGAACTCGATGGCGTAGCTGGTCGTGAAGTAGTTGTGGTGAATGTGGAACGTGCGACCGCTTTCAGGAACCGGACCTCCGGCATGTTTCGGTATCGAGATGGCGCCATGACAGACGTTGTGATCGATCTCCACATCCTCATCGTTCTCAAAGGGCAATTCGACGGCAAAGTTCACCGCGATCGTATTGTGATGAATCCGCGTCCGCCGGAACTGCCTTCCCTTGATGCCATAATGCCCCCGCGCCTTGCCGCGCTGCGTGCGGGTGAAACGGTTGTGAGCGATCTCCGAATCCGCCGTCCAGGTTCCGAAGATCGCCCCCCCCCGGAGACTCCGCCATCGACGCCGCGGATCCCGCCGCGCTCCCAACGCCCGCCGGCGTCAATGAACTCGCAATCCACTATCCTCGAGGACTTCAATCCGAAGGTGCGGATGCCATTCGCCAGAAAATCCTGGATGCGCACGCGGCTGACATCCACTTCCCGATTGTTGACCCCAAAGATCGCGCCGTGCATCCCCGGCCCGCGCAAGGTCAGGTCCGACAGGGAGACGCCCGCCGCCCCGTCCGGCAACCGGATCAGGTAGGCGTCCTTGTCGAATCCCTTCAAGGTCGCTTCGGGCGTGGACAGCGCCTTGGTGGATGGCCTCCAGGTCGCCATGTGCGTGATCACGGTCGCAGCCATGCCCGCGCCCCTGAGCGTCATGCCGGGCTTCGGCGACAAGGGACGCTCCAACCGGAACACGCCGCTCCCGATCTCGATCGCGTCGCCTTCGACTCCGTTCTCCACCGCCGCAATAAGCTCGTCCGCGGATCGGACCGGTTGGGCGGCGGAGGCCGGATGAAACGCGAACAATGTCAGCGCAATCGCACCGGCCCACCTTGGGGCGTCAATACGTCGCCTTGGCGACGCGGTGGGGCGAAGCTCCCGCTGAGCCGAGCCTACGACCTTCCGCGGCACGGGCCTGCAAGTCTGAACGTTCGGTTCAGCGGGTGCTTCGCCCCACCTTCTTTGCAAATGCTTCATGACACGTTGATCGCCCGGCACAACTTCACCCTCATCGCCCTGTCTCGAATGGAATATCAAACGGCTTCAGCTCCGCCTCCGTCCAGGGAATGGTCCGGCCCTGGGTTTCAATTCTCAGGCGGCTGACGGTCTTCACATCGACAGGATCGGCGGTGTTGCCCCATTCGCGGCGGACATAGGTCAGGACGGCGGCGGCGTCGTTGTTGTTCAACATCGCCAGCGGCGGCATCGACGGCTGGACCTCCGGCGGCGCATAGCGCCTGCCATTCACCGACACCGGTCCGCTCAACCCGTGGAGCAGAATCCGCACGAGCCGTTGCTCCCCGCCCTGGACCCATTCCGATCCGGCCAGCGGCGGGGCGAGCATCTTCAGCCCCCGGCCGTCCGATCCATGGCAGGCGACACAGGTCGACAGGTAGACCTGCCGGCCTCGCGCAAAGTCTTCCGCCTCGTCCGCTGTCAGGGGACGAACGTCGGATTCCTTGGGCGGTTCAGGTGTATGGCCCGGCCAGGCAAACCAACGTTTCGCCTCACTTTCACGGACATCGATCGCTGGCCGCGAGGGCAAGCTGACTGGACGGAGCGTCAACGTCGGCCCATGGATTCTGACGCCATTCCAGAGGGCCTCGCGTTTCCAGGGAGCCCACCCGCCAAATTCCCGCATGAACTCCCGAATCCTGAACTCGTTCCCGGAAGCGACAATGGCTGAACTCAACGACTCGATGAGAAAGGCTTGAAACGGATCCGGCTCCTCGCCGGCCAGATTCAGGACGACACGAAGAAAGCCGCCCTCCCGACCGCCCAGACTGCTCATCGCCGCATCGCGCATCAGCGGATCCATGACCTTGGGCATCAATACGGAATGAATCGTCCTCAAGCGCGCCGGCGACGGAAGGCGCAAACCACCCAATGTCAACAGGGTCTGCAAAGCGACTTCATCCGGCAGTTCGGCCGCCTCCATTCCAGAGATGACATCCCGCCAAACAGCGTCCGGCAGATTCAACGATTGCAGGACTCGCTGTCCCGCGGCGCGCAAGCGCGGCGACGCATCGCCAAGAACGCCCAAAAGCCTCTCCGGCTCCGGATCGCGCAATCCCTCGAGCGTCCACAGGGCATGCAACCGGACGATCGGATCCGCATGCTTCAACGCCATCTCCCGCAGCTCAGGAATTGCGGAGATCAATCCGCGCTCAACCAGATGCATCTGCGCCATGTCGCGGCGCCAACCGTTCTTGTGGGACAACGCCTTCACCAATCCTCTCGCCGTCATCGCCGCGAAGTCCGGCTTGCCCGGCTGTTTGAACACCTCCGGCACGATCCGCCAGATGCGCCCAAGGTGGACCGGCTTGTCCATCCGGCGATTCCTGCTGTGCTCGCGCAATTGCGGCGACATGTAGAGGCCGTCCTGAATGACGCCGCGATAAAGGTCCGCGAGGTAGATGGAGCCGTCCGGCCCGCCCGTCAGCGCGCAGGGACGGAATCGTTCGTCGGTGGACGCCAGAAACTCCCCCTCCGGATAGGCAAGCGTCCCGTTGATCATCAACCCCTCTTCGGAAAGGATGTTGCGCTTGATCAGATTGCCCACCGGTTCGCAGACAAAGGCGTTATTCCTGAATTCCGGAAACAGCGCGCCGCGATAGACCAGCGGCGAACAGGCGCTGGTGAATTCCTTCATGCGCCCCCGCTCATCCAGCACGCCGGGAATGTAGGCGCGATTGGCGGCTAGGGTCTGGCGGACCGGAAACACCCGATTCGAATCGGCCACGCCGACACTCAAGCCGGTCGTGGGTCGATGATGCGGATTCCGGCTAAGCGTGTTGGGCGGAACGATGTCCGCATGGAGCTGTGAATGGTTGTAGTTGTAGAACAACCGCCCCCAGTCGTCCTGACAGATCCCCCATTGCCCGCGCTTCTCGGTCCGGTCGCGAATCCACTCAGCACCCTGCCGCCGATATCGATGCCCCTCCTTCGCATTGTAGATCCAGTTGTCCAACCCGCGAAGCAGACCGTTGGCCGAGTGCTCGACACTGCCCTTGGCATAGTGGGGATCAACCAGCGCCTTCCGATCCGCCTTCAGGTCGCCATCGAGATCCTGCGCAAACCAGAGCGGCTTGCTCTCCGCAATCAAGACGCCATCCGGTTGGATCGAGATCGCCCGCGGCAGGACAAGCCCATCCAGAAAGACCGTCCGCCGATCCATGAAACCGTCGTCATCAAGATCCTCCAGGACGACCACGCGCCCGTCCGGCTCCATGACGCGGGAACGATCAAGATCGCGCATGAAGCCGCGCATCTCGACCACCCACAAGCGCCCCTTTCCGTCGAATGCCATGGCGACCGGGTCCTCGACCAGCGGTTCGGCGGCGACCAGTTCAATGCGATAGCCCGGTTCCGCGAAGCGAAAGGTCTTTTGTTGTTCCAACGGGGAATGAACCGGAGGAGGCTGCGCCGCTTCAAGCATACAGACGGCGGCAATGCCGACTGCGATGACAAGCCCATGGATTGCCCCACGGATGGCAGAGCCGACCCACGGATGAATCCTCTTATCCGGGGGTCGGCTCTGCCATCCGCGGGCTGTTCGCACGCGCGCCATGAACCTTACCGCGCCGAGGACTTCAAATATTTCCTCACAAATGCCGTCGCCCGCTGCGGCGTGTCTCCGATTCCGGCCCCGGCGACATTGTGCTTCCCGCCCTTCACCACGATCAGTTCATGTTCGACGCCCGCCTTCTTCAACGCCGTCTCCAGGACCCTGGCGTGCTGGATCGGCACGACGACATCCGCGTCGCCGTGCACGATCAGGATGGGCGGGTCGTCCTTCGAGACAAAACTCACCGGAGACACGTCCTTCTTCAGCTTGGCCGACATCTTCTCCGCCGGAGTCCCGGGCTCATAGCCGATCAGCTGTCGATAGGCCGGATGCCCATGCTCAACCTTCGCCAACAACCCCCAATCCGTCGGCCCGGCAAAGGGCACAGCGCAGGACACCCGGGAACTTTGTCGCGCCACGGGATCTTCCGATCGCCGATCCGCCTCATCATCCTGCAGCGCCATGTAGGCCGACAGGTGCCCGCCGGCCGAACCGCCGGTCACACCGATGCGTTGGGGATCGATGTTCCATTTCTTTGCGTTGTGCCGGACGAACTGGATCGCCCGCGCGCAGTCATCCACCTGCGCCGGATGCGTCGCGACATCGGTGAATCGATACTCCACCGACACCACGGCCAGCCAGCCTTCCGCATGCAACCGGGCCAACCAGCCAGGGATCCGGTTCTTCGAGCCCGCCCGCCAACCGCCTCCGTGGATATAGACCATGCAGGGCGCGGGCCCGCCCGTGTCCTTGGCCAGGTAGACGTCCAAGGCCTGGGCCTTGTGATCGTTGTCATAGGCGACGTCCTTGTGGTCAGGCTGAACAGCGGCGGACGCCAGTGACGCGGCGACAAACAACGCCGCCGGGATTGCGATGGATTTCTTCATGCATGAGAGTAAAGCGTCACAGGGAAGCGGAAGCAAAACAAAGCGAAGCAACCGGTGAATGCCTCCTCAAAGATCGGCGACATTCCTTCGCCGTCGGCTCCGCAGGGGGCGAATAGAATCGCGAATTCTCATCCGCCGCAGCCGCCCTCCCGCAATGGCTCTTGCATAAATGGAGCCCCGAGCATTGCTCGGCCGGGGCGTGGGCCGTATGCCAATGCCGAGCAATGCTCGGCGCTCCGTTTGACGATCCCTTGGGTTTCATTGGGAGTCTGTCGCCCTTGCCAAGGATAGACGGCGAATCGCCCGAGCATGGAACCGCGTTCGAAAACACTTACCCGCAAGCCCTGCGAATCCCAACCGTTGACTTTCCCTCCAACTCCGATTTGATCCTTCCATGCGAGTCCTCAAGCTGATTCCCGCCGCCCTGCTGCTGGCATGGTCGCTCAATCTCCGCGCCACCCAGATCGACAAGCCCAACATTGTCCTGGTCATGGCGGACGACCAGGGCTGGGGCGACATGGCCTACAACGGCCACCCGCGCGTCAAGACGCCCCACTTCGACCGCGCCGCCGCCGAGGGACTGCGCTTCGACCGCTTCTATGCCGCGGCACCCGTCTGTTCGCCGACCCGCGCCGCGGTGATGACAGGACGTCATCCAAACCGCATGGGCGTGTTCAAGTGGGGCTATCCCATGCGCCCGCAGGAAACCACCCTCGCCGAGGCGCTGAAGACCGCGGGTTACACAACCGGCCACTTCGGCAAGTGGCATCTTGGATCCGTCCGACGCCAGAGCGACGCACACCCCGGGATCAACGGCTTCGACGAATGGCTAAGCGCGCCCAACTTCTATGACAACGACCCCATTCTCAGTCACAACGGCAAGGCGGTTCCAATCCAGGGCGAGAGCTCCATTGTGGCCGCGGAAGCCGCGTTGAAGTGGATGAAGAAGGCGACCCGCGACAAGCGGCCGTTTCTCGCCGTGGTCTGGTTCGGCTCGCCGCACAGCCCGCACCGCGCCGTCGAGGAGGACCTGAAACACTATGCCGACCTGCCTGAGGCGGATCAGCATTTTCTCGGCGAGGTCACCGGCATGGACCGCGCCTTCGGCATGATCCGCGATGGCATCAAGGACCTCGGCATCCGCGACGACACCATCCTCTGGTACACCAGCGACAACGGCGCCTTGAAGAAGGTCGGCTCAGCCGGACCGTTCAGAGGCAAGAAGGCCCAGGTCTACGAGGGCGGCCTGCTCGTGCCTGCGATCTTCGAATGGCCGGCCGTGTTGACGTCCCCAGCCGTCACCGCCGCCCGCTGCAACAGTTGCGACATCTACCCCACCCTACTCGAGTTCGCCGGCGTGAAGATGAAGTCGCAACCGCCCTTGGACGGCGTCAGCCTCGTCCCCCTGATCACCAAGGGCAAATGGCGCGCGAAACGATCCATGGGCTTCTGGGACTTCGCCAGGCCCGGCATCGGCACGCCCGCCGCAGAATGGATGAAGGAACTCCACACCGCGCAGCAGGCCGGCAAGGACCTGCCGCCGAATGCGAAGGTTCCCCCCGCCGCAAAACTGCCAGACCCCGCCTATGCCACCGACAGCTTCCCCGGCCACGCCGCCTGGGTCGAAGACGACTGGAAGCTTCACCGCATCCAGGACAAGCGAGGCAGGGTGCGTTGGGAGCTCTACAACCTTGCCGATGACAAGAGCGAAACCAACGATCTCGCGGCAACCGAACAACAACGCGTCCGACGGTATCGCGGCAAATTGGAGAAGTGGTTGGGTTCTGTAGTGACCAGCCTGAATGGCGAGGATTATTGAGGTTTTGGGATTGCGGACTCTCAGTGTCGGCGCGTCATCCGATCGTCTTTCAAACTCCTGAGCCAACCAAAACGCCGCGCGTCAACGCCTTGGAGTGCGGCGGCTTGACGCCGCCTTTGCGCGGGCATGACATCAGGCGTCGAATTCCCTCAGGCGAAGAGCGCAACCCTGCAACCGGCGACGAAGCAAAAGAAGGCTCCCGTCATTCCACGGCCAGACAAGGCGGCGTCAAGCGGCCGCAGTCCATGGCGCTTCGCGCGGTGCGCAACTGGACAACAAGCCGCTCGGAACGTCGGCCATCCGGGATCAGCCAAAGCGACCGGTTCTACTTCTTCTTGCCGCCGAATAGACCGTCGATCAGTCCCTTGGCGGCTTCGCCGGCCTCCCCGCCCAATCCGCCAGGCAGTTTCCCATCCAACTGTTTGTTCAGCTCCTTCATGGCCCGGTCCGTGACCTCGGTCTTGGCCGCATTCAACCCCGCCTTGGCCAGAGCATCGGAGAATTGCCGGGTGTCGGTCCTGATGCGCGGCTGATCCAACGGCCCTTCGATTCCGATCGGAATCGTCAGCGACTCGACCATGGCGTTCTTCAGCTGCGGAATGTTCAGCTTGGCGTTGTGGAGGGTGACATCGAGCGGCAGGTTCACCGTGACCCCGCCTGCCGTCTTCCAGGAGCCTTTCATCAGCAGGTCCATCGTCCCGCCACTGAGAGCCTGCTCCCCGCCCAGCTTCAATCCCGCCGCGACCGCATCGGTCTCCAAGCCGTTGAACTTCAGATCGAAGATGTTTTCCGATTGGGTCGCGGCGGATTCACCCATGACGAGATTCAACGCCAATGAATTGGAACTGGAATGGGCGACGATCGCGGGAGCCCCGGCCACCAACCACGGCTGCGTCGAGAGATTGTTGGCCTTGATGTCCAAGGTCTCCCCGGACAGTTGCGGAACGCGCATGCCGTTGATGATCAGCTCCGAAACCACGACCGTGGGACTCCCGTCAATCAGGTGCGACGCCCTGACCCGCCGGTAGCCCAGTTCGGCGATTTCGCGCTCCAACCGCTCCTGCAACGTCTCATCGGCCGGACCGCCCTCCTGCTGTTCAGGACCGGACATCTTCTCCAGCCAGTCGCGCACCTGCCGCAACCGCTCCTTCCACTTCTTCGCGTCCTCCATGTAGTCGTCGATGCCCTTGGCGCCATCGCCCGAAGCGTCCGGCTCCGACGCGGATGAATCGCCGCGCTTGCCGACCAAGCGGCCGGGAACACGCCGTTTCTCCCCGGTCGAAGCGTCGCTGATGACCACGCGATCCAGTTGGATGCGCTTGCGCAGAAGATTGGCGCCGCTGATATCGGCCTCCAGTCTGGCCGCGCGCAGCAGGTCGGTGTCGAGCGCGCCGGGATCGGCCATGGCCAGCCCGTTCACCAACAGTTTGTTCTCCTCGAGATCCATCTCGGCGCTCTCGACATCGACCGTGGCGCCGTTGGCCTGCTCCAGACCGCTTCGCAAACCGGCCGTCATGATCTGCTCGCCGAAGAAGGCCTGCACGCAGAAGAGGACGATCAGCGCCAGCGCGGCGGCGACCGCGCCCATCGGCCGGATCGGGTTTCCCACACAGTTCTGTTTGTCGAGGATCTCCTTGTAGGACTTCTTCTGGGCGCCCCCGATGAAGATGAACTTGCAGGCCTTGACCCAGGCCTTCGAGTTGAACTCCTTGAACTTCTCCGACGCCTCGTCCAAGTCCGCCATCTTCCTACGGAAGGTGTTGATGCCATGAACCGTGGCGAATCCAAACAGGGCGCCGAACACCGCGCCCACGACCCAGCCCCCGGCGCCCACGTAATACTCCAGCCCGAACAGGGCAAGCACAGGGGCGTTGATCAACCCCTTGAACAGTCCCTGCGTCGGCCCATCCAACAGGAATCGCCCCACGGAGAATGTCAGCGGCATCAATGCGAGAGACAACAACTTGGCGGCAATCCCGGCGAAGGCGCCGAGCACAAGGTTCGCGTTCAGGATCAACAACGCCAACAGGATGAAAACGATGGAGCCCGGAGCCTGCTTGATCCCCGGCATGAAACCGGCGACCGACATCAGAAGGCAGGCCGAATACAGCTGGAACGGCGTCGCCG
Organism: Verrucomicrobiales bacterium; assembly: GCA_038126655.1. GTDB lineage: Bacteria > Verrucomicrobiota > Verrucomicrobiia > Limisphaerales > JAYPEY01 > JAYPEY01. The sequence continues at coordinate 8,753 of JAYPGD010000130.1, forward strand.
TTCCCCGG
>JAYPGD010000130.1:8770-10895 GCA_038126655.1 Verrucomicrobiales bacterium
CTTCCCAATCTTGCGCGTGATCATGACGAGAGCCGGTATAGGCCATCATCCGGGCAAAGACAAAGGGAATGCGGCGCCGCACTCACGAAGAATGTGAATGGCCCACCGTTTGGCGACGGCGGCTACTCCCTTCCGCAAGCGACTGCGGACGCCCCCTAGAAATCCGCCCAGTTCCTGCGCGCGCGCTTCATCATGCAGACCGCATCGCGGAACACGGGACGCCGCTCGTGGAATCGAAAATCGTCGAAATTCAGGTGCCCGAATCCCTTTTCATGCTGATCGACCAGGCGGATGAACGCCTCCTTCCCCCGGATCGCCGAAAGATCCACGGTCTCGACAAACATCGTCTCGCTGTTGCGCCCGTAAGTGCGGAAAACAACCTCCCCCGTTTCAGCCAGGACCAACTCCATCCGCGTCTGCAGATGCGCCCCGCCGCCGATCCGGTAACTGGCGTAGCCATGGGTCACCTTGAAGGGCGCGGAACTGAGCGTCCCCGTGCATGAATCGTTCTCATCAATTTCAAACCCGCCCATCCAGAAGTCGCCCTGCGGCCGGGCGGTCTTGCAGCTGTTCCCGGACTTCGCAAACTTCCGATCCTTCCGGATCTCGCCCTTCACGGGCTGCCCCTTGAAAGCATCGCCCTCCGCCGTCCAGTCCTGCAATGATCCCGCCTCGAAATCCAGGTTCAACTCGCGGCCCTCGCCATTCTTCGGCAGGACGCCAACCGGATCCTCCTCCGGCTCAACATAGGCGTGCGGCCCCAGTCGACGCAGGTGGACGGCCGGAATCTGCCTAGCCGAATGCAGCAAGGCATAGGCGCCCTTCATGTTGGCCGTCACGATGTCCGGCCACTTGTCGCCGTTCACATCGCCGATCGAGATCAGCCGCCCGATGCCGGAGTTGTCATCGACAAACTGCGGCACAAAATCCACGTCGTCCTTCAATCGGACCAGCTTGAACCAATAGACCACCGCGCCGTCATGCCAACTCGAGGTCTTGGCGTGGTGCGACCAATAGGTCTTGCCGGTCACAATGTCCTTCAGCCCATCGCCGTCCATGTCATGCAATTCCACGGCATGCAGTTCACTGAAGCAGACGCCATAGAGATTGTCCTTCGGTCGAATCCCCATGATCGGATGCTCCTTGAAGGCGACCGCGCCGGCCTCATCCTGCACCTGCTCGAACCACGACAGCCCATGCTCATGGGCGGCCAGGCTGGTGATGACATCGCTGTCGCCGTCGCCGTCAATGTCATAGGCAAACATCTGGGCTCCGCCGCGCCGGGCAAACGTGAACTTCCTGGCAACCCATTTCTCGTCCAACGATTCCGGTTGCTCAAACCACCCATCCTTGTGCAGCACATCCAACCGCCCATCCCCATTGACATCGCCTACACCCAGTCCATGCCCGAACTGTTTCGACGCGATCGCGCCCGAGATCGGATGAAATGTCCACGGCTTCGTGGGGTTCTCCCAATCCGGCGCGGCATAGCCAAACACCCCCTGTCGCGTGCAGACCAGTTCAGGCCGCTCGTCACCGACGAGTTGGGTAAAGGTCGGCGACTCGTTGCTCACCCAGTCAAAGACTTCATGCTTCTTCCAATGCCCTTCCGCGCCTTTCGGGTTCTCGTAGAAATGCGCCGGCCGGCCAGGCAGCCCGTTGATCAGGACATCGTCCCAGCCATCGCCGTTCAGGTCGTAAACGAAGGCGAAGAAGTTGTTGAGTGAATAGCTGTTCCGATTCTGCACGACCGGCTCATAGATCTCATGCTTCGCCTTGAAATCCGGCCCCGCATACCAATAGGGCCCGGCGACGATGTCCGTCTTCCCGTCCTTGTTGAAATCTCCAAAGCTCGCGCCCTCGGCAAAATACTGGTCGCTCAGGCGCACCCGTTGGAACTCATGAAGAAAGGCGGCGTCAACCGAGGCGGTCGCGACCGTCAGAATCATTGCGGGAAGAAGACGTGTCATGCTGGAACACTGTTTCGCCCGCCGGCGAATTACAAGCAGAGTGAACGCCGCCAAGCGCCTCAAAACCTCCATTCAACAAGACCGCCGCGCGCCAGCGCCTTGGTGGGGGGCGGCGGGTCGCCGCCGTGCGGGGCGGGCGGATCCGCCCGCCCCGG
>JAYPGD010000130.1:10905-12701 GCA_038126655.1 Verrucomicrobiales bacterium
GCCTTGGACTGCGGCGGCTTGACGCAGCCTTGCTGCGCGTCCGAATACTCCCGCCACGATGACATTCGGCCAACGCCCCCCGGAACGTTCGCGCTTCCCCGCTCCAACGCGCTGCGCCATGCCAACGAAAGGCGGCGTCAAGCCGCCGCAGTCCAAGGCGCTTCGCGCGGCGCAACCCGAACTTTTCACCCCTCACTCCTTCCTCATATTCATCTGCTTGTCTCCATCCGCCAATTCGGTTAGCAACCTGCCATGGACATTCTCATCACCGAAGCCTTTGACGACCCGGCCATCGATCGCCTCGACGCCGATCACGACGTCGTCCGCGAACCGGAGGCGTTCAAGGATCCCGCGCGCCTGAAGGAATTGATCGCCGACGCGCGGACCATCATCGTGCGCAACCAGACCCAACTCACCGCCGATGTCCTCGAGGCCGCCCCCAATCTGATCGGCATCGGCCGCATGGGCGTGGGACTCGACAACATCGATGTCGCCAAGGCCTCCGAACTGGGCATCGTCGTGGTCGCGCCGCTCGACGCCAATTCCACCAGCGTCGCCGAGATGACCCTGGCCCTGATGCTCAGCCTCGCTCGGAAGATTTCCGCCTCCGATCGCAAGACCCGGACTGGCGACTGGGATCGCAAGGGCGGAACCGGCCTTGAACTCTCCGGCAAGACGCTCGCCATCTGCGGCTTCGGCCGCATCGGCCGCAAGGTCGCCGGACTCGCCCGCGCCTTCGGCATGCGGATCGTCGTTTCCGATCCCTTCGTCGAAGCCGATTCCCCCGCCCTCGCGGAATTTGACGCCAAGCTCTGCGCCACCTTGGAGGACGCGCTCGGACAGGCCGACTACATCAGCGCGCATTCCCCGCTCACGCCCGAGACCAAACACATGTTCAACGCCGACAGCTTCGCAAAAACCAAACCCGGAGCCTTCTTCATCAACACCTCCCGCGGGGGCATCGTCGATGAGGAGGCCTTGGTCGAAGCCTTGCAGAACGGCCACCTAGGCGGCGCGGGACTGGACGTCCGCGAAAAGGAGCCGCCCGGCGAACCGGGGGACCTCGAATCCCTGGACAACGTCATCGTGCTCCCCCACGTCGGCGGTTGGACGAAGGAAGCCCTCAGCCGGACCCACTCCGCCGTCGCGGAAGATCTCGCCAGCCTCCTCAAGGGCGGCGACGCCCGGAACTTCGTGAACCAGAAGAGCCCGTCGCGACAATCCCCGTAGAATCGAACGCCTGCCGCGTCGTCGCTTTGCGAAGGCCAATCAGCTCGATCATTCTCAGCCTACCGATCCGTGGTGCGGGTCGTCCGCTTCGCGGTCAGTCCCATGCCCGCCTTGATCGTGTCTTCAATGAAGTCCTGAAACCCGCCGCTCGGACGCACGGGGATGATGTCGAAGGGAACCAGATCCTCGCCCACTCGGATGACGTTCTTGTCGTGCGCGTTGAACACCGCAAGATTGTCCTCCTTCCGGTAATACGCGGCGTTCGCAATCTGTTCGAATCCCCGCTCGGCAAACCATTCGTCGATTTCGCGTTGGGACACAGGATTCAATGGAAATCGAGGCTGCGAAATCATGATCGCCAACTCGTTGTCATAGGCGACGATTCCTTCGAGTCGATTCAGCCCCGGAGTCACCTCATTCTGTAGCCGCAACCTGTCGAGATAGCGAAACGGCGTGGCGTCCCACAGATTGAACCGCCTGGGGTCCTCACCGTCCGACACGACCTCAATATTTGATTGGACCCCACGTTTCGGCCCATTCCTTATGAGACAGTTTCCGGTGGTTTC
>JAYPGD010000131.1:0-12678 GCA_038126655.1 Verrucomicrobiales bacterium
ACATTGAAGGAATTGCGGAGAAATGCAAAAGGGAAAATGTCGCGAATCGACAATGGCGGAAGGAGGGGGTACGCTCGCGGGATGATACGGGACACGATCGACGAACTGGAAGCCGAGTTGGGCGGGGCCGAGGCGTTGGAGCCGGAGCGCAGGAAGGAGTTGCTGGAGTTGCTCGCCTCCCTGCGGGACGAGGTCAATGACCTGGCGGCTTCCGATGGCGAGCGGGCGCGCAGCATTGCGACCTTTACCGAGGCATCCGCCCACGAGGCCACGCGAAAGGCCCGCGACCCGGAGTTGTTCGACCTTTCTTTGAAGGGCTTGTCCCGTTCGGTGGAGGAGCTGGAATCCTCCCATCCGCGCCTGGCCAACGTGGTCGGCCGGATCTGCAATCTCCTGTCGAACCTGGGAATCTGAGTCCGGGTTGGGGATTTGGCGCGTCCTCGAAGGAACGGGGATGGCGAGGAGGGGGGGATCCGGCGGTCGGCAGCCCCATCTTTTCACTGGGCCGTCGGGAGGGGTTTCGCTAGTGTCCGCCCCTTTGCGATATTTCTGACTGATGAATCGGCCTTCGCTCCTGATCATATTTCTGACGGTGTTCATCGACCTGATTGGATTCGGGATCGTGCTGCCGTTGCTGCCCAATTACGCGAAGGAATTTGATGCGACGGACCTGATGGTGGGGGTGATCGCGGCGTCCTACTCGATGATGCAGTTCGTTTTTGCGCCGGCCTGGGGGCGGCTTTCGGACCGGATCGGTCGGCGGCCGGTGATCCTGGTCAGTCTGCTGGGGGCTTCGGGTTCCTATGCCCTGTTTGCCTATGCCTCGCGATTTCCGAATGAGACCGGGTTGATGCTCCTGCTGCTGTCGCGGGTTTTTGCGGGCATTTGCGGGGCGAATCTTTCGGTGGCCAGCGCCTACATCGCGGACATCACGCCGCCGGAGCAGCGGTCCAAGCGGATGGGGTTGATCGGCATGGCCTTCGGGCTGGGGTTCATCTGTGGTCCGATCATCGGGGGGCTGAGTTCGGCGTGGTGGGGGCTGCAGGGGCCGGGATGGGCGGCGTCCGCGGTCTGCGGGTTGAACTTTCTGCTGGCAATCTTCATTTTGAAGGAGAGCCGGAAACCGGGGTCGCACCACGCGCCCCATCTGCCCAAGTGGAAGCAGATTTCGGAGACCTTGAAACACCCGCGCGTGGGCTTCCTGATCGGGATCTTCTTCCTGGCGACCATCTGCTTCGCCTGTTTCGAGACGACCTTTCCGATGGTGATGAAGGAGCGGTTGAAGTTCAACACGGCGACCGTCTCCTATCTGTTCGCCTTCTGCGGGGTGATTGCCGCGGTGATTCAAGGGGGGCTGATCGGGCGCCTGGTGAAGGTGTTCGGGGAACAGAACCTGATCGCGATCAGCCTGGTGATCCTGTCGGCCGGGTTGCTGATGCTGCCGTATCAACAGTCGCTCGGCTGGGTGATGGTCGGGTTGGCCGTATTCGCCACGGGGTCGGGGCTGAACCGGCCGCCGACCTTCGGCCTGATCTCGCAATCGGCGCCGCCGGACCAGCAGGGAGCCACCATGGGGGTGGCTCAGAGCGCGGGGAGCCTGGCCCGGATGATCGGGCCGGTTGCCGCCGGCTTTCTGTATGGGATCGACGATAAGCTGCCCTACCTGATCTGCGGGGCCATTGCCCTGTTCAGCGCCTTTCTGGCGTGGTTGCTTCTGTGCCGGGGCGACCCGACGAAGACACTGGATCCGATGACCGCCGATGAAGCCGAGGCGGTGGCGCATTCCTCCGTATTGGAGGATGAAGACCTGGAGGCTTCGGACGGGCCGGGGGAACCCGCGGACCGAAAATGATCCGGAACATCATCTTCGACTGGTCGGGCACGTTGGTGGACGATCTGCCGGCGGTGTGGCGGGCGAACAACCATGTCTTCGAGCGGGCCGGCGTGGAGCCGATGACCTTGGAGCGTTTTCGCGAGGAGTTCGAACTTCCGTTCAAGCCCTTCTATGACCGGCATACGCCCGATGTTTCGGATCAGGAGAGGGAGGCCTGGTTTCATGGCCACTTTCCCGAGGTGATCCACCTGATCGAGGAGCTGCCCCATGCGAGGAACTTTCTGGAATTGTGTCGACGCCTGGGCATCCGGATGGCGGTCTTCAGCGCGATCTCGGCGCCGCAGTTCGAATACCTGTGCGGGAAGAACGGTTTCGGCGAGTTCTTTGAGGCGGTCGAGTTGGGTGTCCGGGACAAGCGCGAGCGGATCGCGGATCTGCTGGAACGGCACGATTTGAAGCCCGAGGAAACCCTGTTCATCGGCGACATGCAGCACGATGTGGACGCGGCCAAGGCGGGCGGCGTCTACGCCTGCGCGACGCTGACCGGCTATAACACGTTGGGGCAACTGCGGGAGAGCGGGCCGCATCTGATCGTGGAGCATCTGGGGGAACTGGCCGTGATCCTCGAACGCGGCGAACTGGGAGATCACCTGTTGGGCAAGGTTGACCCGCCCGGTCCGGTCGCAACCGTGGGCGGCTTTGTCTTCGACGATTCGGGAAAGGCGCTGTTCGTCAAGACACACAAGTGGTCGGGACTCTGGGGCATGCCCGGCGGGAAGATCCGTTTCGGCGAAACCTCGGCGGACGCCTTCCTGCGTGAGGTCGCCGAGGAGACGGGCGTCCAGGCCCGGGAGGTTGAATTTGTCCTGATCCAGGACTGCATCCAACCGCCGGAATTCTATCGCAAGGCGCATTTTGTCCTGGCCTGCTTTGTGGGGCGTTGCGGGGCGGGCGAGGAGGTGCGCTTGAACGACGAGGCGCGGGCGTTTCAGTGGGCGAGTCTTGAGGACGCCTTGAAACTGCCCCTCAACGGCCCGAGCGAACGATTGGTTCGCCATCTGCTTGAGTCGAGGCATTCGCAACCCTGAAACCACCACAGCATCATGGACATCATCAGCATCAAGAACCTGGAAGTGTTCTATCGGGTCGGCGTGCCGGACGAAGAACGCGAGTGCCCGCAGAAACTGCTCATCACCATCGACATGGAAAAGGATGTGCGTCGGGCTGCGGAGACCGATGACATCGCCGAAACGATCGACTACTACGCGGTGTCGCGGCAGTTGCTCAATTTCGGGGAAGGGCGGAACTGGAAACTGATCGAGAAGCTGGCCGCGGATATTGCGGGGATGGTCGTAAAGGATTTTGGGGCGGCTGCGGCGACGGTCGAGGTGAAGAAGTTCGTCCTGCCGGTCGCGGAATACGTCTCGGTGAAGGTGCGACGGTGAGGGCGCAAGGGTCGCCGGGGGCGATCTATTCGTGGAGCCGTGTGAAGGTCATCGTGCCGAAGGCGGTCAGCATGCCGTCGACCTCGGCGGGGAATCCCAGGATCTGGCTGACGGGAATGAACGGGTCTTCGGCCTGGTTTGGGGAGGCGTAGGAGGGCCCCGCGTCCGTTCCGGCGTCGTAGAGGCGGAGTTGGATCACCTTGCTTTCGACCCAGTCGCCGTTCGCGAGCAGGCTCTCGCCGCGGACGCCGATGAACCAGTCGGGGCTTGGCGCGATCATGGAGGTCAGCGTCACCAGGGGAAAATCGCGGCTGACCTCGAAGGTCAGGCTGGAGGACCCGCTGCCGCCCCCGATGCCTCCGCCGGAGAGTTGATGTTCAGCCGCGCCGGTCTGGATGGCGGCGGCGACCTCGCCCAGCAAGGCGGACTGCGCCCCAAACTCGGCCATGGCCTTGATTCCGGGCGACGCGAGTTGCCCGGGTTCCCAGAACGTGACGGCGGCGTTGTGGGTCCCGCCCACCAGACCCGACCAATGCGCGCCGCCCGGGAAATCCTGCGGGTGGGTCGTGGAATTCCAGACGGCCTGAAAGGTGGCGCGGTAGCGCGCGGTCTGTTCGGAAACGACGCGAAAGTAGGCTTGGTCGCCGCTGAGGGATACGGAGGTCGACTTGGATTGCAACGGGGCGTTCACGTTGGTGTAGGGGCCTTGCGGGGCGGGCGCCGACTGGACTTGGTAGGGCGGCGCGCCGCCGGTCCAGAGGAGGGCGGCGGAGGAGTCCGTGATGTTGAACTGCGTCACCTTGAACGGCGGCGGCGTGTATTCGATGGTCAGCGTCGGGGGATTGCTCCCATGTTCGCGGGATCCGAATCTTCTTGCTGTTCGGGCGGTGGTCTCGGCGTCGGAGATCAGGAACCAGCCGTGATTGGAAACCGTTCCGTCCAGCCAGCCCTGGACGTCCGCGATCAGTTGGGCGCTTGATGGCCAGGTGTAGGTTCCGACCTGGTTTACGAAGGTGGAGCCGCTGGCCGCCGCTGAATAATCGACGCCGGATTGCCCGCCGGGTTGCCCCCAGGGCGTCGTTGGAGCGAAGCGATGGTTGAATGAAGCCTCGCCCGAGATTGCGAGGCGTCCGCTGTCGCCTGTTCCTGCGCCTTCGCCCCAGTCGACCAGGGAGCGATGCAGCGCGAAATTCGATCCGGGGCCGAAGGAGGCCTTGGTGACCGTGAGTTGCAGTTGGATGGACGTGATGGTCGCGCCGGTCGGCACGGAGCCGGCGATGTCGAATTCGAGAAGGGACCGTGACTTCTCGCTGGTGGCGACGCCGCCGGCGATGAGGGTGGTCGCCGCGCCGAGGTTGTTGTCCTGACCGCCGGTTCTTCCTCTCAGGCCCGTGTCGGCGCTGGGCGGCAGTTCCACGGTTGCCGCTGAGGCAATCCCAAGAGCGACGAGAGACAGTCCAAGGCCGGGCGGCAGCGCTTTCATGACGGCGTGATTTGGTTGGGGGCGGCGACTCAGTGATCCGAAGGCCGGATCTTTGCGCGGCGGGATTTCAATTCGGAGCGGCGTGTCTTGGATTCCCGGATCTTCCGTTTGACGCGCGGGGGGCGGGGGCGATTGCGACGCCGTGTCTTCTCGCGCGTGTGCCGGAGGGAGGCGCGGCGCAGTTTCTCGCGTTGGGCCAACAATTCAGTGAGGCGTTCGCGGGCGATCTCGCGGTTGCGCGCCTGGGAGCGGGAATCCTGAACAGTCACGGAAAGGCCCGTGGGCGCATGGCGCAACGTGACCTTGGTGGCCACCTTGTTCACGTTCTGGCCGCCCGGTCCGGAGGCGTGGGTGAAGGATTCCTCCAGTTCCGCCTCATTGAGTTGTCCGTTCCGATTCATCGCGGATGGGGACAGTAACCCAGATCCGGGGATTTGCCAGCGGAGGTTCTTGAGCTCAGTCCACGTAGACGAACTCGTTCAAATTGAAGAGCGCGAGGCAGTAGTCGGTGAAGGCGGCGGAGAACTGCGGGTTCGCGCCGGATTCGCGGGCGGCGATGGCCAGATTCCCCGGATCCCGACCGGCGTTCCGCAGCGCGGCGGTCTGGGCATGCAGGAAGGCCCGGCCGGCGGTCAGTTCCTCGGGGCTCGGGCGACGGCCGAGGATCCTCCGATAAGCCTCGTCGATCGCCTTGGCGGTATCGGGGGCGGGGTTCGTGCGAACGGCGGCTTCTTGCGCCGGGGGGGCGTCGGAACCCGCAGCCGGGACGGCAGGGCTGCGTGTGGGATGCGTTGGGCGGGAGAGTATCAATTCCGCCAGATCGCGGGCCCGGGCGAGGGAGAACTCGGAATTGAACAGGGTGAGCGACTGGGGCGCGGTGGTGGAGATGTTGCGTTGCGCGCAACTTGCCAGGGCGTCCGGCCGGTCAAAGACCTCGAACATGGGATAGCGCAGGTTGCGGCGGGCGAACAGATAGATGCTGCGTCGGTAATGCTCCGTCTCCTCCTTGGTCACGGGCCATTGGTTCTTCAGGAGCGTCACGGTCACAGCGCGGGGCAGGGGCGGTCGGAAACCAGGGCCGCCGGCCTTGCGGTTCAGGCGGCCGGAAGCGGACAACATCGCGTCGCGCACGGCTTCGCCGGAAAGGCGTCGGCGCGGCATGCGGGAGTAGAGCCGGTTCGCCGGATCGAGCGCGAGCCGTCTGGTCCAGGATTCGCCCGAGCCGGAACCGGTCTGTCGATAGGTTGCAGAATTCACGATCAGCCGATGCATTGCCTTGAGACTCCAGTCGCGTCGGGGAAGTTCCATCGCCAACCAGTCGAGCAGGGCGGGGTGGGAGGGGGATTCACCCTGGGTTCCGAAGTCATTGGGCGTGCCGACCAGGCCGCGGCCGAAGTGATGCAGCCAGAGGCGGTTGGCGATGACCCGCAGGGTCAGGGGATGATCGGGTCGGGTGAGCCAGCGCGCCAGTTCGGAGCGGCGGCCCGTGGATTTCCCGGCAATGGGCGTCGGGGCCGGGCGGTTGTCCTGATGACTGACGATCCGAAGAAATCCTGGGCGCAGTTCGGCGCCGGGACGACGGAAGTCGCCGCGCATCCAGAGTCTGGCGACCGGCGGCTCCGATCCCTGTTCCGAGAAGGTGTGATGCAGGGACCTGTTTTTCGGCGCGATGGCCATGTTGGAGAAGAAGGCGCGGGTGCGGTAGAAGTCGGCCTGGCTGACGGGGTCGTATTTGTGGTCGTGGCATTGGGCGCAGTTGAAGGCGAGGCCCAGGATCGCGGAACCCACGGTGGAGGTCATTTCGTTGAGGACATTGTGCCGGCGTTCCTCGGGAAGATTGATGTCGGGCATGTCCGGTCCGGCGACGAGAAAACCGGTGGCCAGGCGGGCGTCAGGATTGTCCGGCGCCAGTTCGTCGCCGGCAATCTGCCAGCGAACGAAGCGATCGTAGGGCAGGTCCTCGTTCAGCGCCCGGATCACCCAGTCGCGGTAGCGCCATGCCTCCTTGCGGACCTTGTCGTGTTCGAAACCGTCGCTCTCGGCGAAGCGCGCCACATCCAGCCAGTGTTGCGCCCAGCGTTCACCATAGGCCTTGGAGTCGAGCAGGCGGTTGACGAGCAATTCGTAGGCGTCGGGGGAATTTTCGGCGAGGAAGGCGTCGATCTCCCTTGGCGTCGGCGGCAGTCCGGTCAGATCGAAGGTAAGGCGGCGGATGAGCGTTTCGCGGGAGGCCTCGGGCGACAGGGAAAGGTCAGTCGCTTCGAGGCGCGCCAGGATGAAGCGGTCGATTCCGTTGCGGGCCTGGGGCTTGTCCTTGACGCGGGGGGGCTCTGGTCGCGTCAAGGGTCGGAAGGACCAGTGTTGACGATCCTTTGCCGTTATGGCCGGTTCCTTAATGGTAGCGTCGGGATTGGCGCTCTTTGTCTCGGCGGATTGCGAGGGAAGGGCGCCCAGGGCCAAGAGGGCAAGGCCCGCGCCGATCAGGAGGAACTGAACGCGCCGTTTTGAACGCAGGGGCAATGAGCACACAGAGAACCATGGAGATGGGAGAAGGAATCCCCTCCGCGGTCCTCGGAGGTCGCCTTGCCTCTGGGTTGAGAAGATACTCATGACTTCCGACATCGCTTCCGCTTTCCGGTCTTCACGCCAGAATTTCATGGACGACGTTCCCCGCGACGCCGGTCAACCGTTCGTCGAGACCGTTGTGAAAGAAGGTGAGTTGCTCGTGGTCCATGCCGAGGAGGTGCAGGATGGTGGCGTGGAGATCGTGGACGTGGATCTTGTCTTCGGCGGCGCGCAGGCCGATGGGGTCGGTGGCGCCGTAGGCGAAGCCGCCCTTCACCCCGGCTCCGGCCAGGACGGTGGTGTAGCCCCAGGGATTGTGGTCGCGTCCTGTGCCCTGCTCGTTCATCGGCATGCGACCGAACTCGCCGCCCCAGATGACCAGGGTGTCCTCCAGCAGGCCGCGCGATTTGAGATCGGTGAGCAGGCCGGCGACCGGCAGGTCCGTGGCGCCGCAGAGCTCCGTGTGATTGCTCAGCACGTCCTTGTGCGCGTCCCAGCCGTTGGTGCCGCCGGAATAAAGCTGCACGAAGCGGACGCCGCGCTCGATCATGCGACGGGCGAGGAGGCAGCGGGTGCCGAACTCGCGCGTCTGTTTCCGATCGATGCCGTAGAGTTGCCTGGCGGCCTCGGATTCGCGGGAGATGTCGACGACATCCGGGGCCTCGGTCTGCATGCGGAAGGCGAGTTCGTAGGCCTCGACTCGGGCGTTCAATTCGTCGTCGAAATCGCGTTGGCGCAGATGACCGGCGTTGAGTTTGCGGACCAGGTCCAGGGTGGAGCGTTGCTGCGCGGCGGAGATCTGCTTCTGCGGCTTGAGATTGAGGATCGGGTTCTCCCCGGGGCGCATGGTTGTGCCTTGGTAGGTCGCGGGGAGGTAGCCGTTGCCCCAGGCGGGCGGGCCGCCCTTGGGGCCGCTGGTCGGATCGGGCATCACGACGTAGGCCGGCATGCTTTGATTTTCCGTTCCCAATCCGTAGGCCACCCAGGCGCCGACGCTCGGTTTGCCCATCAGGATGGAGCCCGTGTTCATCTGGTAGACGGACTGGGGGTGGTTGACGCTGTCGCCGTGGCAGCTGCGCAGGACGCAGAACTCGTCCGCCAGCGCGGACATGTGCGGCAGGAAGTCGCTGATCTCGAGGCCGGATTGGCCGCGTTTGCGAAAGGGCTTCAACGGCGGCAGCAGGGTGTTCTTTCCGACCGCCCGGCGGGTCATGACCGGACCGAAGCTTTCGGGGATCGGCTTGCCGGCGTATTTGATCAGGTCGGGTTTCGGGTCCCAGAGGTCCATGTGACTGGGGCCGCCGTGCATGAAGAGGTGGATGACCCGCTTGGCGCGCGGAGCGAAGTGCGAGGGGCGGGGGGCGAGGGGATTGGCGGTCGCGCGAATGCCGGACTCAGCCGCAGTCTTCTCCGCGCCCAGCATTGACGCCAGGGCGACGCCGCCGAAACCGCCGCCGCTCTGCAACAGGAAATCGCGTCGCGTCGGCGTCGGGCGGGCCATTGGACTTTCAACCGACATCGGTGTGAATTGTGCCCCGCGGGAGGGGATTTGCAACAACGGGCTTCACCCGCCCATCTTCTTCTTGATGTCCTTCAGTTCCTTGAATTCGGGGCGGACCTTGTAGAATTCGTCGAGGGGGTAGCAGCCGCTGACCATGCCGTTGCGGGGCGCGGTGGTGCAGTCGCTGAAGGTGCGGCAGATGAGGCGCGGATTGAGCGCCTTTCCATGGATGGCGTCGGTCAGGATGGTTGGGTAGCTCAGGACAACGCGTCCGATGCCGACGGAATCCGCCCAACCGTTGCGGACGACGTATTGCGCCGCGTGGGGGAGGTATTCCTGGAGGTAGCTGTAGCCGGAGCCAACGATGGCCAGTCCTTCCGGAGCCTGCCGCTTCAGGTCTCGGACGACCCGGATCTGGCGCGCGACATCGATCAATGGATCGTAGGCGGGTTGGTAGCCGTCGGAGGGCGGATAGGCGGCCGGGCGTTGGATGTGCGGCGTGTAGTAGGGCGACCCCGCCGAGGTGTTGAGGATCTTCACGCCGAGCTCCCTGCAGAGTTCCATGAATTTCACGGTCTCGCTGATTTCCGGTTCGACCGGGTTGTCCGGATTCGCGCTGAAAGCGAACTTGTAGGGGAGGCAATCGGAAAAATCCTCGGGAATGCTGGGGCCAAGCTTGCCGGGTCTGGAAAGCTCGGGATCCGGGCGATGCGCGACAAAGTCAAATGTGCTCAACCGCACGCAGAAATCGATGGGGTTGTTGTCGGCGCGGATGCCTTCGACGATCTCGCGGAGGACGCGGGTGCGGTTCTCGAAGGAGCCCCCATATTTACCGGGACGTGAGAAGGCGCTGAGGAATTCGTGGAGCAGGTAGCCGTGGCAGTGCTTGATGTCCACGAAGTCGGCCCCGACGTCCCGTGCGATTCGCGCGGCCTTGACGTAGCATCCGATCAATTCCCCGACTTCCTTGTCGGACAGGATCTGCTCGTCGCTGGCGACGTTGAACTTCCGGTCCAGAATGGGGTGGCGGTAGGCGACGCGGGATTCCCGGCGCGCCTTGTCATGGGGGCGGCAGAAGCGACCCGAGTGCGTGAGTTGGAAGCCGATGACCAGATCGTCGGCGTTTCCGAAGCGGTCCTGGTGTTCGGTCACGAGCGTTTCGCGAAGCCGGGCAAAGTCGGCCTTGTTCTCGTCGCAGATGATGAGCTGGTTGGGGTTGGCGCGTCCGTCGGCGCGCACGGCCATGGCTTCGCCGCCGCAGATGAGCTTGGCGCCGCTTTCGCCAAAGCGTTTCCAGCGTCGCAGCATCTCCTCGGTCACCCCGCCGGTCGTCGTGCCGTCCCAACCTTCCATCGGGTGGATCGTGATCCGATTGCCGATGCGTTTGCCGTTGATCTCGATGTCGTTGATCGGTTGGGCGAGCGGGGAGTCCGGGCCCTGGATGACCTCGTCGTCGCAGGGCAGTTCGACGCCGAGCGAGGCGATGTGCTCGCGGAAGGCGTCGACGGTCTTCAGGGTGGGGATGCGGGTGAGTTTCACTCGTGGTTGAGAGCTGAGAGTTGAGTGTTGAGAGACGAAAGTGAGTGGGCGGCTCTTGGGAATGGCAGATGGCAGATGGCAGATTACTGATTACTGATTACTGATTACTGATTACTGATTACTGATTACTGATCACTGACCTCCTCACTCCGGCAGGCAGCCGAAGAATGTCAGGTATTTCTCTTTTCGGGCTTCGCGTTGGATGAGGAGGGCGAGTTCGCGGGCGTGGTAGTCGCCCCACATGGAGCTTTCGTTGCAGGGGACTTTTCGGCCTTTGGGGATGTGGTCCCAGCCATTGGGGCGGTGATAGACGGAGTGCAGGATCAGGCCCTGATGCTTCTTGTTCGTTGAAAGGTAGGGCTTCGAAAAGAGCGTGCGGGCGGTGGTGAGACCGGCCTGACGATAGCGTTTGCCTTCCTTCGTGGCGCCCTTGGAAATCAGGTGGTTTCCGAGACGGATCAATCCCTGCGCGGCGATGGCGGCGGCCGAGCTGTCGACCGGTTCCCAAGCGTTGTAGGGATCGGCGGGTTTTTTGAGGTAATCCTTGGGCAGGCGGTGGAGGTTGGGCGCGCCGGTGTCCCACATGGGCACGCCGCAGGCGGGAGTGTGCTCGAGATAGAAGTCCGCCGTTGCCTGGGCGGCTTCGAGCAGGAGTTGTTCGATGGTGGCTCCGCTGGTCGCAAAGCGCACGCCGCGGGTGGAGGCTCCCTTCTTCCGCCGGGTCCAGCCGGTCGGCGGGCAGTCGGCGTTGATTTCGTCGTCGGAGAGGGTGTCGAAGAATTCCAGTTGTTCGGCGTAGCCGGTGATGGCCCAGGCGAGTCCGCGCGTCCAGGTGGTGAAGCCGGTGTAGCCCTGCTGGGAATTCGGGCAGCGGTAATTGCCGTCGTTCAGGTTGAAGATGCTCTCGTGGGCGGTGCGTCCGCGGATGTCGTAGGCGTCGCGCCCCTTGCCGTAGTAGACGCCGTATTTGGCGGTGGTCTCGGCGTGTTCCATCAGTCGGCCGAGGAGCGAGATGGGCTTGTCCATCTCGCCCATGAGCTTGTGGCCGAGTTTGTGGGCGACGGCGAGGACGCGCAGGGTGCGGATGGTGTCTATGAAGAGGGAATGCGGGCCGTTGAAGGAGTAGATGTAGCCCTTGCCGTTGTGGATGGTCGTCCAGCGCGCGGCCTGCACGGCGCCAGAGACCTTCAACGCCAGTTCGTAGAATTCCCGCTCCCGGTCGTCCTGCGGGATCCTGCCCTCACGCATCAGACGGAGGAGGTTCCCGTAGGTGGAGACGTTGTTGAAGCCGTGGTCGTGCACGCCGATGTGAGACACGTGCGACGCCATGAGTTCGACGGTCTTGCGCCGGCCGATCTCGAGGAAACGTTCATCTCCGGTGGCGTCGAATTGCAGGATGGCCGAGCCGAACTGAAAGCCCTGCGTCCATTCCGTCCAGCCGCGGGTCGTGTATTTTCCCTTCACCGTGTACACCGGCGTGCCGCGGCTCGGCTTCCAGCTCTTCTCGATGCTGAGGATCTTCTGACCGGACAGCTCGAACAGGCGATCAATCGCGGGCTGGAGCTTCTTCGGGGTGAGGCGGTTGTCGATTCGTAGGGACATTTTGGAGGAAGTCTGTGAACTGCGGTTTATACGTGGTGTTGGGCGGGGTTGGGCGCAGCGGTCGAAATCTCAAATCCCAAACGATGCGCCGGAAACCGACGGGGCGTCCGTAGGTTCCCTTGGGATTTGGAGCTTGGAGCTTGAGATGTCATTTTCGCAGCCTGGGGCGTGGAGCATGCCGCAGGTCACAACCTGCGAAAATGGAACCCGCCGTCGACGTTGATGACCTCGCCGGTGCTGAAGGGGAAATGGTCCAGGGCGATCGCGGCGACCGCCTTGCCGACGTCTTCGGGGGTTCCCCAGCGTCGGATCGGGGAGAGGCCCTCGGCGATCAGTTTCTCGTATTTCTCCTGCACGGGCGCGGTCATGTCGGAGGCGATGACGCCGGGGCAGACCTCGAAGACATTGATGCCGTGGTCGGCGAGCCGGGTGGCGTAGAGCTTGGTCATCATGCCGAGCGCGGCCTTGCCCATGCAGTAGTCGGCGCGATTGGTCGAGACGGCGTAGGCGCTGATGGAGGAAATCGTGACGATCTTGGGGCGGCGATTGCCCTCGTCGGCTTCTACCTGCTCGATCATCCAGTTGGCGGCGAGTTGGCTCAGGAAGAAGGGGCCCTTGAGATTGGTGGCCATCAGGCGGTCGAAGTTCTCCTCGTTGGCCTCGAGGATGTCGGCCCGGCCGATGGAGGTGATGCCGGCGTTGTTCACCA
>JAYPGD010000132.1:0-3589 GCA_038126655.1 Verrucomicrobiales bacterium
CCCCTGAATGGATCTACACGCCCTGAACGGCAATGACGTCCTTTCCCGACAGGTTGAACCGTCTCCGCCCCGGCCTTCTGGCGCTGGCCCTCGCCGCTGTACCGGCGTCCGCCGACGACGCGCAACGCGCGGCGCTCGCCTTCTTCGAGAAGGAGGTCCGACCCATCCTGGTGGAACGCTGCCATGAGTGCCACAGCGGCAAGATGCAGAAGGGCGGACTGCGGGTGGACCACATCGGCTACCTCAAGACCGGCGGCGACACCGGGCCGGCGTTGTTTCCGGGAAAACCAGGAGAATCCCCCCTCATCGAAGCCGTGCGGCGTGGAAATCCGGATTTTCAGATGCCGCCCAAGACGCCCTTGCCCGACGCTGAAATCGCTGTTCTGGAAAAGTGGATCAAGATCGGCGCGCCCTGGCCGGATGACGGACCCGACAAGCTGGTCGTGACAACGGGCGGCTTCACGAAGACACAACGCGATTATTGGTTCTTTCAACCAGTGACCAACGTCAAACCGCCCAAGGCCGGCGATGACTGGGCGCGCAACGACATCGACCGTTTCATCGCGCGGAAGCACGGCGAATTCAAGCTGACCCCGGCTCCCGAAGCGGACCGACGCGAACTGATCCGCCGCGCCTGTTTCGATCTACACGGCCTGCCGCCGAGCGCCGCGCAGATCGACGCCTTCGTGAACGATCCGGATCCGAAGGCCTACGAGAAACTTGTGGACGATCTGCTCGCAAGCCCGCGCTACGGCGAACGCTGGGCGCAACACTGGCTGGACCTCGTGCGCTACGCCGAGAGCGACGGCTACAACCAGGACGCCTACCGTCCGACGGTCTGGCGCTATCGCGACTACGTCATCCAGTCCTTCAATGACGACAAACCCTACGACCAGTTCGTGCGGGAGCAACTCGCTGGCGACGAGATCGCGCCCGACGATCCAAACGTGCTCATCGCGACCGCCTACCTGCGCCACCCGGTCTACGAATACAACCTGCGCGACATCCGCGGGCAGTGGGAGGTGATCCTCGCGGACATGACCGACACCACCGGCGAGGTCTTTCTCGGCCTCAGCATGGGCTGCGCGCGCTGCCACAACCACAAGTTCGATCCCATCCTGCAACGCGACTACTACCGCTTCCGCGCCTTCTTCACCCCCGTGCACTGGCGCGTCGATCTCAAGCTGGCCACGCCGGCGGAGAAGCGGACCCACGACGAGCAGCTGGCCAAGTGGGAGAACGCCACCGCCGACATCCGCGCAAAGATCGATGCGCTCACCAGGGAGGCGATCGGCAAGAAGGTCGAAACCTGGCGCAGAAGTTTCCCCGAGGACCTGCAAGCCATGACCCTCAAGCCCGAGGACGAGCGCGAACCGCTGGAGAGGCAGCTCGCCGGACTTTGCGAACGGCAGTTGCAATTCGCGGCCGGTCAGTTCAACGCGACCCGGGATCTCAAGTCCGACGAGGCGAAGAAGGAATACCAGGCGTTGCAAACGGAGCTGAAGAAGTTCGACAAGTTGAAGCCCAAACCGTTGATGGAAGCCTTCGTCGCCACGGACGCCGCCGCGCAGGCCCCGCCCAATACCCTGGACACCCGCAAGGGCGAGTTGGAGATCCCGCCCGGATTCCCGTCGGTCATCGCCCCGGAATTGCCGGAGATCACGCCGACCGAATCCTCGACCGGACGCCGCACCGCGCTCGCCGATTGGATCACCCGACCGGACAATCAACTCGCCACCCGCGTCATCGTAAACCGCGTCTGGCAGCATCATTTCGGGCGCGGCATCGTCGCCTCGGCGAATGAGTTCGGCATGCTCGGCGACCCGCCGACGCATCCCGGATTGCTGGACCGCCTTGCGACGAAATTCGTGGCCAACGGCTGGCGTCTCAAACCCCTGCATCGCGAGATCATGCTCTCCGCCGCCTATCGCCAGACCGCGCGTCGCGAACCCGACGCAACGATCGCCAAGATCGATCCGACCAACAATTATCTCTGGCGGTTCCCGCCGCGCCGCCTCGACGCCGAGCAGGCCCGCGACGCCATGCTGGCGGTCAGCGGCGAACTGGACCTGACGCCCGGCGGCCCCTCCGTCGACGGCTCCGGCAAGCGACGCTCCATCTACACGCGCAAGAAACGCAACCGCCCGGACGACCTGCTGTCCGCCCTCGACATGCCGGCGGGTTTCGCCAGCGCCTCAAAACGACAGAGCACCACCACCCCCACCCAGGCCCTGCAACTGCTCAACGGCGACTGGGTCCTCGCACGCGCCGGCAAGCTCGCCTCCCACGCGAAAAGCGTCGATGACGCATGGCTGGCCGTCCTGGGCCGTCCGCCCCGGGACGAGGAAAGATCGACCGCGAAGGCGTTTCTAGAAAATCGCATCCGGGCCGTCGAACAGGAACGAGCCCGGGCCAAAGAGTCCGAAGCCGAACCGCCGCGCGGCCTGTTCAATATCGGCAGCGAGCAGGAGCGCCTGGTGACGCCGGCTGGCGCCAGGGAAGGCGACGACTTCACCGTCGAGGCCGTCGTGAATCTCGAAGACATCGACAAGAACGCGGAAACGCGCACGCTCGTCACCCGTTGGAATGGCGACAAGAAGAGCCTGGGCTGGAGCATCGACATCACCGGGGTGAAATCCCGCTTCCAACCGCGCAACATCCTCGTGCAGCTGGTCGGCGAGGATAAGAACGGAAACCGCGGTTATCAGATCGTCGCGTCCAACCTGCGCCTCCCGGTGAAGCGGCGGCAACATCTGGTCGTGCAGGTCGCCGGATCGCGTCGCGAAGTCAGGTTCACCCTGCGCGACCTGGAGGCCCCGAAAGCGGCCGCAGAGACCGCCACAGCGCGCATGAACGATCTTTCCAAACTGGCTCACGGCGATTACCCGATCGTCCTGGGCGGCCAGAGCGTGCGCCGCACGACGCGCCAATGGAACGGCGAAATCGAGGCGCTTCGCGTCGTGCCCGGCCGCATTCCCGCCGACCGCCTCAATGACGAACCCGCCAAGTGGGAGGACGGCGTGGTTGTCTGGCGCGCCGCGGACAAGCCCGGTCCGCGCTTCGTCTGGGACGGCGTCAAAGGCGACGCCCCGACGAACGATCCCCGCCTGCTGGCCATGACCGACCTCTGTCAGGCATTGCTGAACTCCAACGAATTCTTTTACCTTCACTGAAGTCGAGCCATGCCCTGCAACAACATTGATCAACCCGCCTCCCGCCGTGAGTTCCTGCAGACGGCCGGCTGCGGCTTTGGCGCGCTGGCGCTGGCCTCACTGGAGGGCTCTGTGGCCCAGGCAGCCACCCTGCCCCATCACCTCACCAAGGCAAAAAGCGTCATCTTCCTCTTCATGGAGGGCGGCCCCAGCCACCTGGACACCTTCGACCGCAAGCCGTTGCTGAACCAGCTCGCCGGCCAGACGCTGCCCGACAGCTTCAAGGTCCCGCTCACCGCCGCCGGCGAAGGCAAGTCGCCGCTGCTCGTCAGCCCCCGCACATGGAAACAACACGGCCAGGGCGGCCTGTGGATTTCCGAGTGGTTTCCCCGGGTGGCCCGACACGCCGACGATCTCGCGGTGATTCACTCCTGCGC
>JAYPGD010000132.1:3599-12655 GCA_038126655.1 Verrucomicrobiales bacterium
CCCCGCGGGCGGCGTCTGCTCGATGAACACCGGCTCCATCTTCGGCGGCCGCCCGTCGCTCGGCGCCTGGGCCTCCTACGGACTCGGCACGGAGAACGAGAATCTGCCCGCCTTCGTCGTCATCAAGGACAGCGGCGCCACCGTGGTGAACGGCGTCCGCAACTGGGGCAGCGGTTTCATGCCCGCCGTCTATCAGGGCATCGAATTCAAGTCCGACGGCGCGCCCGTCAAATACCTCGACAACCCGAAGGGCGTCGACCGCCGCCGCCAGCGCGACAAGTTGAACCTGCTGGCCGAGCTCAACCGCGACTACAACGCCGGCCGCGAGAGCAACACCGAACTGGAGGCCCGCATCCGCAGCTATGAACTCGCCTACCAGATGCAGGCCGAGGCCCCCGGCGTCGTCGATCTGAACGGGGAGACTGCGGCGACCCGCACGCTCTACGGCATGGACGACAAGAGCACGGCCACCTTCGGCCGCAACTGCCTCCTCGCTCGACGGCTCGTCGAGAACGGCGTGCGCTTCGTTCAACTCTACAGCGGCGCGGGCAGCAAGTGGGACAGCCACACGGACATCGAGAAGAAGCACCCGGCGCTCTGCCAGGCGGTGGACCGACCCATCGCCGGATTGCTCGCCGATCTCAAGTCGCGCGGTCTGCTGGAGGAAACGCTCGTCATCTGCGGCGGCGAATTCGGCCGCACGCCGATGAGTGAGAAGGGCGACGGCCGCGACCACAATCCCACCGGCTTCACAATGTGGATGGCCGGCGGCGGGGTCCAGGGCGGCCGGACCTACGGCGCCACCGACGACCTGGGCCTCTACGCCGTGCAGGACCGTCTGCACGTCCACGACCTCCACGCCACCATCCTCCATCTCCTCGGCGTCGATCACACCCGCCTCGTCTATCAGCACAAGGGCCGCTCCGAACGCGTCGATCAGAACGAAGGCTCCCCCTACCGCAAGTTGCTCGGAGCCTGACCGGCGGAGAGGATTGGACGACGCCGGTCCCGGCGCGCATCGTCGACGTAGATGTCATCATCCCCGCCGGCCGGCAGGGTGTGACCTGATTTGAACCGCAAAACACTGGACAATGAAAGGCAGACTGGAAAACAAGGTCGCCATCGTGACCGGAGCCGCCTCCGGCATCGGCGCGGCGACCGTCGAAAAGTTTCTCACCGAAGGGGCCCGCGTGATGGCGGCCGACATCAATGAACAGGGCCTGAACGCCCTGATGGAATCTGTCGGGGACCAACGGGAGCGATTGGCTGTCTGCGCGGGCAGCGTGGCCGAGGGAAGCGACATCGAAACCGTCGTCGCCCGTTGCGTCTCCGAATTCGGGCGCCTGGACATCCTCGTCAATTCCGCCGGCATCACGCCGCGCACCCTGCCCCCGGAGGCGGGCTACGAGGAGCGTTGGGATGCGGTGATGGATATCAACGCCAAGGGAACCTGCCTCCTGTGTCGCGCGGCGACGGAGCGGATGCGGGCGACCGGCGGCGGTTCCATTGTCAACATCGCCTCGATCATGAGCCTGGTGTCCTATCCGACCTCGCTTCCCTTTTCCGACGGCTTCAGTCCGTATCCGCAGAGCAAGGGGGCCGTGCTTCAGCTCACCCGCGACATGGGCATCCGCCTCGCCCCGGAGAACATCCGCGTCAACGCGGTCTGCCCCGGATTCGTCTACACCGCGCTGACCGAAAACGTCACCGACACGCCCGAGGTCCACGAAACCATGAAGGCCCTCCATCCGATGGGCCGCCTGGCGCAACCCTCGGAGATCGCCAACGTCGTCGCCTTCCTCGCCTCAGACGAGGCCTCCTTCGTCACCGGCGCCGCCTGGACCGTCGATGGCGGCTACACGGCAGCCTGACCCGGAGCGGAATCGGACCCGGCATCCGCCCGCATCCGCCGGAATTCTGTTCGCAATCAAAGCGCGCGATGGCAGGATTCAGCCATGCGCTCCCTCTTCCCGTTCCTCGCGATATCGCTCGTCGCCGGCGCGCTCGTCGCCGCCAATCCCGGACCGAACATCCTGATCATCTTCACTGACGATCAGGGCTACGCCGATCTCGCCTGTTATGGCAACAAGAAGAACCGGACGCCGCGACTGGACCGACTGGCGAAGGAAGGCACGCGTTTCACCTCCTTCTATTCCCAGACCGTCTGCGGGCCTTCGCGATCGGCGTTGCTGACCGGGCGTTATCCACAGATCAGCCGGGGCTGGAGCATGCCAGCGGGGGAGATCACCTTCGCCGAACTCATCCGCAAGGCAGGCTACCAGACCGCCTGCGTCGGCAAGTGGGACGTCTCCAATCGCCGGCCCATCATTGACCGGATGCCGAACGCGCAGGGCTTCGACTACTACTTCGGCCCCCTGGGCGCCAACGACGGCGGGCGCGTCAAGTTCCACGAGAACAATGAGGAGGCGGGGGCGACCGATGACATGGGCAGCCTCATCCGAACCTACACCGACAAGTCGATCGACTGGCTCGAAAACCGGCGCGACCCTACGAAGCCGTTCGTCCTCTACCTCGCGCACACGATGATGCACACCATCATCGACGCCTCGCCGAAATTTCGCGGCTCGTCGGCCGGCGGCCTCTACGGGGATGTCGTGGAGGAATTCGACTTCGAGACCGGCCGCCTGCTCGACAAGTTCGACGAGCTCGGCCTCCGGGACAACACGCTGGTCATCTATACGACCGACAACGGCCCCTGGAACCAGCCGAAGTATTACCGGCGCAAGAAGGGGCATCCCGAAGGCTCCATCTTCTGGGGCGAATCCGGCCCGCTGCGCAACGGCAAAGGATCACCCTACGAGGGCGGCTATCGGGCGCCCTGCATCGTGCGCTGGCCGGGCCGCGTTCCCGCAGGCCGGGTCAGCGACGCCGTCTGGGCCACGATCGATTTCCTGCCCACCTTCGCCAACCTCGCGGGCTTCAATATCCCCACCGACCGCGACATCGACGGGATCGACCAGACCGACCTGCTTCTGGGCCGGACCGGGCAGGGCCGCGAGAGCTTCTACTTCGACAATGCCGGCATCCGAATGGGCAAATGGAAATACCTCCTGCCCAAGGCCCACTTCTTTGGCTACGCGATCGAGGACGACCGGGAGCAGGCGGAGGAACTCTACAATCTGGACGAGGACATCGGCGAAACGGTCAATCTCGCTGCCCGGCATCCCGACATTGTCGCCCGTCTCCGGCAGGCGACCGAGAAGATCCTGGGCCGTCGCCCCGGACCGCCGCCGGGAATCTCGCCGCCGGTCAGGAAGCTGAAGGGCCGGATTCCGCTGAAGGCAAGGTCGCTGTTCACCCCCGCGGCTTCGCCCGATGTCGTCGGCAAGGATGTCAGGATCACCGCCACGCTGAAGCCGGAGGGCGCCGATGGCGTGATCGTCGCCCAGGGCGGCGCCCTGGGCGGTTATTCCCTCTACCTTCGCGAGGGTCGTGTCATCTTCGGCGTCCGCGTGGACAAGAAACTCAAGGAACTCACGACCGGCCGGATCGTGACCGGCTCGGAGGTGAAGGTGGAGGCGCAACTGGACCGCAATGGCCGGCGCGCGTTGATTGTTGACGGCGTGAAGGTCGAAGCGGACGGCCCGCCGCTGAGCCCCCAACCCGCCATGGGACTTTCCACCGGGCAGGACCAGGGCGCCCACGTCGGCGACTACCGGAACGAGACCTTTCGGGGCGCGATCAGGAACCTGGCGCTGGAAGTCCGTTGACCGGAGGCGCCGTGGCATTCGCGCGAGAGTCCGGCTTTTGAAGCCAGGTCTTACGCACTGGCTTCAAAGGCAAACCCCAAAAGGCATGTGGCAACGCGCGCTGTGTCAACACAGCCGACGCTGCCTCTGTGAAGCTGTTGCGATTGCTGTTCACGCGTGCGCCCTGCGTTTGAAGCTTGCGATCGCGCCGCCGCCGATTGTATCACGGGATGACATAAGAAGCGCTCCCAACCGCAGCCTCCACGCAATCAGCCATGTCGCAAGATTCCCGATCCTCCCGCCGTCAATTCATCCACCGCGCCGCGCTGGCCTCGACCGCCTTTGCCTCTCCCAACCTCCTGCTGGCCGCCAGGTCGGGGACGTCCGTCGTGATCGGCAAGGGCGCCCACAAGTACGAAGTTCAGCACAATTGGGCGCAACTGCCGGACAGGTTCACCTGGCAGACCACCCACAATGTCGCCGTCGACAAGGAAGGGCTGCTTTACGTGATTCACGAAGGCCGCGCCGAACAAAAGGACCACCCGTCGATCTTCGTGTTCGATCAGAAGGGGAAATACGTGCGCTCCTTCGGCAGCCAATTTCAGGGCGGCGGTCATGGCCTGGAAATCCGGACCGAAGGGAAGGAACAGTTTGTCTACGTCACCGGCTACCAGCATCTGAAGAACTTCGCCAAGCTGACTCTGCAGGGCGAACTGGTCTGGGAGAAGCGCGCGCCGATGGACTCCGGGCTTTATCCCAAGGGCGAGGACACGAATCCGAAACGGCGCTGGGGGCGCGACGCCTTCATGCCCACCAATTACGCGTTCCATGATGACGGCGGCTTCTACCTCGCCGACGGCTATGGCTCACACACGATTCACCGCTACGACAAGAACGGCGCCTGGCAATCCTACTTCGGCGGCCACGGCAAGGGCGACGGTCAGTTCAACCTGCCCCACGGGCTCTGGATCGACAACCGCCCCGGTCGCGACAAACGCGTCGTGGTGGCGGACCGCGCCAACGCCCGCCTGCAGTGGTTCACGCTGGAAGGGAAACACCTAAAGACCCTGAACGGCTTCATCCTTCCCGCCAACGTGGACTCCCACAAGGACACGCTGCTGGTGCCGGATCTCAGCGCGCGCATCACCCTGCTCGACAAGGATGACAACCTGATCCACCTGGGCGAGGACGAGGCCTGGCGCAAGCGGGTGCTCGCCAACAACAAGGCGCTCCGCCGGCAACCAAAGGGGAAGGACTGGCGCGCCGGTCGCTTCATCCATCCGCACGACGCCTGCTTTGACGCCGACGGCAACATCATCGTCGCCGAATGGGTTCATACCGGCCGCATCACGATGCTCCGCAAGGTGGGCTGAGGCGTTGGATTTCAATTCTCAAATCATGAATCTCAAGACCACGTTTGTCGGGTTGGCTCTGGCCGGCCTCGTCTCCATCGGCGCCAGCGGCCTTCAGGCCGCCGAGCCGCCGGCCTGGAAGGCCGGCGTCGCGACCGCCGTCATCACGCCGACGCGACCGATGCCGATGTCCGGCTACGCGGCGCGCAAGGCTCCGGCCGAGGGCAAGGACCAGGACCTGTTCGGCAAGGCGCTGGCCATCGAGGACGCGGAGGGCAATCGCGCGGTCTTCATCACCCTCGACCTGATCGGCGTGATTGAACCGCTCCGGACCGCCGTCGAGCAACAGGTCGCCGAAAAACACCAACTCCCGCCCCACGCGTTGGTCATGAACGCCTCGCACACGCATTGCGGCCCCTCCTATGGCCGCGCCGACGCGAAGGATTACTTCGACGCGCTTGTCGGGAATCTCGTGCGCATCGTCGGCGAGGCGTTGGACGGGCTTCAACCCGCGCGACTCAGTCATGCCCACGCCAAGTGCGGCTTCGCGATGAATCGCCGCACGCCGACCGAACGCGGCTACAGCAATCACCCCAATCCAAACGGCGTCGTCGATCATTCCGTGCCGGTGTTGCGGGTCGACGACGCCGATGGAAAGCTGCGCGCCGTCATGTTCGGCTACGCCTGCCACAACACCTCGGTCGGCTACCTGAAGTGGCTTGGCGACTACGCGGGATACGCGCAGGAGTATTTCGAAAGGGATCACCCAGGCGTAACCGCGATGTTCCTGATGGGCTGCGGCGGCGACCAGAACCCCTATCCCCGCGGCACGGCGGAATACGCCGCGCGTCATGGCCGGTCCCTGGCCACGGCCGTCGAGGCCGCGCTTGAAGTCACGCAGCGCACATTGCGCCATCAGAATGCCCTGCGCGGCCCGATCCGGACCGTGATGGAAACAGTCGATCTGGAATTCAAGCCCGCCGAGCGTGAGGACTTCGCCTATCCCGTGCAGTTGGTCCAGTTCGGCGAGGATCTGACCATTGTGACCCTGGGCAATGAGGTGACAGTCGACTACTCCCTGCGCCTGAAACGCGAACTCAACGGCGAAGGCAGGCCGACGCTCTGGGTCGCCGGATACTCAAACGTCTACTCCGGCTACATCCCCAGCAAACGAGTGCTGCTCGAGGGCGGCTACGAAGCGCGAAGCCGCCCATGGAAACCTGAACTGGAGGCGCGCATCGTCGGCAAGGTTCATGAGCTGTACGGACGGTTGAATCCCTAAGTCGGGCGACCGCCGAATACATCATTTGCATCTCAAATCACAGATTCCAGATTCCAAATCATGAACTGCCGCTTCGTTTCTCTGCTTTGTCCGATCCTGCTGTCGGCCTTGGCGGCCTCCGCTGTCGCCGCCGATCTCCCCGAGGTCAAGGTCTCGAACATCCGCCGCGTCTTCCACAACGGGGAGCACAATGCCTTCACCGACCTTGTGAAATTCGAGGATCGTTACTACCTGACCTTCCGCAGCTGCCCCGATGGACACATGGTGCACCCGACCGCGTCGATCATCATCATGGTCAGCGACGACTTCAAGACCTGGGAGCAGGTCCATCGATTCAGCGTGCCCAAGCGCGACACCCGCGACCCGCATTTCCTCGTCTTCAAGGACCGGTTGCTCGTCTACACCGGAACCTGGTATTGCGGCGACAGCTCGCCAAAGCGCGAGGAATACACCTTGAATCGCCACCTCGGCTACGCCGCCTGGTCGGACGATGGGAAGAAGTGGAACAGCCCGGTCATGTTGAAGGGGACCTTCGGTCACTACATCTGGCGCGCGAACACCCATGGCGGCAAGGCCTACCTTTGCGGACGCCGCATGCGGGAATTCACCGAGAAGCCGCGCACCGATCGCAGCCTCATCGAATCCGCCATGCTGGAAAGCGATGACGGATTAGTCTGGCGGACGCGGACGCTCTTCCAGGAGACCTACGGCGATGAAACAACCTTCCAGTTCGAACCGGATGGCAGCGTTGTCGCCATCGGTCGCCGCGGCAGTTCGCCGGCCCAATTGTGCCGGGCGGCGTATCCGTGGACGGATTGGAAACGCAGCGATCTCGACCGCTACATCGGCGGACCGTTGCTGACGCGTTGGGCCGGACACTACGTCGTCGGCGGTCGTCAGGCCGTCAAGGGCGAGGGCGCGCGCACATCGATGTATTGGTTGGCGGGAGACGAACTTCACGAATTCGCCCGACTGCCGAGCGGCGGCGACAATTCCTATCCCGGTTTCCTCGAACTCAGCCCCACGCGCGCGGTCATGTCCTGGTATTCCTCCCACGAGAAGGACGAGAACGGAAAGACCTTCACCGCGATCTATATGGCCGATCTGGAAATCGTGGAATAGTCGCCGCGTTTCATTTCAACACCGGACGGAAGTCGACGGGCCGCAGGCGGCAGCCCGGGGTTGTCGCGCTTCAGCGCCGATCGAACATCGCCGACCGAAATCTTTCAAAAAGATGTCGGATTTCGACGCTTCATCCCGGTAATCCGGTCAAAGCCAGTCGTGAGAACCATCGAAACCATCGTCAATTCCCCGGATTCGGACCTGCTCGGCGAGTTCAACGCCAACGGCTCGGAGGCCGCGTTCCGCGCGTTGGTGGAGCGGCATCTCGGTCTTGTGTTGGGAACCGCGGCGCGGCGCACCGGCGACCGGGCCCTCGCGGAGGAAATCGCGCAGACCGTCTTTGCGATCCTTGCGCGCAAGTCCCGCGAATTGGTTCATCACGCCGCCCTGGCCGGTTGGCTGCACCGCGCAACCGCCTTCGAATGCGCCGAGGCCCTGCGCCGCCGCAGGGCGCACTCCGACAAGATGAAACACCTCACCGAACACCTGTCGCACGACGCCGACGGCGAGAGCGTCTGACGCGAAACGTTGCCGCTGCTGGATGAGGCCATCGACGCCCTTCCCGATTCGGACCGCGAACTCGTCCTGCCCCGTTTCTTCGAACGCCGCAGTTTCCGGGAGATTTCCGAAACCACCGGCAAGTCCGAGGCCGCCAGTCAGAAGCAGGCCGAACGCGCCCTGCAGAAGCTGGCGCAATCCCTGCGCCGAAAGGGCGTCGCCATTTCCACGACCCTGCTTGTCTCCGGTCTGGCCGCCAAGGTCGCCGAGGCCGCGCCGGCTTCGCTTGCCGCCGCCGTTTCCCAGGGAGCCCTCGCTGGGGCCGCCGGCGTCGCCGCCAAGACCACCCTGCTCAACACCATTGCCGCCATGAGTTACGCCAAGACCAAGACCGCCATCATCGTCGCCGCCATCGCCGCCATCGCCGCCATCCCCCTGGCCTCGCAATGGCGCGACAACAACCGCCTCGAGGGAGAGCTTCAAGAACTCCGTCATGACCTCCACGCCGCGCGCGAGTTGGCCGACACGCCGCGTTCGAAACGTCCTGTCTCGTTCAAGACCCGGTTCGACCGCGAGCCCGGGCGAAAGGTCGCGACCACGAAGGAAACCGCGGGGCCCCTGCCCGGCCCGGTCCCGCCCACATCACACGAATATGCGCGCATGTGGGAAATGGCGTTGTTCAGTTCCGACCCGGTCCAACGCTCCATCGAACTGTCCGCCCTGCTCAAGGACCTGACCGCGGAGAACGCGCCGGCCGTCGCGGCCGCATTCGAACGCGCGAAATCCAAGGGACTGCGCTTCAATGAGGAACGCCGCCTTTTCCTCCGCGCCTGGGGCGACTTGGACGGCCGCGCCGCCGTCGCCAACGCGATGGGAACCGGCGAGGTCAAGGCCACCGGCGAAGTCCTGGCCGCCCTCGCCGGCTGGGCCGCCCGGGATCCCCACACCGCCCGCACATGGGTCGATTCCCTCGAAGGCAACAAGGATCAGGAGAGAATCGCCCTCGGCCTCATCGATGGCTGGTCCACGACCGATTTTCATGGCGCTGAGAACCGGAGCGATGGGCATTCAGTGTTTGAGAAGCCGCTGCTA
>JAYPGD010000133.1:0-12566 GCA_038126655.1 Verrucomicrobiales bacterium
GCGCCGGTCTCGCCCGTCAGTTCATTCCCGTCAAAAAGCCATTGATAGGCCAGGGAACCATCCCCTGTCGCTGTGACCTGAAACATCACAGTGTCGCCTTCAAAGGCAATCCGGTCGACCGGCTCGCTGGTGATCGTCGCCGCAAACGTCGCGCCACGACCCGGAACCAGCGCCACAATGGCTGCGGCCAATTGAAAAACGACGCGAAGTCGCCCGCCGGAAAACACACCTCGAAACGTCATGCCAGAATGCTAGTTCCACGCGCTCTCCCGGCAACCCTATTTGGGCGCAAATCATCATCACGCGTGCTTGGGTGTTCGTAGATTGGCCACTATTCTCCCTCCCACATGAAATCCGCCATCATCACCGGCGCGGGCTCGGGCATCGGCCGAAGCTGCGCGTTGACCTTGCTGCAAAACGGTTGGTCCGTCGCCCTCGCCGGTCGTCGCGAAGAAGCCTTGCAGGAAACCGCCGCGCAGGCCGGCGCTTCCGCGGCCCATGCCATCGTCCATTCCACCGACGTGACCGATCCCGATTCGGTGGCCGCCCTGTTCGCCGCGACAAAGGCCGCCTTAGGCCGCGTGGACCTGCTGTTCAACAACGCCGGAGTCTTCACGCCTTCCGTGCCGTTGGAAGATCTGGAGATTGACGCCTGGCGCGAAGCGGTGGACATCAATCTCACCGGCGCCTTCCTGTGCACGCGCGAGGCCTTTCGCGTGATGAAGGCGCAGGATCCGATGGGCGGGCGCATCGTCAACAACGGCTCCATCTCCGCCCACGTCCCCCGCCCCATGTCCGCGCCCTACACCGCGACCAAGCACGCCATCACCGGATTGACCAGGTCCACCTCGCTCGACGGCCGAAAGCACAACATCGCCTGCGGGCAGATCGATATCGGCAATGCCGCCACCGATATGACGAGCAAAATGGCCGAGGGCGTCCCGCAGGCCGACGGCAGCAGAAAGGTGGAGCCCCGCATGGATGTCCAAAACGTCGCCGACGCCGTCCTCTACATGGCCAACCTGCCCTTGAACGCCAACGTGCAGTTCATGACCGTGATGGCGACCGACATGCCCTACATCGGGCGGGGGTGAGCTTCCAGTGAAACCTGACCTGTCCAACTTGGTTCTGTATGAACTGCGCCAGGCCAGTCTGTGGGGCGACTATGGCGACGTTCTAATTTCGGGCTACTGCAGGCGCGAAACTGCAGACGGCCCCTTGTTGATCGAGCGAACTGGACCGTATCTTCCACCGATCAGTTTCCCATTCGGCGATGATCTGACAATTGTCGTTTCCGACGAATTCAAGAAGCGAATGGAAGCGAGCTGCATCCGCGACCTGAGGTTCAAGCCAGCGATATTGAACAAGGTTGTGAAGCTGAATTGGCATGAATGGCCATTGAACGCCGCGGAGCCAAAGAAGTATCCGAAAGACGGCGAACCGGAATACTATCTTTGGGAACAGAAACACTCACAACGGACGGCGAAAAAAATGAATCCAGTCTGGGAGGTCATTCCGCCAATCAAGCCCTGCGTCTTCAATTCACCGGAATACGACGAGGCTGTCGAGCAAGAGGAGCGGCATTCCGCACTCACTTTGATCGACCGAGAATACTCGGGACTTTTTTCACCAGACGCCGTCGGGCCGGCCATCGTGGACGAAACCACAAAACGCTGGTTCGATCAAAACGCGGCAGCCTGGATTCAATGTCGCCGCCTCGACCTCGCATATGATCCGGATGCCATCACGAAACTCGATTCGGCCCGGCGGCACCATCGGGAGGTCTCTTCACATTTATCATCCGATGAATATCGACAACTGGCCTTATTGTTTTGCAAAAGACATGGATTCGCCATCCCTCCAGCGTTTCAACGAGCAGACAGGAGTTGCTACCGCTATTGCGTGATCTCACTGGATTCAAGCCCTCCAAAACTGAGCGCCTCCACGTATGGTCACGCCGACGACTTGGCGAAATACCTTGAGCACAAGGTCCGCATTTCAGTTTCGGAATCGGAGACGCTAAGCAATCTCTTGGCTTACGATCTCGAAACCGACCATCGGCTGATCTATTTGGGTGACAATCAGTTCGATAGGATCAACCAATCCGACTGAAACGGCCGCCGACACAACAGAATCTGGATCAACTTGGGCGCCAACATCGTGCGCGCAATTCAGTTCATTTTTCAGAGCCCCCCCCATGCCTTCCAACGCGACGAAGCGGTGGCTCAACCCCTCCTTGCCATCGGCCTTCCATAACCGGAAGCCCATCGGTCGTTTGTCGAAGTTCCTGCTGGTCGTCTCCCCGTTCACCATCTGAATGCCCTTGTAGTCCTTGACGATCAACTTGTGCGTATGCCCGGCCAGGAAGGCCACGACGCCGTTCTTCTCGCAGAGATCGAGCAACTCCTTCCGCTTCGCCATGGGCAGGTTGTAGTAGATCTCCTTTTCGTCGGGACTCTTCACGAACAAGGGGTAGTGAACCACGACCACCACGGGTGAGTTTTTTGACCTGGCTGTCTCCAACGTCTTCCGAAACCAGGCGTCGTGCTTCTCCGATTCGCCGGCGAGCGGAGCCTTCCACAGCTGCGTGTTCGCCACGACGAAGGTGTAGCCCTTGTGTTCGAACGCAAAATAGTCCCGGCCGATCTTTTCGCGGTAGCGACGCAGGGATTCGGCTGTCGGCTGATTCCGCACGTCGTGATTGCCGGGCGCGCAATGACACGGAAGCTTGAAGCCCGCCTTGATCGCATTGAAATCGGCGAAGGACTTGTCATCGGGCCCCTGCACCAGATCGCCACAGATCACCACAAAGTCCGGCTTCATGGCGTTGATCTGTTTGACTGCCAGCGTGAAAGTCATCACGTCGTGCTCATAGCCTCCCATGCCCAACTGGGTGTCGCACATCTGCACGAAGGAGAAGGGCTTCTGCTTCGATAGCGACTCATCGGCTTCGGCTGCCCACATCACAGGCTGCAATGCAACGGAGACGGCGACCAGGAGGAGGTGAAACAAACGGGGTCTGCGGAAGCGAAACAGTAATCGGCGCATGCCGCTGAGGAATAGGCGGGCGCCGAGGGCTTGGCAACCATTCAAGCCGCGCAATCGCGGTCCGCGCCCGTGCAATTCCGCATGGATTGCAGTTTGCTCACGCGGCCTTGAACA
This sequence comes from Verrucomicrobiales bacterium, assembly GCA_038126655.1. Classification (GTDB taxonomy): domain Bacteria; phylum Verrucomicrobiota; class Verrucomicrobiia; order Limisphaerales; family JAYPEY01; genus JAYPEY01. The sequence goes on from JAYPGD010000133.1 coordinate 3,163, forward strand.
TTCACATTTCGACCATGGCATTCGATTCCCGATTCTCCCCGGTCGCGCTTACGGCGGTCTGCCTTGCCGGCATGGCATTGAACGCGAACAGCGTCGATGTTTCCGGAGACGTCCAACCGCGAAATCGGAAGGGGCGCGAACGCATGCGCGTCGTGCTCCCGCCCCGCGTGGCTCCAGATGAGCAGACCAAGCCTCTCGAACAGGGAAGCCGCCCCACCATCGCTCCAGACGAACGCGTCTTGCTCCAGGTGGCCGTCGTTGATGAGGACACCCGAAAGAAGCTTCCTCATCGCGTGCACATCGATGATCCGGACGGCGTCTATTATCCGCCGGAGGGACACTACGACATCGTTCCGCCCCGATGGAATTCGAACAACGTCACCCGGGAGCCGGACACCTGCAACGACGGCTACGATTGGGCGATGATTCCCTCCGGCTCATTCACGGTCGCCCTGCCGGCGAAGGACAACCTCCAAGTCCGGATCTCCCACGGATTGGAGTATCCGCTCGCAACGTTCCGATTGGATCTGGCTGATTCAGCCGGCAAAAAACTCGAAAGGATCTTTGCGCTCAAGCGGGGAATCAACATGCGGGAGCGCGGCTGGATGGCGGCGGACACCCATGTCCACAATCTCACCCCCAAGGGGGCGCTGAGCCAGATGCCGGTGGAGGCTGTTGACTACGTGAACCTGATGTTCATCGGGCCGACGCATCCGCTGTGGCGACGCCAATTCCTCACAGGGCGGCCGTCCATCCTCTCCACGCCGAATCATATCGTCTATGTGTCCCAAGAATTGCGCGACGCCAACCAGGGACACATGACCCTCGTCGGCCTGAAGAAACCCATTGAGCCGATCCGTGTCTACACGGGGCGCGGTCTGGTGAAACGGCAGCCTCCGCTCCCCAACGAACCGCTGAACACCGAGGTCTTCGATCGCGTGCGCGCCCAGGGCGGCCTGGCCTACCACGCACACTACCTCTTCTGGCCCGGGCACGGCTCAGCCGTGGGCGCGGCGACCGGGAAGCTGGACGGGTTCGAGTGGCTGAGATCGGACATCGCCAGCCGCGGCCTCCGCACACGGCAGCGCATGGCGGTCCCCGGATTCGGACAACGCGACGCCGGCGCGATGTGGTACGACATGCTCAATTGCGGAGCCCGTATGCCGATCATCGGCGGGACCGACAAGATGAACGCTGGCCGCGTCGTCGGCGGAACCTGCCGCACCTACGTGAAAGTCGAGGACTGGAGCCACGAGGGATTTCTCTCGGGATTGAAAAGCCACGAAACCTTCGTCACCAATGGTCCCCTGCTCTGGTTGATGGCAAACGACGCTCCCATCGGCGCCGAACTGAAATTCTCCGGCAAGGGGCCGTTCAAGATAGCGGTCAGGGCCGGCTGTTTCACGCAGCGGCCCATAACGCATCTTGAATTGATCCTGAACGGCAGGGTCGCGCGAACCGTGGAAGCCGCCCCGGGCCGGAAGGAGTTCGAACTGAACACCGAGGTCAAAGTCTCGGAAAGCGGCTGGCTGGCCCTGCGCGCCCGGAGCGATTCGAAAGATCCGGACAACTGGCACCAGGAGGCGACCGCCGGTCACACAAGCCCGATCTATTTCACCGTCAACAACCGCCCCCCGGCAGACCGCGACAGCGCGCGCTATCTGGTCGCCAGGATCAACGAATCCATCCGTTGGGCCAACGAGGACGCCATCTGGACGTCAGAGGACGCCAAACGCCGGGCGATCGACTCGTTCACGCTGGCCCGGGAATTCTACGAGGCGGCCTTGGAACGGGCGCATTGAGTTCATTGCCCACGAAGGCTTGCCCCGATTCCACCTCTCAATCCTCAAGCGAGGCTCTATCCAGCACGGTGAGGCTGTTGCCTTCCCGCGCGCCGACGAACAGCAGATTCCCCCGCACGGCCACGCCATAGGTCTTCTTCAGGGAAGGATCACGAAAAGCTGTCACAAATCTCGGCTTGAGCGGATCGGCAACATCCACGACCGCCACGCCGTCGCCCTCGACCATGGGGAGATAGGCGCGATCGCCGGCAAGAACGCACCGATTGGGTTTCCCCAGCCGAGAGTCAACCAACTTGGCGGCGAGCCGGGGATGAGCAACGTCCCGCACCTCAAAAACCAGAAAGGCGTTGCGATCCCAGTTCACCGCAAAGAAACGGTCTCCAACAAATTCACCGCTGGCATGTCCAATGTCCGGACCAAGGACCCGACCAACAATGCGCGGCGCCGACGGGTTCCCGATATCGACGGCAACCAGACGATTGCGACGCCCGAAGATTGTGCCGACCCAGGCGTGATTGTCCCGCAACGTCACGCTGAATGGACCATCGTTCTCCTCGGTGACGACGACAGACGCGACCACCTTCAGCTTCGCCGGATCGCGGACATCAACGACATACAGCCTCTTCTCCGATTGTTGCGCGACGTAACAATGACCTCCCTGATATGCCGCCTTGTAGAGCGATCCGTTCCCCCGGGCGCCAACGACAACCGAGCCAAGCAATTGCGGTTCCGCAGGGTTTGAAACGTCCACCGCCAGCAACTCCTGATTCCCCTGCGAGGTCAGGAACACGATTTCGTCGTGCATGGCAAACCCCGCCGCAGGCCCCATGCGTTCGTGAATAAAACTCGACACGACGCGCGGATTCGCCGGATCTGCTATCGAACAGATCGTCAACCTCCTTCCCTCCCGGCAAGGCAGATAGGCGAGACCTCCCTCGAGATGAACATCCTCCACGCCGCGAAGCGCGATCGGGTCGATCAATTGACCGACAATCCGCGGGCCAGAAACGGCCGACTCCGCCGCATCGCCCGAAATCACAACGGAGACAAACAGGATGAGCCCAAAAACCAACGAACGTCTTGGAATCAAAAAAGTGCGAACCGGGCGCATTGTAACATCAAGGACTGACAGGACCGCCGAACACGCTTCAAAGCGGCGCGCAGCGCCGCAGTCCAAAACGCTGACGCGCAATTGATCGATCCTCGCACCATCAATCCGTTTCTTCATCCGTGGATCGCCCTTGCCCTCCGTGGGGATTCTTCTGGTTCCATCGCGCGCATCGCAGACATCAGGGCTGCCCATGATCCACCCATGGGAGCAGTTTCAGATCGCTGCAGAAGGGCGAGGCCGGGAAGCCCGCCCGATTGTAAAGATTGCCGCCTTGTGGTTCGGTGGCGCACCCGTAACGCACGGCCTTGGGGCGCTTGATCCGGTCGCTGGTCACGATGACGTAATCGCCCCGAATCACCGCCTTCGCCGAATGCCAGACCCCGTCCGCCCCCGCCAGTTCAAACCACCGCAATGACTCGCCTTTCGTCTCCTTCGCCGGCGCCACACCGGGCTTGTCTCCGACCATCAGGCCGCCGCCCATATTGTTGAAAGACACATGAACCGCGCCCCCTCGAATTTCGTGCGACCGATACATGGGGCCTTCGGAATGGGAGTCGCCGATTCGATAGGTCTTCTCCAAGGCCAACGCCGCCAACCTCCTTCCCACCGAGATCTTGTCGGGCGGATGAATGCCCTCGCCGCGGATGTCGATCGTCACGGCCATGGCTGAATGGGGAATGGCGGTGGCAAGCCGTTGTTCCTCGCGCATGCGGATCCATCCGGTGGCGTCGGGAAAGCTCGGCAACTGCACGAAGTAAAGCGGCGCGCCCGCAGCATTCCATCGCGTTCGCCAACCCTCGGCCATGGCCGTCATCTTGTCGCGGTAATGCCGTGGATCCTCGCCCTTCCCGGCGTTGGACTCCGCCTGATACCAAAGAAACCCGCGCAGGCCGTATTTCTGCCAGGGAGCCATGCGCGCGTTGTAGATCGCGCCCGGATGCCCTTCGGGATTTCGAATGATCACGCCGCCCTTCATCTTTGCCAATTGATCCAGTTTGTCCGCGTCCGCAAGGCTTACAATTTCCCGCAACAGAGGCGTGCTGAATCGATCCCGCGGAATGAAGGGCTCGATCGGCTTGCCGCCCCAGGACACGTCGATGATTCCGACCGGAACATCCAACGCCATCTCCAACTCGCGCGCGAAGATCGCGGCCACAGCTGAGAACCCCAACGCGCTCTTTGGAGTCATGAGCGCCCAGGCTTGTCGAGACGAAGCTCCGCGAAGGCTGACGTCCGGCGACTTCAAATCGCGGGCCTCGGCCTTCCGGTCGGCCAGCACAGGATCATTCACCCGCCGAAACCGGATCGCCGGCCGGGAGGCTTCATCCACCCAGGCCTTCGCCTCAGGCAGTCCCTTGAGCATGCCGCGCACCGGGAACTGCATGTTGGACTGACCGGCCGCAAGCCAGACCTCGCCGACGACCACATCGTTTACAACAGCGGCGGGCTTCCCGTCTTCCAGCAATTCCAGCCTCCGGCCGACACGATCAGCGGGCATCGCCGGTAATTCCGACGTCCAGTTCCCGTCCGAATCGGTCGACACCGCAACCTTCAATCGGCCAAATCGGATCTCGAGTTTCGCGAACGAGTCAGCGTCAACTCCCCAGACGCGCACCGGCTCATCACGCTGCAATACCGAGTGGTCGCCGAATACGCGCGCAAACCGCGGCGCGGCTTCAGCGCTAAACGCGGCAACGGCAATGGCGAATACGAGCCCCAACAAACGCGGCATTTGACAACCCCTCGCGATCATCGCCCCCTTCCATCCCAGAGGAACGCCGTCCCCGCGCCATCCCTCGCCTCCCAGCCATAGAACAAGACCAACCCCGGAATCGCCTGTCCATCGCTGCCAAGAACCGGTTGCACGTTCTGCCAATGCCAGCCCGGCCTGCCCTTCGGCGTGAGGTCGCGCTTGCGTTCCCACTTCATGCCTTCTTCGCTGGAGACCCATTCCTCCACGCGCTGCCCCCAGCCATATTCGTCCATGCCCTCCTCGACCACCTTCGCGCCTTCACCCACGATGAGGAATGCTCGGAATTCACCGTCCGGCAGAACTTCCAGATGACTGGCATTGAAGGGATGCAACGTCGGCGTCACTTCGACTCGCCTCCATTTCCCCTCGTTCCAGGTCACGAAATGGAAGCGCGAATCGAGCGGCGTCTTGTCCGAGACCGGCAGCATGAAGTGCGGCAGACCGTGGCGGTCCAGCGCGATGGAAGGCCCCACCGCCGCGACGCGTTCCCCGGTGTCCCAGACCAGGCACTTCTTGTCCGCGACGCTCTTGCGCAACGGCATCGCAACCGGCTCCCCGTAAATGTTGAAGCCCTGGTGCGTAGCGAGATCGATGAAGAAGTAATAGAGATTGTATCGCTGCGTGTGGTCCGTGAGCGTCGTCTGGTAGCGCTCGTTGAAGACCGGTTCCTCCACCTTCCAGATGAAGGCGACGTGCAGACGCGTTCCGTCGGCATTGACCGCGGTGGTGCAGTAGGAGCCTGCATGGGCAGCGTGTTTCCCATCCTGCGGTTCGGCGTTCAGATCAACGACCGTCTTTGCCGGCCCTTCCCAATCCGACGCTCCGTCCTCAATGACGCGATACCGCCACATCCCCAGATGCCCGGTGTGTCGGTAATAGACCTGGCTGCGGCCACCCTGGATGCGGTGAATCTTCGGATACGACATCGATTCGGACGGCGAGCCCCCCAACATCCATTGCCCCGGAGCCCGCGCGTCCTTGGACACCACATGCACACCGGGCGTGTTGTGGCAGCCGAACATCGCGTGCAACCGCTCCTCGCCATCCATCCAGATGACCGGCGCAAAATGGTGATCCTTGCGATACCTGGCCTCCTTGACCTTCAGTTTCGCGGACCGAACGTCATCCAGCATCGCTCGAGGATCGCCGAACTTTCGTGAGTCCAATCCATAGGTCCGCAGCCAGGGCTTGCCGGCACGGTCGCGCCAGACAATGTAAGCGGTGTCCCCGTGTGCGACCGCCTGCGGAAACTGGCGATTGTCGTACAACATCTTCAACCCGCCATTGTCCGCGAAGGAGACAGCCGGCGCCGCCACGAGCGGAAAAGACCCGACGCAACCGAGGAGAAGAACCAGAAGCGCGAAACCGTTCATCCTGACTGCGGGAATACTCTTCATGAATGCCCGCGAGTAAACGGCGTTCCGAAGGCATGTCAAACCCGGGATTCGCCGCAACGCCCCCATCCCATCCAAAACAACCAGACCCGCGGCGAGGTTCCCAGTTCCCAGCTTGTCGCGACGAAGTTCCGGCTTTGCGGAACGAAGGCGGATTCTCGGTTCTGACTACTGACTACTGACTACTGATTACTACCATCTACCATCTGCCATTCAGGAAACTGCCGGGCGCAATCGAATCGGCAGGGCGACAATGACGGGAGCCTCTTCCGTATTCAACACACGCGCGGCTTCGCCCGCCAACTTCCCTGAGAGCCCGACCAAATCGGCAACCGACATGCCCAAAAACACGTCCCCCGCCCCGCCTCGTTCGTTCGCAAGAACGCCAAACAACTCCCCCGCCCTCAACGCCGCGCGTCGAACACCGTTTTCATTTCCTTCCCGCGCCTTCACACCGGCTGCCGCCAGCTTGATCAGAGCCTTCAGAAAACCCGCCGCCTCGCCCGCGCGCCCACACGCATGCCAGAGCCCCTCCCAGAATTCATGCGCCTCCCAGTAGTAGCCGTGGTTGAACAGATCGACGCCAAACAGGTAGTCGAAGGAATCCCTCCAATTCTCCTCCGTCAATGCCTCGACCGCCGCCGCCTCCCGCCCATGACTGTGCCCCTCCGGATCACGCGTCGGATGCGGAAACCTGCGCGGCACGTAGGAATACGGCGGAAAGGGAATCTCTGGAACCAGTCGCTGCGTGTTCAATAGCGCACATTCTTCGGACACCCCGCCGAATTGCAATCGTTCACCGCAGGACAAATCTCCGCAGTTCATTTTTGCTCCATCCCAGATTGTATTGCGCAAAGGCTCGCTCGGCTGAACGACCGCGAGGCGGTCAGGGAAGTCAGCCGTCGGTTTCAACCGGCGGTGTTTGCGGCCACACGGCATGCGTCCCCAACGCGTCGACGACCGCGATTCCAACGTGGCTTGCCAACGCTTCGGCAGCATTCCAAGGAAGGGTGTAGCGTCGCCTTTGTCAGGCGACGGAGTCGTACTGGGCTCACAGAGCCCACGCTGCAAAGAAGCCCTCTCTCCAGGACTCGCTGGTATTGGGTGGAACGAACCTCCTTGGCGCGTCCTTCTGTTCCCTGTCAGCGCGGCCTATAAAAAAAAAGCCCGCCGCGAACGCGCGCGACAGGCTTTGGAACTCGATCCGGCTGGAAGTCGCCTCAGGCAAACTTCCGGACGCCGGGTTGGGCGATGCCGGGCGGTTGGTGTTTGCCGGTCTCCCAGCTGAGATCCTTGGGAAACAGGTCTTCCTTGGAATTCAACGCCATGTCCCAGGTAACCTGGGAGCCGGTGTAGGCGGCCATGCGGCCCATGATGCCCATCAGAGTGCTGGTGCACATGCGGTCGCCGTCGTTGATCGGGTTGCCCGCGCGAAGCGCCGCCCACATCTCGTCGTGCTCGACCTGGTACATGTTCGGCTGCGGCCCATTGTAGCGCCATTTCTCATCTGGAGTGGTCAGGAAACACTGACCGCCCTTGATCTCGCCCAATCCCTTGGAGCCGATGACGTAGTCGTTGTTCTCATTGTGGCAGTGCTTCTGTTGACGGCAGCCCATGAACCCGCGCACGCCGCCCTTGTAGAGATAGTTCACCTCGATGTGATCGAAGATGTTGCCCGAGTTGTTCGGAATCTGGCGACCGCCCACGGCCACGCAGCTTTCCGGCGGTTCGTCGCCCATCACCCAGGAAATCTTGTCCACACTGTGGATCGCCTGCTCGACCAGACCGTCGCCGCCAAGCCAGGCAAAGTTGTACCAGTTGCGCACCTGCCACTCGATGTCGCTCCAACCGGCGTCGCGCGCGTCGTCCGGCGGCATCGGCTTCACCGGACCGGTGTAATAGGTCGCGTAGATCGCGCGCACGTCGCCGATCTGCCCTTCGGCAATCCGGCGATAGAATTCACGCCGCGCGTAGTGATAACGCCAGCAGAAGCCGGCCACGACGGAGAGCTTCTTCTTCTTGGCCTCTTCGACCGATTTCATCACCTGCCGCAATCCAGGCGCGTCGGTTGCCATCGGCTTTTCGAGGAAGATATGCTTGCCCGCGTCGACCGCAGCCTTGAACTGCATCGGGCGAAATCCGGGAGGCGTCGTCAGGATCACTGCGTCCACGCCGCTGTTCAAAACCTTCTCATAGGCGTCCAAGCCCACGAACTGACGCTTCTTATCGACGTTGATCTTCTCCTTGGCGTCCGGGACAGCCTTGGAGAGATTGTTGAGCGATCCGTCAATCTTGGACTGAAACACATCACCCATCGCCCAGAGTTCGACATTGCTGTCCGCCTTCAGCGCCTGCGCGGCCGCTCCGGTGCCGCGCCCGCCGCAACCGATGAAGCCGATCTTCATCTTCTCGCCGGCGTCCTTGCCCAGGGTGATGGATGGAAACGCCAACGCGCCCGCTGCAGCGGCGGTGGAGGAGGTCTTGAGAAAGTCTCGACGGGTGGGATTTCGTTCGTTTTCGCTTTTCATAGGATGACGTGAGGTTTCGGGAACCGACGCCGATTCTCAAGGCAAAATTCATCGAACAAACGGAGCGCGGACCTCTCGCTCCTCGCGTCCGTTCCCATGCAATCTCTCCAGCGCTTGTGAATCGTCCGCAGCGCGCTACGATACCTTTCAGTGAAAGTGCGCTCTGGAACATTCAAGACGACATGCGCCGCATTCGCGGTCTTCCTTGCCGCGTCCATCGCCTTAGGTCAATCGCCCTCGTCCGACGCCCCGGCTCCGGATGGGGAGGAAACGCCGCCCACCCTGGAGGAAACCATGGCCAAAGCGCTCGCAGGCGACACCGAAGCGCAGACCCTGATCGCATCCATGTATGAGGAACGCGGCTCGCACGAGGACGCCGTGCGCTGGTACAGCAAGGCCGCGAAGCAGGGTCGCCCCGACGCGCAGTTCAAGTTGGGCTTCTATCACGCCCAGGGCTCCGGAGGATTGAAGAAAGACATGGAGGAGGCGGCCAACTGGTTCCAGAAGGCGGCGGGAAAGGACCAGGTCGGCGCGCAGTACAACCTCGCAGTATGCTACGAGAACGGCCTCGGCGTCCCAAAGAACGACGCGCTCGCGTTGGGCTGGTACCGGCAGGCCGCGGACCGCGGCGAAACCTTTGCGCAGAAAGCCGTCGGCGTATGTTTCGAACAGGGACGCGGCGTCAAGGCGGACAAGATCGAGGCTTGCGCGTGGTATCTTCTCTCCGCCAGCCGGAAGAATCCCGACGCCGACAAACTCCTTAGGAACCTTGCCCCGAAACTTGAACCGGCGGAGGCGGGAAAGGCGCAACAACGC
>JAYPGD010000134.1:0-820 GCA_038126655.1 Verrucomicrobiales bacterium
ACGGGTGTTGATCAGGCGCACCGTGCGGCCAATGATCCGCGCCTGAGGTTCGTAGGACACCCAGGCCGGGGTCGGAATAAGAATCTCGCCGTTGTAAGCCAGTTGCAGGAGGAACATGAGCTCCTTGGACCCCGGTCCGACGATCACATTGTCGGCCGAGCACTCGATGCCATAGAAGCGTCGGTGATGATCCGCGACCGCCTCGCGCAGCGCCGGCAGGCCGCGAACAGGCAGGTAGTCCTTCTGATGCGCCTGCCGCTGCAGTTCGGCGACGACGCAATCCGGCACGGGAAACGGCGATTGGCCGAGCCCAAGCTTGAAGATCTCCTTCCCCTCCGCGCGCAGCCGGTTGCTGCGCTCGTTGATGGCCACGGTGGCCGACGGCTTCAGCCCCAGCACGTTGGGATTCAATTCATCGGCCGGCGAATGTTCACAGGTTCCGTTCATGACAGTTCAGTTCGTTTTGCCGTCCGGCGGCTCCCCGCCCCCCGATTTCCCATCGGCGCCTTCGCGACAGACCTTTCGCCAAACATTCAACCGATAGCCGCTGATCGCAACCGCAAAGGCCGCCGCGCAGCCATAAAACCCATGCCCCTCGCGCGCCGGCACCAGCAATCCCTCCAGGATCAGATCCAGAATGACAAAGCCGTGGAACGCGAAGTCGTAATCATTGACGAAGAAACCCCGCCGACGCGCCTCCAATGCCCCGACAAACAAGCCGAACGAGACCACCAACCCGAACAGGGCGGCGTGCCCATGCTTGAAGGGCGTCCAGATGTGAAAGGTGGCCAGATAGACGCAGAGCAGGACGATCGTATAC
>JAYPGD010000134.1:830-8831 GCA_038126655.1 Verrucomicrobiales bacterium
CCACCGGAGTCCTGGTCTTTCCGTGTCCCGGCTCATCTCAACTCAAGCGCGCTGATTCATGACGTCCGCATTTCATTCCAACAGTTCACCAAGCGGCCCGCCCCCGTCGTGGATCCACTTCGCCTCCTGCGCGGTCAGCGCGCGGTCGAACACCGCAATGTCGTCGAGCCCGCCGATGTAGTTCAGGCCGAGGTTGATCGCCGCCTTTTCGGGCGTCCAGCCGACGCTGCTGTTGAAGCCGGCGATCGCGCCCTGGTATTCGCCATTCAGGTAGAGCCTGCCGACGCCGTCCTTCCGCCCGGTGTTCGCATGCTCAAAGGTGAACACGACATGCGTCCACTCCTCCGCGCTGAAGGGCGGCTTCTCCACCTGGACCAGCGGCCGCTGCCCGAGGGGAATCTCCTCATACTTGGCTCCGGTCGGATTCCAAAGCTTCGTGATCGCCATCTGAACAAACCTGAAGCTCCTCGGGTTCTCCCTGGTGAATTCGATGAAGAACGAACCGTCGCCCCAATTCTCGCCAACAAACTGGAACGGATCGCAATACCCGGGCTCCAGGTCCTTGTCCGGGTTGAGACGCATCCAAAGCGACACCGAGGCCGACCAGTCACGCGACTTGAAACCCATGTTTTCCGGCCCGCGGAAAAACACCACGGGCTTGGCCTTCTTCGTCCATTGGAGCGCGTTCCCAAACCTCCCCTGCCCGACAAGCTCCTCCACGTGGCCCTCGCCCGGCAACCCCGGAAGCGCCACGCCCTCGTTCCGATCCCGGCTCGTCGGCGCCGAATACAGCATCGGATCGCCCTTGGCAAAATCCGCGTCCAGGCCGTGGTCAAACCCCGCGTAGAAGGTCAGCGAGTCCCGCAACGCGCGTTCCGCGGCATCGTCGGCCGAGGGCGGAAACGGCGTGTAGTCCGAAAACGTTCCACAACCGGCGGTCGTCAAGAGCGCCGCGCAGACGAACGCCGCGCGCAAGGTCTTTCCATTCATGTTTTTCGATTTCATCTTCTTTTCGAGCCGCCCGGCAGCGCGAACCCGCGCGCCGGATCTTCCAACAGCAACAACCAATCGTTCCCTCGCCCGTGGGAGAAAAAATCGAAGGTCTGCTTCCCGCCGCCGGCGTATTCGCCGAGAACGCCGGCCTTGCCTTCGCGCGGATTGAACCAGAGCGCCCGGACCTTCTCCGCCTTGATCGTTGACAGATCCGCCGTCACGGAACGTCCGGTCGGCGAGTAGACGAATGCGAAGCTTCCGTCTTCCGCCCGCGCCGCGCGCACGTGATCCGCGCCCGCGCGCGGGTTCCCCGCGATCACCGATTGATCCGGAACCAACCGATGCCAGGGCCGCGATTCGAAGAGCGTCCGCAAATGCTTCATATGCGCCCCGCCCGCCGCGCCCAAGGCATCGATCCACGGCTTGCGCGCCAGCGACTCCTTCGCGCGACTGGCATCCCAGAACTGCCAGATGCCATGGTGCCCATACGCGTGCCCGCAGCCCCCGGCCAACAATCCCCAATACGCCGCCTGCCGCGCATCGTATTCATCGAACCAGCCGTTCTCGTCGTCCCAGCCGACCGGATGATCCTCCCACCGCGCGCCGCCATCCAGGGCGGGCTTGGGATTCTTGAGCGCGTAATTGGCGGCAAGGGCCGAATGGTTGTCCGCGTCAGCCTCGCCCTGTCCCGAATGCGTCATATGGAAGTCGAGCCACTTGGCGTCGTGAAACCATTTCGCCGAATTGCCGCGCTCCGCCGGGAAGTAGGTGATCAACTGCCGCCCCTCGCTGCCCTTGCGGATCCCTTCCGCCATGGCCTCAATGATCTTGAAGTGAAGCTTGCGGTCCGGATTGCGGTCGCCGCCGAGGATCCAGAACACCGGCCGCTCCTTGTAGCGATCCCCCAGGAATTCCCCAAACTTCCGCGCGTTGTCCTCATCAAACACCTCAGGGCCCATGCCCCAGCGCTTGTTCCACTTGTCCCCCCAGGTCGGCGCGAGCCCCATCACAAGCCCCAGATCGTCCGCGCGCGTGAGCACATAGTCCACGTCCCGGAAATAGCGTCGATTCGGCTCGGCGGGATCGTTGTCCTTGAGCGGTCTGGCGTCCATCTGGCTCGGCGTGTTCAGGCCGTCCAACTCCGCCAGGATTGCGGCATGTATCACGGTGAACCCATTGCGCGCGCGATGCTTCAGATAGAGCTCCGCCTGATCCAGCTTGGCGCGGTGAAACAACTCCCAGGCGGTGTCGGCAAGGTAGAAGAAGGGGGAGCCTTTTTCGGTGACGAGGTAGTGGCCGTTCCCGCTGACCTTCAATCGCGGGGCATCGGCGGAAGCGGCGAAAACCGCGGGGGAAATCAGGATCGCGAAAACAAGGATCGCCAGAACGAATCGGCGCCCCGGGGGCGGGAAAGATCTCAAGCTTCGGACTCCACGCCGGGAGCCCGCCCCAATACGCGCCCGCCCCTCCGCCTTTTTCCTTGCCCCTGACAAGGCGCGGTTGAAATCTCGCATCGTTGAACCCGGTTCCATGCTGGAACTTCTATAAGCGCAAACACCCGCCCATGAAAGCCCAACCTTCTCCCGTCGACTCGACCGCCCCCTCCCCCAAATCCGGCGTCACCCGCCGCTCCGCCATCAGCGCCGGACTCGCCGCCGCGGGCGGGGCCGCCGCCTTCGGCCAGAGCATCGCCTTCGCCCAGCAACGCAGCCAGTCCAGGCCCGACGACCGGCAGCGCTCGCCGAAACGCTACAAGATGAAGAAGTCCATCAACCAGTGGGCCTTCCCCTACCCCGACCGCATGGACCTCGAACGCTGCCTGCGTCTCGCCAAGGACGCCGGCTTCGACGGCATCGAGCTCAACTACGACCTCGACAACGACCTCTCCCCAAAACACGGCACGAAGGATTACGAGAAGATCCGCAGGCTCGCGGACAAGATCGGCATCGAGATCAGCGGCGTCTGCTCCTTCCTTTTCTGGCCGTATCCCCTGACCAGCAACGACCCGGCGGAACGCGCGAAAGGCATGGAACTTGCCGCCAAGATGACCCAATGCGCGCACGACCTCGGCACGGAGAACCTCCTCGTCGTCCCCGGAGCCGTGCACATGCCCTGGCGCGAGGACCACGACCCCACGCCCAACGAGGTCTGCGACCAACGCGCGCGCGCGGCCATCGCCAAACTTCTCCCCAACGCCGAGAAACTGAAGGTCCACCTCAACATCGAGAACATCTTCTTCAACGGCTACCTCATGACGCCCGGCGAAATGAATGACTTCGTCGATCACTTCAGCAGTGAATATCTCCAGGTCCATTTCGACACCGGCAACATCATGATGTTCCAGTTCCCCGAACACTGGATCAAGGAACTCGGCAAACGCACCAGGAACGTGCACCTCAAGGAGTTCACCAAGAAAGGCACCGACTTCTCGCTCGAGGCCTTCCGCCCACTCCTCGACGGCACCACCAACTGGCCCGCCGTCATGGAGGCCTTCGACGCCAACGGTTACGACGGCTTCCTCACCTTCGAGTATTTCCACCCCTACGCGCATTATCCCGAGGCGCTGATCTACCAGACTTCGGACTCACTGGACCGGATGCTGGGGAAGGTGTGACCCGTGCTCCTGTTTCACGAGAAAGTCCCGGCCGACTGGCTGCCGAAGGTGATCGCCAACCTGCCGCCCTGCCTGCTCGACCACGCGCATCTGGAGCGCAAGGCCGCGACCACCGCGCTGACCCTGGAGCGCTATCCCCTGCTCTACGACCGCGCCAGCGAACTCAACGCCATCGCCATCGAGGAACTGGAACATTTCGAACTCGTCCTCCAATTGATAAAGAAGCGGGACATCCCTTTCGGGCCCGCGGTTTCCAGTCCCTGGATTTCCGGCCTGATGAAGGGCATGCGCAAGGGACGCGACGGCCAACTCATCGACCACCTCATCTGCTGCGCGCTGGTCGAGGGCCGCAGTTGCGAGAAATTCCAGATGCTCGCCGCCTCGGAGGAACTGCGGAAGAAGGACGCGGAATTGTCGGACTTCTACGCCAGTCTCGTTGAATCGGAGGGCAATCACTATGCGACCTACATCCTCATGGCGCGGGCCATCGATGAGGAGGAGACAACCCGCCGATTGCAGGATTTCCTGGAACTGGACGCCGAACTGATCCGGCAACCGAATCCGCTGCCGATGCTGCACTGAGTTACGGAATCCGCGGTGCCGCGACCATCAGGTTGAGCCCCGAGTCACTCCGGACAACACGTGGGGCGCTCCCGCCGGCGAATTCTCGCGCGACGCGCAGCCCCGTCTCCTCTCTCGTTCTCGCCTTGTGCGCCGGCGAATTCTCGCGCGACGCGCAGCCTGAAGGCTGCGGCTACGGCTACGGGACCAACTGCACGCGATAGAACTTCATTGCCCCGGTCGCGCCGGCGTCCAGGACCTGGGTTGAAGGCCCCGTCGCCGTCACGGGGCTGCCCACGTTCGCCCAGTCGCCGCTCCCGAACTGCGAACGCCCCGACACCTGGTATTTCTTCCCGGCCACCGACTGAAACATCACGGTTGTGCCGCTCATGTCCTGCGCCACGCTTTCAACCTCAATCCGCGAGGCGGCGTCATTGGGATTCGTCGCCGCGGCGGCTTCGGCCGAGTTGGGAAAGTTGTCATTGTCCGGATCGGCGGTCGGCCCGGCTTCCGGCGCGGTCCACAAGGCGAAGTTCGCCCGTTGAAAGGCATCGTCGAGGCCGTCGAAATTGTGATCCGTCAACGCCGGGAGGATCTCCACGAAGCCGTTCGCCCAGATGACTTCGCCGGGCCCCTGACTCAACCGGACGCTGCGCAGCCCCGGAGCGGCATTGGCGGCGACCGTGACCGTGGTCTCAACCAGCGTGAACTTCAGCGCCGGCCCGAGATCGAAGGTGTCGTTGTCGATCGAGGTCGCGCCAAAGCTGAGTCCAT
Source organism: Verrucomicrobiales bacterium (assembly GCA_038126655.1). GTDB lineage: Bacteria > Verrucomicrobiota > Verrucomicrobiia > Limisphaerales > JAYPEY01 > JAYPEY01. The sequence continues at coordinate 5,773 of JAYPGD010000134.1, forward strand.
CGCCTTCAATCCGGAGTTCCGCGCCATTCACGACCGCCCCCTGTCCGGGAACGAGAACGCCAAAGGTCACGCCCGCGGCTCCCGGGGCAAACCTCGCCGGCGTCGCAAAGGCGTCCCCCCCATCCTCCGGTATCCGCGTGCGACTCATCAGGTATCCGATCCGCGGCCCGGCCACGGACACATTCAGCGTGGCGTTCTGCCCCGCTTCCACCGTGACCGCCTGCCCCGCCGACGCCTGGAAATCCGTGTGCGCTCCGGTGAACTCGGCTCCGATATCGACGCCGCGGACCAGCGACTCCACGTTCGCCGCCGGAGCCAACGGCGTCACCCGAAGCAGGCGGGCTCCCGGCTCCAACGCCGACAATTGATAATCGCCGTTCGCATCCGTCACCGTTCCTTGCAGGACGGTCCCCGACGCGTCCTCCACGACAACCGCCGCCCCGAACACGGCCGCCGCATCCTTGGTCACCCGTCCCGAAACCGAACCCGTCTGCCCTGCTTGCGCGGCGTCCGGATACAGGAACCTGACCGCCGCGATCTCGTCGCTCGACAACCCAACCTGGTGGTCCTCAACGCCTCCCTTGCCCCGCGAAAACATCGTCGCCCCGCCGACAGGCGAATGCAGCAGCCCCAGAAAGTGACCGATCTCATGAGTCGCCGTGCCCTCGATGAAGTAGGCGTTGGCGACAGCCGGCGTCGACGTGTGGTCGGTGAACCAGGTCCACTCCGCCCCATTCAGGACAATGTCCGCCTCCTCGATCACCCCGCCGCTCGAACTGATGCAGGTGACGCCCAGCGTTCCGGCGATGCTGGTCGCGCCTCCCTCGACCAACGTGCTCTTCGCGAAGAACACCACATTCGTGCCGTCGCTGGTTTTCAAATCCACGGCGCCGCCCATCAGTTCGCCTTCCTCGAACTTCAGATGCGTCCCCGAAACCGCCGCCCATTGATCAAAACTCGCGCGCAAGGCATTCAACTCCGCCGTGGTGTTGGTCGTTGAGAATCCGTCTCCGCCCAGATGAAAGCGAACCGCCTTGGTCGACGGATTCACAACGGTCGTCTCAACGGATGGCTCCACCGGATTCAGATGCCAACGCAACGCGGGATCGGGCGACTGGATGTCCAGGACAAAGGCGGAAGCGGACCCGCAGAACAACGCGAGCAGGAGGAAGACAACCACCCGCCGGGCGGACAACCGCCATCGGCAAACCGAACGCAATGGCCGACCGGACAACCTCATCATTTCACGCCCGCCTTCACCCGCCTGCGCAGTTCATCCAATGAAAGCCGCCGATTGCCCAGTCGGTTCAACAGGGCCCGCCGACTTCCTCCATCAGGCTCCCCGCCTCCATGAAACGGATTACGGACGTGCTTCACCCCGGCGGCGTCGCGAAAGACCTTGAACTTGCCTTGCGCCAGGGCCAATACGACGGCTTCGCCGCGCCGGTTGAACACCAGGAACGCCACCACCTCCTCGCCAAGGGAAAAACTCGCGGCGCCGACCACCGTCGTGCGACGTTCGCCCAAGACCCCGCCCGATTGAACAATCTCCAGTTCATCGAACGCCCTGGCTCCCTTGATCGTTTCCGCCACGCGCAATCCGACCTTCGTCAACAACCCGCCACCGTCCCGTATTACAACCCGCCGGGAAACCACCGTCCCCCGCACAATGGCTTCCGCCCCGGCCGACAGCTCGGTGATCGACAACGGGACCATCTGCGTCGCCCGGACCACCGCCGCCCCATGCAGCAAGGCAAGAACCAGCAGGATTCCGCGGAGTGATTTCGCGCCCATCATGTCGCCGGGAGCATACGACGAATTCCGGGAATATCCAGGCGATTTGCGGCGCGACGACTGCGCCCGCCTTGCCGGACAAAGTCTTTCAACCAAGCGCGGCTTGGGTGAGCGCCGCGGTTCTCACGGGGACCTTAGAAAAGTCGTCTGCCCTTCGGTGACCCGCTGAAAATAGCCGCCGGACTTTGCCAACTCCTCCGTCGCCCCGAATTCGGCCAGTCGCCCATCCTCGAGGACCATCACCTTGTCGACGGAGCGAACCGTCTCCATCCGGTGGGCGACGATCAAGGTGGTCCGCCCTTCGCGCAATGTGTTCAGACTGGCCATAACCGCAGCCTCGCTCTCCGCATCCAAGGCGCTGGTCGGCTCATCGAGCAGCAGGATGGGCGCGTCTTTCAGGAAGGCGCGCGCTATGTTGACCCGCTGCTTTTCCCCGGAACTCAGGCGTATGGCGCCATCCCCCACCACGGTGTCGTAGCCATCGGGCAGGGCTTCAATGAAATCGTGCGCATTGGCGGCCGCCGCCGCCGCGCGAATTTCCTCCTTCGACGCCCCCGGTTTTCCATAGGCGATGTTTTCCGCCAGGCTGGCCGGCATCAGGACCGGCTCCTGCAGCACGATCGCGATCCGCTCGCGGAGGTCCTTCAACCGCAACTCCCGCACATCCTCCCCGTCCAACAGGATCCGCCCCTCGACCGGATCAAAAAACCTCGGCAGCAGGTTGATCAACGTCGTCTTGCCCACGCCGCTGGGCCCGATCAACGCAATGGACTCCCCGGCCTTCACCTCAAAGGTGATGTCGTCCAGCACCGTCCTCCCCTCCGCATAACCGAATGCGACGCGCTCGAACTTCACATCACCGGAGCGCGCGTCGGGAGCCTCGAGACTGCGCGCGTCAGGAGCCTCGATTGCCTCATCTTCGGACTGGAGCAGCTCAAACACCCGCTGGGTTCCAGCCGTCGCCGTCGCGACCGTGGCCCCCACGTGGGAGAGCTGATTCAATGGCTCATACAACTGCCCCAGGTACACGACGAAGACCAACAGGGTTCCCACGGTCATCCGCCCCGCCTCGACCTCGTGGCTCCCCAACCAGACGATCGCCGTCATCCCCATTCCAAACGCCACCGAAATGGCCAGCCAATAGACCAGCTCCCAACCATGCTGGATCAAACGCTTCTCCCGCGAACCCAGCGCCCGTTCCGCAAACATCCGGCTCTGGCTTTCCTCCAGCGTGTAGCTCTGGATCAACGGCATCGAGGTGACGT
>JAYPGD010000134.1:8856-12560 GCA_038126655.1 Verrucomicrobiales bacterium
CGCATCCGCTTTCTCCGCCGCCGCCCCGCTCTCCCGCATCCGCCCGCCAAACACGCGGATCGACAGCATCAACATCGGCGCGAGGGCCACCGCAACCAGCGTCAGCTTCACGCTCATCCGCCACATGACCGCCAGCATCATCAGCAACGACACCGCCGCCGTTACAAAGATCATCACCCCCTGCTGAAACATCTTCTGGAAGGCATAGGTGTCCCAGGCCGCGCGATGCACCAGATCCCCGGTCGCCATCGTCTGGTGAAACCTCAGGGACAACCGCTGCAGCCGATCGAAAACCGCGCAGCGCACACGCTGCAACCCGCGCAACCCCACCTGGATCGATATGAAATTCTGCAACGCCGAAAGGGCTCCGTGCCCCACGTAAATGATCAGGATCAACACCCCCAACAACAGCAGCATGAAATCCTCGTCCGGCGTCTGCAGCCATCCCGGAGCCGGCTCGTCCCCGATCACCGAATCCACGATGATGGCCAACGGCCACGGCTTCAACAGATTCGTCCCGATGCTCGCGATCAACAACGCCAACGCCGCCCAAATCCGCGCGCGATCCTCGCGGAAAAATGTCAGGGCATGTCGCAGCTTGTCCATGAGGCCGCCGACCTTAACCGACCCGCCCCCTCAAGTCAGGTGATTCGTGTCTTCGTTCTTCGTTCGGGATTTGAGATTTGAGATTTGGGATTTGGGGTTCGGGAACTTCGCGACGCTCTTGCGCCCGGCCGCGTTTTGTCGTTCAATCCCGGAATGTTCTCCTTGGCGAATGGCGGCTCCGAAAACGCCCGACCCGGAATCAACCGGCGGGAGTTTCTCAGCGCTGGCAGCCTCGCGTTGGGCGGACTGACGCTGACCGATCTCCTCGCCGCCCGGGCCGCGGTCGAAACCGCAACCCGACGCTCTCTCAAGGACAAGTCGGTCATCTTCCTCTTCATGCACGGCGGCCCCGCGCAGCAGGAGATGTTCGATCCCAAGATGGACCGCCCCGAGGGAGTCCGCAGCGCCACCGGCGAAATCAGGACCTCGATTCCCGGAATCACCTTCGGCTCCACCCTGCAACGGCTTTCCAAACTCGCCCACAAGTTCAGCGTCGTCCGCTCCTTCGTCCCCGGCGACAACCGGCACGACATCAAGCCCATCGTCTGCAAGGACTCGCTCGGCGCGAACATCGGCTCCCTCTACGCGCGCGTCGCCGGCGCCAACCGCCCGGACACCGCCATGCCGACCAATGTCGCGCTCTATCCCCAGGCCGTCGATCCGACCACAATGCCGCCCATCCTCCAGTTCGGCGACTTTGGCAGTTCCGGCGACCTGGGCATCGCCTACTCCCCCTTCGGCCCCGGCGGCGGCGGCGGACTGGAGGAGGATCTGAAACTCAACATCTCCCAGCGCCGCCTCGACGACCGCCGACATTTGCTTGCCGGCCTGGATCGCATCAAACGCGACATCGACGCCTCGAGATCGCTCGAAGGCGTGGACCGGCTCCAGGAGCAGGCCTTCAGCACGATCCTGGGCGGCGTTTCCGACGCCTTCGACATTTCCAAGGAGAATCCAAAACTGATCGAACGCTACGACACGGCCCCGTTGATCGATCCGGCCCGCATCCGCAAACGCTGGAACAACCGCGAACGCTACGTCGACAACGTCAAATCGCTCGGCAAACTCCTCCTCATGGCGCGCCGCCTGTGCGAACGCGGCTGCGGCTTTGTCACGGTGACGACCAACTTCGTCTGGGACATGCACGCGGACAAGAACAACGCCACCATGACCGAGGGCATGGGCTATGTGGGCGTCCCGTTCGATCATGCGGTCTCGGCGTTCATCGAGGATGTCGAGGCGCGCGGCCTGAGCGAGAAGATCCTGCTCGTCTGCTGCGGCGAAATGGGGCGCACTCCGAAGATCAATGCGCGTGGCGGCCGCGATCACTGGGGCGGGCTCGGTCCGTTGATGGTCTATGGCGGCGGCCTCAAGATGGGCCAGGTCATCGGCCAATCCTCGCCCGACGCCTCCGAACCTTCCTCCCGCCCATACACGATCAAGAATCTCATCGGCACGATCATGCACACCCTGTTGGACACCGGCGAGGTGCGCGTGACCGAAGGCCTGCCCCGCGACGTCGTTTCGGCCGTGGCCGGCTACGATCCGATCGAGGAGTTGTTCTAACGGGGAGGCTCCTCGTCGCCATGAGATTCCTTCCGGTGGTTGAACGCGAACTGCGCGTGGCGGCCCGTTCAAAGGCGACCCAACGCAGCCGGTTCCTCGCCGCCTTGATGGGGGCCTTCGTGCTCGCCGCGATGACAATGACGATGCAGCGAAGCGCCATCCCCTCCCGGATCGGCTCCACCGTTTTCGACATGATCGTCTTCCTGCTCACCTGGTTCTGCCTGATCGGCGGCGTGATGACCACCTTCGACCGCCTGAGCGAGGAACGCCGGCAGGGCACGCTTGGCCTGCTTTTCCTCACGCCGCTGAGGAACTTCGACATCATTCTCGGCAAGTTCGCCGGAGCGACGGTGACCGTCTTCTTCGGGGCGCTGGCGGCGACGCCGGTTCTCGCCGTCACGCTGGCCATGGGCGGGGTGACGCTTGGCGAAGTCGGGCGAATCGCCCTCGCCCTGCTGACGATCCTGTTCTTCGGCGCCGCGGCCGGCCTGCTCGTGTCGTCCTTCATGGAGGACGCGGCGCGCGCGCTGCTGGCTGCCGTGGTCTTTGTCGTGGGCTGGATGCTGGCGATCGAGTTGGCCGAATTTGCCCAGTGGGGATTGCTCACGACGGAGATTCTCCCGGTCGCGGCGCTGTCGCCGCTGCGACTGCCCATGCTCGCGGACGACTCCGTCCAAGCCGCGGATCCCTGGCGATTCTATCGGGCATTCGCCTGCGTGCAGACGGTCAGTTGGTTGTTTCTTTTGGTTGCCGCAAGGGCGACCTCGCCTACACGGGCAGGACGCCCAAGTGCGACGCCTCGCGTCAAGGCAAACGCCATGCCCCGCTCCGAAAGCGTCCGCCGCAAACCAGCCCCGCCGGAAGCCGGCCTGCTGGAGAGAAATGCGGCGACTTGGCTCGCGGTGAGGAGTTCGCCGCATCGCCGGTTGTTGCCGTTCCTGACCCTTGGTTCCGCTGTGGTCATTCTTGGCATCCTGGGAGCGGGCTGGTTCTTCGCCGAGGAACTCTCGTTCGCCCCCGCCCTGTTCGCGGGATTCTTCACCAATCTGCTCCTGAAGCTCTGGATCGGCGTCGCCGCCTGCCAGATGTTCAACGACGAGCGCAGGAACGGATCCTTGGAGTTGCTGCTGTCCACGCCCGTTCCGCCCGCCATGATCGTCGCCGGTCACCAAGAGGCGCTGCTGAAGCTCTTCGAACCCACGGTCTGGAAGGTCTTGGCGATCCAGTGCGTCCCCATCGTCGCCGGCTGCATCGTCGCCGGATTTCACGGCGACATCTTCTGGACGGTGATGATCCCCATCTGCGCCTTCATCTCCCTGATGACCGACCTGCGCGCCATGGGCTGGCTCGGCCTTTGGAACGGACTTGCGCATTCCAAGATGCACACCGCGCTCGGACGCACGGTCTTCAAGGTCCTGGTCATCCCCTGGCTCGTCGCCATCGTCCCCTGTCTGGGCTGGGTCCTGTTCATTTCCTCACCCATCTATTCCGCCATCATCGCCAACAGCGCGGAGGAGAAGTTCTTCAATCAT
>JAYPGD010000135.1:0-12558 GCA_038126655.1 Verrucomicrobiales bacterium
GTGGAGCGGTCGCCGATGATCAGCTCGCGCTGGCCGCGGCCGATCGGGATCATGGCGTCGACCGGCATGATGCCCGTCTGCACGGGTTGGCTGACCGATTTGCGCTGAATGATGCCGGGCGCGATCTTTTCAACGGGGTAGGCGTTCTCGGTCTTGATGTCGCCCTTGCCGTCGAGCGCCTCGCCGAGGGAGTTGACGACGCGGCCGAGGAGTTCCTTGCCGACCGGCACCTGCAGGAGCTTGCCGGTGGTCTTGACCTCCTGGCCCTCCTTGACGCTGGTGTAGTCGCCCAGGATGATCGCGCCGACCTCGGTTTCCTCGAGGTTCAACGCCAGCCCGGTGACGCCGTTGCCGAAGTCGAGCATCTCGTTGAGCATGGCTCCGGTGAGGCCTTCGATCTTCGCCGCGCCGTCGCCGATCTGGCGGACGATGCCAACGTTCTCTTTGGCGACCGAGGTCTTCACGCCCGAGATCTGGGCCTGGATGTCTTCAAGTATCGTGCTCATAAATCAGTTGAGTGTTCTTGGTTGAGAGTTGAGGGAATCGCTCCCCCGCCGCTCTCATTCGTTCATCAAAATCAAAAACTGTCCTTCAAAGTGTTCAACCGCGTGCGGACGCTGCCGTCAAAGACATCGCTGCCAATCTGGACGCGCAGGCCGCCGATCAGGCCCTCGTCCACCAGGAAGTTGATCTGCACGTTCTCGCCGTAATTCCGGGTGAGATTGGCCTTGATGTGGTGGCGGGCCTTGTCGTCGAGCGCGATCGCGCTGGAGACATTGGCCGTGCGCTTGTCGACGTCCATCTGCACCAGCTTCTGGAAGTGCGACATGATGCCGTGATAGCCGCGCGGCTTCTTCTCGGCCAGGGCCGCCGCCGCGGCGCGGGCGCGATCCTCATCCAGGGCGCCGTCCACCAGACAGGCCTGGAACAGCTGCTTGGCGTCGCGTTGGGCTTGTTTGGAGGCTTTCATGCGCGGGCGGGATTTCGGGAAATCAAATCAGGGGGATCAACCTGCGAGTTCGGCGTTGGTCTCCTCGACCAGACGCTGTTGATCCTCCGGGGTGAGGGTCTTGCCGATCACCTTGCTGGTGGTGGAGACCACGAGCTGGCCGATCTCCGCCTTCAACTCGGCGAGCATCTTGGAATGGTCGGCCTCGGCGACCTCGCGGGCCTTGGCGATGATGGCCTCAGCCTCCTTGATCGCCTTCTGGGTCTCGGTCTCGCGAACCTTGTCCGCGGCGGCCCGGCCCTCTTCGATCAGCTTGTTGGCCTGCTCGTTGGCCTGCTCGAGGATCTCCTTGCGGGACTGCTCGGTCTCCGCGAGATCCTTTTTGATCTTCTCGGCGTTCTCGAGGCCCTCGGCAATGCGCTGCCGGCGCTTTTCGAGCACTTCCAGCACCGGCTTGTATGCGAACTTGTTCAGCGCGAACGCCACAATGCCGAAGGCGATCATCTGGCTGATGAACACGTCCCAGCTGACGCCGAAAGTGGTTGTGATCGACGTGACCATGTTTTCGTCCGACGCCGCCAGGATGAACAGATTCTCAGTCATTTTCCAAAAAGTGGGGTTGGGCCGGACGGACGCGCCGTCCGGCCCGATCAAGGCATTCCTGCGATCAGCCCTTCAGGAAGATCGCGATGAACACGATACCTTCCGCAAGCGCGGCGAAGATGATCGCCTGGTTGCGGATCGCCGCGGCGGCGCCGGGGTTGCGACCGGTCGCTTCAGCGGCCTTCATGCCGATCAGCGCCACGCCGATCGCCGAGCCGATGGCGGCCATACCCACGTGGAGTTGTCCTTCGATTGCTGCCAACATTGCTTCAAACATGGTTTGACCTTTCTTTTGTTGCTTTCAGTTGCTCTCACCGACGCCCACAATCTTTGCCATGGTCCCGCCGGCGAAATTGTTTGTTTCTAGTGCGCGTGCTCGCCTTCCTCGTCGTGATGTTCACACATCAGGGCCGTGAACACCGAGGTCAACAGCGCGAAAACCATCGCCTGCACGAGCCCGACCAGGAGCTCGAGGGCGTAAAAAGGAAGCACGAAGATGCCGCCCAGGATCGGGCCGCCCATGTGCATGATGGATTCCAGGATGTTCTCACCCGCAAAAATGTTGCCGTAGAGACGGAACATCAACGCGACCGGGCGAACGCAGATGGAAACGATTTCAATGCCGCCCACAAAAATGAACACGGCCACCAGGAAAAAGCCCATGAATCCCTTGCCGTGGCCCTTGACCTGAAAGATGTGCCCGGCAAAGCCGCCCGGCCCAAGCTCCTGCAGCGACCAGACCGTCCACAGGAAGAAGAACAACAGCGCCATCGAGGCGGTCATGTTGAGGTCCGCGTTGACGCCGCGCAGCAGCGGCTCCGTCACCTTGAAACCGTGCCCCGCCTCCTCATGACCGAAGCCGATCGTGCCGAGTCCGGGGATCAACCCGAACCAATTAGTGAACAGAATGAAAATGAAGACCGTGCAGAAGAACCAGAAGGTCTTCTTGACCATGTGATCGCCGAGAATGTCCTTGAAGAAGTCGTACATCCCCTCGACCAGCATCTCGACGAAATTCTGCAGGCCCTCGGGAACTATCTTCACCTCCCGCGTCGCCATCTGCGCCACCAGGATGATCAGGGCCGCCACGATCCAGACCATGATCATGGAGTTCGAAATCGGAATGTTGTCTCCGAAGGGACGCACGGCCGCGGGCGGCAGGCCATGATGTCCGCCTTCCGCGTGTTCGTCATGCGCGTCATGAACGGCTTCCGCCGCCGCGTCAGCGACATTGGAGATTCCGTGCGCGGCCTCTTCGGCCACGTTGGAGATCTCGGACGCGCCAAAACCCGCGCCCGCCGCAAGGGCGAGAAACAGGACCGCCAGAATTGAAATTTTGAGTCGCATTGAGATGTTGCACGTCCGTTCGGAAACCCGCATCCCGAACCCCCCGCAAGAAACCGAAAAGAAAGGCGGCGAAGTTGCCTGACCGCCCAAGACCGCACAAGGGATTTCTGGCGCGGCCCCGATCAAATCGCGTTTCCGTACGGAAAGGGCGATCAAATGCCAGATTGTGAATTTTTTCACAAGGAGAAATTGGATTTTTTTTCGATCCCTCCAACCGCTTCGCCCCATTTGGCCGATTTCGGCAAAACAAAACCAAATACGACCGGCCGGCGCGACGTCGAAGAACAATCGCCGCCAACCGGCGCGACAACGCGGACAGACAGCAAAAGGGCACTCACAATGAGCGACGGAAGCAGACCGACAATGGATCAAAAGAACTGGCTCGCGCAGGTCTTCGGACCGCAAGTCTGGAACGAGTTGACCGCCATGCCCCATTTCGTGGCCGCCCTGAACGAGTCGCTCGGACTCGCGCGCCAGATAGCGCTGCGCCACCTGGCCAACAAGGAACGCGCTTGAGGCGGAAATCAGTGGTCAGAAGCTGACTATCGATCCTCCCTGATCGCCACTCGCGTCTGTCTATATCCGACCTCCAACCTCTGCCTCAGGCCACCCTCAGGGTCTGCACGGGATCCAACGACGCGGCGCGATAAGCGGGCACAACCGTGGCCAAGGCGCCGATTCCGATGCCCAAGCCGAGGGCCAACGCCATTTCGCCCGGCAGGAAGGTCGGCGGCCAGGAAAGGTAGCGCGCCTCCAACAACCGCCCGGCAAACCGCGCGAGCAGGATCGCGAGCCCTCCCGCCGCCGTGCTCAGGAGCAGGTTCTCCAGCAACAACTGCCCCACCACCTGCAGTCTCCGGGCGCCCTCCGTCCGTCGAATGGCCAACTCGCGATAGCGCTCGCGGATCGCGACCAGTGAAATGGTCAGGATCATCACACCGGTCACCAGCAGGATGATGATCCAGAGAATGCTGGCAATCTGGGTGGTGAAGTCCGCGCCGTTGATGACGTTGTCCACCCACTGACTGCGCGCCCAAGCGATCACCGCCAGGCCGCGACGCTCCGATTCCTCCCGCAACAACCGCGCAACCCGCTTCGCGTCGCGATCCGGCGGCGCCTTCAGCGCGACCCCGTGAATCGCCTCGTATCCATCATGGAAATCGCCGGCGACATACATGCTCTTGAACTCCAGCGCGCGGTTCAACGTCGATCGCGCGGCGCCGGCAAAATCCATTTCATCGAACTTCTTCCGGATCTCGAAGGGATCCTTCAGCACGCCGACGACTTCGAACAGCCAGGTCTCGCCGCCGACCTCGACAAACAACTCCTTCCCCAAGGCCGAGTCGCCCCTGAAGAACCGGCGCGCCACCCATTCGTCCAGCACGCACACCCCGGCTTCCCGTTCGTCGAAGAAGCGGCCTTCGACCAGTTCGAGCGGCGCAATATCGCCCCACTTGTCGGTCGTGGCCAACATCAGGAACTCCTCGCTGCGCTGCGACTCCAGATCGACGCCGACCGCCAGTTCCGCTCGAAAGGGCGCCAATTCCGAACTGCCCGCGGTTTCGGAGATCCATTTCACATCCTCCATGGCCAGCGGCTCCAGGATCAGGTTCTGCAGGTTCGGGACCATCTGGACATTGACGACATCCAACCCGACGCGCTGGAGGTCGCGGTAGACCTGGGCGTTCACGCCGGCCAGAACCGCCATGATCGTCATGACTCCGGACAACGCCACGGCCATCGCGCCGAGCAGCAATCCCGTCTGCAGGGGACGTCGCGTCAGCCCCCGGCCGGCGAATATCAGCATGTTCTTCAAGGCGTTCATTCCACTGCGGTCGCACAGCCGCCAGTTCTTGAAACCCACGGATGGGGAAGCTCCCGCCGGAGACGCCATGATTGATTCAGATCCGACACGTCACTCATAACGCAGAATCTCCACCGGATCGACGCGCACCGCCCGCCAGGCCGGCAGCAGGCCTCCGATCAAACCGATAAACGCAACCACGGCGACGATGACCGCCGACTCCACCGGCGGAAAGGTCCAGTCCACCGTGCCCAGCGGCTCCAACCAGACGCGGATCGCCGCCAGGCCCAGCCCCAGCGGCACGCCCAGCACGCCGCCGACCGCGCAGATGGTCCCGGTCTCCACAATGAACTGCGTCCCGATATGCCACCGCCTCGCGCCCTCCACGCGACGGATCGCAATCTCCCGCTGTCGTTCGACCACGGACAAGACCATCAGCGCGCACACGATGCTGGCGCCGACCAACACGGCCAGCACGAAGACCACGCGGTTCAACTCAACCAGGGTGTCCAATGTGCGACCATACAGAAAGGGCAGCACGGCGTTGGTGAAGATAACCGGCTGGAAGCCCGCCTCGATCAGGTCGCGGCGCAGCCGGTCGCGCAGCTCCAGGATCGACTTCGGATCCGCGCGCATTTCAACAACGTAGGGCTTGAACGTCGGAACAGCGGTGTGCGGGACCATGATGTTGCGTCCTGTTCTCAGCTCCTTCACCTGCGCGTCATCGACGATGCCAATGTTGCGTTTCATGTCCTGGACAAACCGGCTCATGGCATGCCCGGACTCGTAGCCGAACTCATCCATGTTTTCGGACTTCACATCCAACGGCGCCACCACGCCGACCACCTCGAACGAGCCCACCTCGACCGTGTCGATGAATTCGCCGACGGGATCGCGGTCGGGAAACAACTCCGTCGCCGCCGAATGCTCCAGGACGCAGACACGCGCCGCGCTTCGGACATCGCCCTCCGAGAAGAAACGGCCCGCCTTCAAGGTCAGCGCCCGGCTGGCCAACGCATCGGCATCCGTCGCCATGACAGGAGGGAACTTCCGGTCTTCGAATTCGTAGACCCCCATCCCGGAAACGCGCCGAACATCCTCCGCATAACGCTCGCGCAGCCAATCGACATCCTCCCATTCGAACGCCTTGTCCGCCTCGAGCTGTTCCAGGGAGATGAGTATGCGGTCCGTGCCCTGGACCGCGGCCTCCTCCTCGGCCTTCTTGAGGCTTCCATGAATGACCGCGGCGGGAAAGACGCCCAACGCCGTGCCCCAGATCACGCCCTGCAACACCAGCAATGTGCGGACAGGATGCAGCACCAGATGCCGCAGCGCATTGAGAATCAATCGGCCAAACATACGTCAGGCCCAAACCATGACGCGGGTTGGCTCATTTGAAAACCCCCCAACTGCGCTCGCAGGAGCGAGCGTGGAAAGATCTCCCGCACAGGCGGCTACTCCTCGCGCCGGAGCACGGTGTCGCGCTGAGCCCATTCGGGATCGGGGTCCGGATGATCCAGGTTGTAGTGCAGCCCGCGGCTTTCCGGGCGCCGCAACGCGCACTCGATGATGAGCCCCGCCACGGTCATGATGTTGCGCAGTTCCAACAGGTCCGCAGTGACCAGGAAATCCCAGTAATACTCGACGATCTCCTCCTGCAGGTTGGCCACGCGCTTCTTCGCCCGCTTGAGCCGCTTGTTGGTCCGCACGATGCCGACGTAGTCCCACATCAGCCGCCGGATCTCATCCCAGTTGTGGGACACCACGACCAGTTCATCCGGATCGGTCGCATCGCCGGAATGCCATTCGGGAATCTCGTAGTCGGCGGCGGGCGGAGGTTCGGCGATGAGCTTGTCGGCGGCTCGGCGGGCCAGGACGAGCGCCTCGAGCAGGGAATTGCTGGCGAGCCGGTTGGCGCCGTGCAGGCCGGTGCAGGCGACCTCGCCGATGGCGAACAACCCGGGAATGTCGGTTTCCCCGTCAATATTGGCCACGACACCGCCGCATTGGTAATGCGCAGCGGGCACGACCGGGATCCGCTCCTTGGTGATGTCGATGCCGAAATCGAGGCAGCATTTGTAGATGTTGGGAAAGCGGTCGATGGTGAACGGGGCCGGCTTGTGCGTGATGTCGAGGAAAAGACAGTCCGCGCCGGTGCGTTTCATCTCGCTGTCGATGGCGCGGGCCACGATGTCGCGGGGCGCCAACTCCTTGAGCGGATGCCTATCCGCCATGAACGCCTCGCCCGCCTCGTTTCTCAACGTCGCCCCTTCGCCCCGGACCGCCTCGCTGACGAGGAACGACTTGGCCTGGGGATGGTAGAGGCAGGTCGGGTGAAACTGGATGAACTCCATGTTGGCCACCGAGGCTCCCGCCCGATAGGCCATGGCCACGCCGTCGCCGGTCGCAACGTCAGGATTGGTGGTGTAAAGGTAGACCTTGCCGCATCCGCCGCTGGCCAACACCACCGCGCCCGCGGAGAAGGTCTCAACCCTGCCCTCCTGTTTGTTCAACACGTAGGCGCCGAGACAGCGGTTCTCCACCGCGTAACCCAGCTTCTGCGTGGTGATCAGATCCACCGCGATATGCTCCTCGAAGACCTCGATCCGGGGCTCGTCGGCCACGGCGCGCAACAACGCCTTCTCGATCTCCCGGCCGGTGATGTCCTTGGCATGCAGGATGCGCCGCTTCGAATGGCCGCCCTCCTTGCCCAGGTCGTAGGCGGGCGAACCATCGTCCGTGATCGCCATGCGTTCGGAGAACTTCATTCCCAGGTCGATCAGTTCCCGCACCCGGGCGGGCCCCTCCTCGACAATCGTCCGCACCACCGGCTCGCGACACAACCCCCCGCCCGCCACCAGCGTGTCCTTCACGTGCAGATCGAAACTGTCCTCGTCCGAGGTGACTGCGGCGATGCCGCCCTGCGCGTAATTCGTGTTCGACTCGGCGCGATCCTTCTTCGTTATCAGCCCCACCGAGCCGCGCTCCGCCGCGCGCAGGGCGAAGGAAAGCCCCGCCACGCCGCTGCCGACGACCAGAAAGTCAAACTGTCTTTGCTTCGAATCCGTCATGAGAACCTGCTTTCAGGCGAGCCGGGACGTTACGACAAGGCGCCGCCCGCGCAATCTAGAAATTCCACAGTTTCCTGATGTAGTTCAGATAGGAGCTCTTCCTGTAGGGAACGCCGTCGTGAATCCGCCGATGGTCGATCGCCAGTTTGCGCGAGATCGGTTTCAGCACGTTACGGTCGGTCCAATAGCCGACGTGACTGATCGGATTGCCCATGGAAACCGGTCCGCCGATCTCGGTGACGTAGTCCATGTCGACGGCGTCCTTGTATTGGGGGTTCAGATCGCGCAGCGGAAAACCGATCACATCCTCGTCGTCGAGAATGTTGATCCAGGCGCCGTCGGGCCGGGAGACCCGCACCGGATGTGTCGCCTGCAGCGGCCCGCCGAAACGCAGCGTCCAGATGGCAATGGGCGAACCCAGCGTGAACAGGTTCGTCGTCTGCAGACCATGGCTCTTCTTGGATTGGTCGTAGAGGTAATTGGAAGCCACGATCGTGCCCAGACTGTGCGTCACGAAGGTGAACTCGAACCGGTCGCCCGGATACTCGGCCTCGACGGAATCCACCTGCGCCTGCACGGCGTCGTTCACCGCGTTGTAGACCAGGTTCTGCGCGCCGTCCTTCTGATAGCCGACCGCGTCGCCGCCAAAGGCCACGAAGAACTTGCGCAGCTTGACCATGTCGAGGTCGTGCGACCGGTTGACCCGCTTCCAGAGTTCGTTTTGCGGGCCGGAGGTGATCTTGGCCCACAAGACCTCGCGGAAGACCGGGGCCTCCGGATCGGCGACCCCGCCTAGGTCCTTGACCTGCTGCGGGAAAAGTTCGCGCAGTTCCGCCTCCATCTCGTTCGAATAACCGTCGTTCTGGTCGCCGACGCCATGAATGAATATCACCGCCTGTCTGGTCATGCTGCCTCAATTGTAGGTGGATTCTATCCGCTCGTTCTCATCACGCCGGATGCCTGAAGGCAGAATGCATGCCAACTACTTCAGCGGCCTTCCCGACGAAGGAAGCCCGTCGTTCCAGGACCGCTCCACTTCAGACAGACGCTCCTTGGCCAGGGCGAGCCTGCCCTGAACAGAAAAGTCATCGAAGGTCAGGTGCCCCCAACCGCCGGTGTATTGATCGACCACCTTCAGGAAGACGATGCGTCCCTTGAAGGGTTTCACATTCCAGTTCACCCGCTTCATCTGCGAACCGCGCGGGCCGCCCGCTTTCAACAACGCCTCGCCGGTCTTCGCGTCGCACAACGCGATGTAGAGCGTGTCCGCCTGAAAGCCGCCGGAGGCAAGAAAGCTGGCGCGGTCGCCCTCGATGAAGAATTGCGGTGAAACGAAGGTCGCGGTCTGCTTGTCGGTCACGCCCTTGCCGGTGTTGATGGTGGACAGGTGGAATTTCCCCTCCTTGTTGTAGGGACGATGCTTCCATTGCGGCAGGGCCGACAGATCGGAAACTGCTTTCCCTGCCATGCCCGCCACGATCTTCCAGCCATCCAACTGCCCGGATTCAAAGGTAAACCGCAGGTTTCCGACCGGTTTCACGCCGTCATATTCCGGCTTTACCGGGGCAGGCTTCTTCGCCCTGGCATTTCGCGGTTTCACCGGGACCTGCAATCGACGCGGCCCGTCCTCGAAGAATCGCGCGCCCGAACCCGTCTTGTCGATATCGCCCAGTTCCGCCCGCGCCCGCTCGATGCGCGCCATCAGTCGCTTCACCACCTCCGGGTGAGCCACGGCCACGTTCTGAGACTCACCGGGGTCCTTCGTCAAATCGAACAATTGCGTTTCCTCCACCGCTTCGATCATGCGCCCCCACCAGCCTGTGCCGGCCGGGTTCTCCCTGCGCGGCAGGACCAGTTTCCAATCGCCGGCGCGCACGCCCGTCAGCAGGCAGCCCGTGTAGTAGAAGTAATCCTCCCGCGGACTCTCCTTCGCCTTGCCGGTGAGAAAGTCCGCTGCGTCGCGTCCGTCGAGTTCCGCCTTGGGCGGCTTCGCGCCGGCGAGCTTCGCGAAGGTCGGCAATAGGTCCATGGCCGAAAGGAGCTGATCCGACTCCCCGCCGGCCG
This sequence comes from Verrucomicrobiales bacterium, assembly GCA_038126655.1. Lineage (GTDB taxonomy): Bacteria > Verrucomicrobiota > Verrucomicrobiia > Limisphaerales > JAYPEY01 > JAYPEY01. The sequence continues at coordinate 9,839 of JAYPGD010000135.1, forward strand.
GAATCCCCGCCGGCCAGCGCATCACGCAGGGCACGCGACAGCCTCCGTCCCAAGCCGACATCTTCCAGCCGCGCAGGGGCGAGGCGTCGCCGGAGTGATCGCGCGGAATGAACCTCCCGGCGCCCGGCTTCATGCCGCGCGTTGTCTCCACCCAGGGTCCGTTGTCCGAGGTGAACACGATCAGCGTGTTCTCATCCAGATCCAACTCCTTCAGCTTCTTCACGATCTCGCCGCAGGACCAGTCGATCTCCTCGATCGTGTCGCCATAGGGTCCATAAGCGGACCTGCCCTTGAAATCCTCCGACGCGCCGACCGGGATGTGCGGGAGGTTGTGCGCCAGATAGAGAAAGAAAGGTCGTTCGCGGTTCTTCTCAATCCATTGCAGGGCCTCTTTCGTGTAATCCCGCGTGATGTGATCCCAGGTTTCGACAGCTTCCACGACGACCTTCTCATTGCGGAAGATCGGACTGCGGAACCTGGTGTCATCGACGTAGACCGTGAAGCCGTTGAAAAGCGGCGTGCCGTAGAAATAGTCGAAGCCCTGAGCATTGGGCATGGTCGCGGGGTCAAAGCCCCCGGGCGCGCCGGCCTTCTTTTCGGTCAGGTGCCATTTGCCGACGATCGCCGTGGCGTATCCGGCGCCGCGCAGCGTCTCGGCCATCGTGACCTCCTTTGGATGCGGCACGGTGTGCAGGCGTTTCATATTGCCCGGCTCAGCCACGCGGATCGGATACGACCCCGTCATCAACGCCGCCCGCGACACGCCGCAGACCGGCTGCGCGTAGAAGCTCGTCAGCTTCAAACCCTCCTTGGCCATCCGGTCGATGTTCGGCGTCCTGATCTTCTTCGAACCGAAGCAGCCCAGGTCGTTGTAGCCCTGGTCGTCGGTGAAAATGAGGATGATGTTTGGGCGGGTCGCGGCTGCGGAAACCGACAGGGCGGAAAGCAGGCATAGCAGGACGGAGATTCGTTTCATGGCAGGAATCAGACTGGCTCCGATTGTTGCGGCCCGGCGCAGGGATGCAACCACGGACATGAAGCGATTCACGATTCCGCAATGATTCCCCACGGATGGCAGAGCCGACCCACGGATTTCCAGTTGGCCGCCGCTACGCGCCTGAAGAAGTCCGGTCAACCACACAACAAACACCCATTCCTCGCCGTGGTTCTCCTTTCCTCCGCGCCCTCCGTGTTGAAGAAATGCATTCGATCCCAACCCCGGACTTGGGAATTTCCGGAGCGCGATCTACCCTCCCGCCATGTGCAGCCGTTATTCGCTCACCGCGAAGGAATGGGATTTCTTCTCCGCGTTCCTCAAGGAACTCATGCTGCTCAAGGCGACCGCGCGCTACAACATCGCCCCCACCCAATCCGCGCCGGTCATCGCCATGGATGAGCTGGGCTGCCCCGAAATGCGCGAAATGGGTTTCGGCTTCCGGACGCCCGCCTCCCGCGAGCGCAAGGCCTCCATCCTCGTCAACGCCCGTTCCGAGACCGTCGCCGAGAAACCCACCTTCCGCGACGCCTTCAAGACACGCCGCTGCCTCGTCCCGGCAACCGGATTCTACGAATGGCGAAAGATCGGTTCGCAGAAGCAGCCGAACAACATCCGGCTGAAGAACGCCGAACCCTTCTACTTCGCGGGTTTGTGGGGAACGTCGTTGATCGAATCAAAGGCCGAAGCCGGCTCACCGCCACCCGAACCCGAAGCGCAGGACACCTTCGTCATCATGACCACGGAGCCCAACCGGCTCATGGCCTCGATCCACAACCGCATGCCCGTCATCCTGGGCCGGGAAGCGCGCGATCGCTGGCTGGATCCGGCGACAAAGCCGGATGATCTCCATGCGCTGCTGCGCCCCTACGACGCCGACGCCATGGAAGTCTGGCCCGTGGGGACCAGCGTCGGTTCGCCTGTCAATGATTCGCCCGATTGCCTGGAACGGGTCGAACCATTGCGCGCCCCGGTGCAGCAGGACTTGTTTGGAGAATTGTAGAACGACTGCAAAAAGCATGGAGCCCAGTCTGAAAGTCTCGGTTCAGGCATCTTGGGAACCTGCATCCGTCGCAACCGCTCGATGAATCGCCGCTGGCAGCAATCCAGAAAGAAGCGGTCCCAGAAAAAAGGGCAAAGCTTCGTAGAACACCCCGCCGTTCCCATTCTCCAGCGTCATCGCCTCGGTCTTGAACTTCAACACGACGTAGACCACCGAGAGGGTTGCAGTCACCGCAACGCTGACGACGAACACCATGGAACTGACAGCTGTGCGCCCCTTGGATCGAAGGATCAGGAGAACGCATACACCAAACGAAGCCATCCCCATGCCTGAGCGCATGGCGGCCCGAAACTCCGAATCAGGCCGCATCGACAACAGCTCCACTTGTGAAGGAAGAGCCGCTGCGAGAAGGGGGCTCATCGAGAATGCGCCAAGAAGGAACCCAACAAGAAACACACCCAGGAAAGGGAGGGCTCTTCGAACGTTCTTATCCATGTCTGCAAGCATACCGTCGCTGTCGCATTCCTCCTTGCCTCCGTTCTTCCCGCGCTTCCTTTCGCCCATTCAGGGCGCTGAAGTGGGACGCCTGCGGCGAAGCGTCCCTACCTGCGTATGGTAGGGACCTCTCGCCGATAGGTCCCATTTCAAAGCCCGGGGGCGGGACGAATCGTCCTATCCCCATTGCCCGACAAAATTGGCTCCTACTTCTTCTTCCCCTTGGCC
>JAYPGD010000136.1:0-12557 GCA_038126655.1 Verrucomicrobiales bacterium
TCGGCTCCGAGCCATGCAGCAGCAGGTCGCTGTGGATCGACGCCTCGCCCGCCTTCAATTCCACAGCGACGGGCTCGCCGAAACGTTCAGCCTCGTCGACGGTCTGGTCCAACACGTTGTTCTCCTCGGCCGAACTTCGTCGATAGGTGAGGTGGCCCAGTTGGTGGGTTCCGGGAATGACCCGCATGCAGCCGTTGCCGACATCCGAATCATCGATCGCCAGCCAGACGGTGACGGTCTTCGAGGGCGTCAAGGGCCAGTAACTCGCGTCCTGATGCCAGGCCACGGCCTTTCCGTCGCCGGGCATCTTGCAGAAAAAATGGGAGCCAAAGGCGATCACGTTGTCGCCGAGCAGGTCCTTCACCCGGTTGACGATGCGGGGATGCGTGAGCAGGTCATGAACCCGGCCATGTTTCAGGTGCGCGGAACTGATCGAGTAGCTGTCGCCGCCCGCTGCCAGGGTCTTCTCCAACAACGCGTCGAAGTAGCGGCGATGTCCGGCGACCTCCCCGTCATTGAAGATCGCGAGCGGCGTCAGGAATCCTTCGCGATTGAACGCCTCGACCTGTTCGGAGCGGAGCGTTTCCGGCGACGTCACCGGGCTCGGGTGAAACCGCAGATCCCGCTCCAACGCCTCGACGTCGGATTGCTCGGGGATGATCTTGAATTCCCTGGGGCCGCTCATAGGTCGCGGCCCTCAATCCGCCCTGGCCGTCATCGCCGGCGCAAAGCAGCGGATCTCCCCATTGCGCAGGCTGACGAAAATGCGACCCCGATGATCGACCGCCAGGCCGTCCTTCACCGCGGCGCCGGGAAGGGGCTTCTTCCAGACCTCGGCTCCGTTTCCGACGTTCATCGCCGTCAGGAATGAATCCTTGTCCCGCTCCGTGACCGGACCGGTCTGCCCGGCGGCCAGCAACAACTGCGGCGCGCGGACGAAGGCATTGAAGCGCAGATTCGGCTTCTGCCAAAGAACCTTGCGTTGAGGGCGCCCCGCCACACGATCGGAATTGCCGGCCCGGCGCAGCGGCGTCTTCTTCAGCTTCTCCAGTTCCTCCTTGGTGAAGGGCCGTTGCAGACGCAGGGGCGTATGCCGACTGCCCTCGTAGCTGGCGACGTAGTTGAGCGTGTCGCCATTTTCGAAGGTGTGTTCGATCGAGGTATATTCCGCGTATTCCGGGTAGTAGGGGTAGAAGGCGGTTCGGAATCTGGAGTTCAATCCGTCGTGCGGCTCATTCAGGCATTGCCCCTTTTCCTGATCGTAGCGCGCCGTCTGATAGACCCCGCCTCCGAGAAACTGCAGTTCCCCGCCCTTCAGGGCCAGCTCGCCCTGCAGGCTGACGCCGCTGTTCACCTTCTCGGAGATCACGCCGGACTGGTCGTTCTCCCAGCGCGGCTGTCCGGTCGCCGCGTCCAACGCCGCGACGTGCGTGCCGTCATAGTGCGCGATGCCCGCCGCCGCGTAGACCACGCCCTTCTCGACCACGACCCCGCCCGCAACCGGCCAGGTGGAAATCAGTTTCCCAAACACCGAGATCAGCCGGTCCCCCGAAGCCACACGAAACCGCCACAAAGGTCTGCCGGTCGCCGCCTCGAAGGCGTGCACGCGTCCGTCGGCCGAACCGACGAACAGGCGCCCGTCCTCAACCGCCGGCGGAAAATAAACCGGTCCGCCCGCGTAGGCCTTCCATTTCAGCCTGCCGCGCGCGTCCAGGGCGCGGACCACGCCCGCCCGGTCGGCGTAGAAGACCAGGCCGCCGGCAGCAATCGGAGCCGTCGGCATGACCGCGGACTCCGGTCTGAAAACCCACGCTTCGCCGACCTGTTTTGGCAACGCGACGCGCGTCGATTGGCTGCGGGCGTTGTCGCCGCGAAGTCCGGGCCAGTCGCCGGGCCGGGCATCCAATTTGGCGACGTTTACTCCGGCCCCGGGCTTCAATTCCAGTCGCGTGGACGGATCGGCCTTCTCCAGGGTGTCGCCCGCGCCGGTCAGGGCGATGTGACCATACAGCGATAGCTGGCAACCGCACATCCAAGGCCCCCAGTAAAGCATGCCGTTTGAGATCACCACGCCGTCCTGGCAGGGCGGTCGCATCGGCGCGATGTGCTGCGCGGTGTCGTTGATCGTGTCGTAACGCACCGTCCCCCCCGGCGTGCGATAAAAGATGCTGTCAATGCTGCCTGTGGCGCGCGTGCAGGCGCGGCGGTTGGGCATCTGGGCCAGGACCTCGCCCTTGTCGTAGGTCATCTTGGCGCCGATGCCCTCGCGGCTCGCCGTATAGAACGCGTCCTTCTGCAACACGATCTGGAGATTGCCGTCCTTCTTGTGCCAGAGGAGCTTTCCGTCCTCCGTCCTTGCCACGACGAGATTCGGCCGCTGCGGCCCGGCAAAGACGATGTGATCCTTCGTGGACTTCATGAAGATCGAGGTGGAGTAACCGGTCTTGTAGAGTTGCGCCCGGCCGTCCTCGCCGATCGCGGCCAGCAGATCCGCATCCGAATTGCGCCAGCGCACCTCGTTCGACATCAGGTCCAGGCTGGCGAGGAACTTCTTCGGGGAATAGTAATAGATCCGCCCGTCGGTCATGCAGACGCCGCGCGAATCGATATAGTCCTTCTCCTTATGATGCCGGATGATCTTCCGGCTCTCCAGGTCGATGGCCAGGAAGGTGCGCCCGAAGCCGAAGTTCTTTTTCTCATCCTTGTAGTCGTGTCCCTTCCACATGCCCCAGGGCCAGTGCCCCAGGGCGGGGTTGTCGGAGGTCAACGTCTCGATCGGGATCTCCTTGCCGCCCACCAGGGCGTAGAGAACTCCATTATGCAGCGCCATCCACTTCCAGACCGGACCATCGGCCATGCCTTCCGGAACGACGATCTCGTGCTTCGTCTTCCCCGTCTGGGCGTCGATGAATTTCAGCGACTCATGATCGCCGAGCAGCAGCATTCCCGGCGTGGCGATCATGGTGTTGCGGTGGATCATGTAGCCCTTGTTCGGGCGTCGCCAGAGAATGGTCCCATTGTAGGCGTTGATGCCCATCAGGGTGTTGAGGATCGCGTTTTGGTTCGCCTTGTGGGCGATGTGGCCGTAGGCCTTGAAAACCACGCCCGCCGCGGAAACCGTCTGCTCCGGCATCGGACTGAACTTGGGCTCCGCAATGAACTGCGTCAGATACGGCGCCCGCGCCAACTGATCGTACGACTGCGGATTGTTGTCCGGCCCGTGATATGGGTGGTCCCAGGCTTCAATGCCTTCAGGGTAGGGCTTTTCAAACAACAGGCCCGCCGCCCCGTGCGCCTTCCCCTCTGGATGCAGGACGCGCCGCGCCTCCGCAAGCTGCGCCTGGCCCGGCCTATCCGACGAAACCCAGACCGCGCCCGCAAGGTTGTCCGCCAGATGAACGCTGTCCAGATCACCCTGGTGCGCAAAGATCCGTTCGCCCAACAGGCCCGCCGCCTCCGCCGCGCGACGAACGCCGTCAACCTCCTTGAGGTCCGGCGATTGGAAATAGATCCGCCATTGGCTGCTCTTTGCCAGGTCGACCACGAATTGCGGTCGGCCCTTGCCGGGCAGGCCCAACACGGCGCAGATGTTGTTCTGGTCGCCAAGACGCTTCAGCGCGACGTCGGCAGTCTGGGAATCAACGCCGAATGGCGAAACGGACAGCAGGGCAAGGGCGAGCCCGAAAGACGGAAGGAAACGGGGCGGGGTTTTCATCTCAACAGGAATTTTCGAATCACGACGAAGGATGGGTGTCGAGGCTCAAGGCTTTTCACAGCCTGGGCAGTCTAATGCGATCGCCGACGCAAAGAAAGAGCGGAATCGGCGCCCCAACGGCTCGGGCGCGGTTGCAACCGGGTGGAGCGCAGTTGTGTCCCGTCCTCGGGATCAGCCGCAGAAACCTGGGAATCGGATGCGCCAGCGGCCCGACCTGAACACCGGCGCTTTGCTGCGGCTGGTCTCCGGCACAACCGCGCTGCAATTCTGCCTCATCCCGGTCTCAATCACGCCCATCGACCCTGACTCCTTCCAATTTCCGCATTGAAATCCACTCTGCCTCCGCCATGCTGCGCGCTCGTTTCGAATCCAGACCGCCGCCATTTCAAACCATGAAAATCTTCATCGACACCGCGCACGTTCACGAGATCAAGGAAGCCCTGAGCTGGGGCATCGTGGACGGCGTCACCACCAATCCCACGCACGTCGCCACCACCGGCCGCCCCTACCTGGACGTCTACCAGGAGATCCTGGAGATGGTCGACGGCCCGGTGAGCCTGGAGACCATCTCGCTGGAGGCTGAGGGCATCATCGAAGAAGGCCGCGAACTGGCCAAGATGGGCGACAACGTCGTCGTCAAGGTGCCGGTGATCAAGGAGGGCCTCAAGGCGGTCAAGGTCCTCTCCGCCGAGGGCATCGCCTGCAACGTCACCCTGAATTTCTCCCCGCTGCAGGCCATGCTCGCCGCCAAGTGCGGCGCCGCCTACATCAGCCCCTTCGTCGGACGCCTCGACGGCGTCGGCCACATTGGCATGGACCTCATCGGACAGATCCGCCAGATCTACGACAACTATGGCTACGACACGCAGATTCTCACCGCGGCCGTCCGCCATCCCGAACATGTCCTTCAGGCCGCCCTTGCCGGGTCCGATGTCATCACCATGAACTTCGCCGTCCTGAACCAGCTCTACGACCACCCCATGACCGACATCGGTCTGGATCAATTCCTCAAGGATTGGGAGAAGGTGCCCAAGTGAGGGAAGGCTGAAGGAAAGCCCATGGAGGCGCCTGAACGGTCGGCTCCCGGGACTCCCACGATTGACATCCGGGAAATGTGCGTCATTTTTGTCTAACATGAAAACCGCCAGCGTCCGCGAGATCCAGCATCATCTCAGCCGCGTCCTCGAATGGGTCGAAGGCGGCGAGGAGGTCGAGGTCACGCGCCGCAAGAAGGTCGTCGCCCGCATCGTGCCCGCGGAGGATCCGGAAAAGAAGCAGCCCGAATGGCCGGATTTTGAGGCGCGGTTGAAGGAGCTCAAGAAGCTGGGGTGGCGGGGCAAACCCTTGAGCGAGATCATAGACGAAGGGCGGGGCCCCCGACCGTGACCGCATTCATCGATACAGGCATCCTCGCCAAACTCTACTCGCCGGAGCCCAACAGCCCCCAGGCAATGAAGCTGGTCCAGGACTTCGCGCCTCCGTTTCCGCTCGCCCACCTTCAGGAAATCGAGTTGCGCACAGCCATCCGACTCAAACGCTTTCGCAAGGAGATCGACGACGCAACCCTCGGGACCGCTCTCGAACTGTACAACGAGGATCTTCGCAACGGATTTCTCAAGCGCGCCGACTACGATCTGGCCGAGGTCTACCGGGCAGCGGAAAGTCTTTCGTCGACGCACGCGATCAGGATCGGCTGCCGGACGCTCGACATATTGCAAGTCGCAACCGCGCTTGTCATCCAAACCTCCGATTTCCTTTCCTACGACAAACGCCAGCGCGATCTCGCGCGCAAGGCCGGACTCAAAATTCACCCACGAAGCTTATGAGCAAACTCAAATGCGGCTTTCTCGGCATCGGCGCCATGGGGCGCAGCCATGTCGATCTCATACACAACCAATGCGGCGATCGCGCCGAGGCCGTGGCCATATGCGGCCGCGACGAGGACAACATCGCCAAGACCCTGGAGATCGCGCCCGACGCCAAGGTCTTCCGCGACGAGCACGAACTGATCAAGTCCGACCTCGACGCGATCTTCGTCTCGACGCCCAATTTCACCCACCTCCTCTGGGCCAAGGAGGCGCTCGACAATGGCAAGCACCTCTTCCTCGAAAAGCCCTGCGGCATCAACATGCACGAGGTCGACGAACTCGTCGAACTGGCTGAAAAGTCCGACAAGGTCGTCATGATCGGCCACGAACTGCGTTACTCGCCCTTCTTCAGGAAGATCAAGGAGATGATCGACGCCGGCGAAATCGGGACGCCCAAGATGGTCTGGACCAAGGAATTTCGCGCGCCCTTCCAACCCAAGTCCGGCCAGTGGATCCAGGACGACCGCATGTCCGGCGGCTGCCTCGTCGACAAGAACTGCCACCACTTCGACATGATGAACTGGTGGGTCGGCGCGCGCCCGAAATACGTCGCCGCCTTCGGCTCCAACGCCGTCAACCGCGTCATCGAAGGCGACCACCAGGTGCACGATCACGCGACCGTAAGCTTCGAATACGACAACGGCGTCAAGGGCACGCTGCACCTGTGCATGTTCGCCCGCGACTTCCCGCACGAGGAACTGGAGATGGGCATCATCGGCGACAAGGGCTCCCTGCAGACCAGCATCTCCACCATCGAAATCCTGCAGTGGAAGCTCGACTCCGAGAGCGCCGAGGCCGTCCGCCACAAGATCGAATCCAAGCAGGGCGTCGGCTGGGGCGGCCATCTCGGCTTCTCCGAAATCCACGACGCCTTCGTCGACGCCGTCCTCGAAGGCAAACCCGTCCTCACGGGCGTCAACGACTGCGTCGACGGCACGCGCATGTGCATCGCCGGCGAGGAATCCATCCGCGAGAAGCGGATCGTGGAGATTGAGTGAGGGAACCCCCTACTCCCGGCTCCGGCCGTCCTCGATGATCTTCGCCAACCTCGTCTTCAGCTTCTCGGCGACATCCGGGTGATTGGCGATGACGTTCTTCTTTTCAGCGGGGTCGGCCTTGAGGTCGAACAACTGAAACCGCGGCACGGCGGTGTTTTCGAGCTTCTTCTCCACGACCATGTTGCGGGCCTTCTTGGAATCGCAGCGCTGCAGTTTCCAGTCGCCGACGCGGAAGCCGTAGTTGTTGCCGCGGCCATTGTCCTGCTGGACGAGGTGTTCGCGCCCCTTGGCTCCCTCGTCGCCGAGCAGCGCGCCCAGTATGTTGAAGCTGTCGAGGCAGCCGTTCCGGGGCAGCTTGACCCCGGTCATGGCGGCGAAGCTGGCGGCCATGTCGATGGTGCAGACGACCTCGTCGGAGACGCCGGGCTTGATACGGCCCTTCCAGCGCGTGATGAACGGCGTGCGGGTGCCGCCTTCAAAGACGCTGTACTTGCCGCCGGTGAAGGGGCCGCCCGCGCGATGACTGCCCAGTTTCTCAAGGGCCTCATCCGCGTAGCCGTCGTCCATGACCGGGCCGTTGTCCGAGCAGAAGACAAAGAGCGTGTTTTCCGCAAGACCGAGGCGATCAACGGCCTTCATCAGCTCGCCGACGCACCAGTCTAGCTGCACGATGCTGTCGGCGCGATAGCCGAGGCCGGTGACGCCCTGGAAGCGCTCGTGGGGGATGCGCGGAACATGCAGGTCGTGCGAGCTGAAGAACAGGAAGAAGGGCTCGCGCCGATTGACCTCCATCCAGCGGACGGAGCGCTTCACCCATTCGTCGGCGAGGTCCTCATCGCGGAAGCGGGCGGCGTGGCCGCCGGTGTAGAAGCCGATGCGGCTGATGCCGTTGTGGATGGTGGAGTTGTGGCCGTGGGTCCAGTCCATCTTGAGCATGTGGCGGTGCGTGATCCCGGTCTTGTGGTCGTCGCCCGGCTTCTTGCGGCCGACCCAGAGCGGATCCTTGGGGTCGAGATTCAGCACCCGGTGGTTTTCCACGTAAACCTGCGGGACGCGGTCGTTGGTCGTGGGCAGCAGGAAATTGTAGTCGAAGCCGATCTCGCGCGGACCGGGTTTCAGGTCGCCGTTCCAGTCCGGACCGTCCGGGCCGCCGAGGCCGAGGTGCCACTTGCCCACGACGGCGGTCTGGTAGCCGGCCTTCTTCATCAGCGACGGCAGCGTCATGGTCCCGGGCTGGATGATGGCCGGGCTGTTGGTCGGGGCGATACCGGTGTTCTTGCCGCGAAAGGCGTAGGTCCCGGTCAGGAAGGAATACCGCGTCGGCGTGCAGGTCGACGCCGAACAGTAACCGCTGGTAAAGCGCAGTCCCTCCTCCGCAAGCTGATCGATGTTCGGCGTCTTGAAGCTCTCAGTCCCGTAGCACGACAGGTCCCCATAGCCCATGTCGTCGGCCATGATGACGATGATGTTGGGCCTGGCCTTTTCACCGTTGGCGGCCAGGGGAACGAGTGCGGCGACGACAAGCGTCAGGATCGAAGGAAGGATGCGTCGGGAGAACATGGGTTCAGGTCTGGAGGTCGGTTGGACTATGGATTTCGCGAGAATGGGAGGCGGATTGTGACCGCGGCGGTCCCGTGAAGGCAAGATTTGTCTCCCGGAGTCGATCCACTCAAGACCTTGCGACAGCCGGGTTGACGCCTGGTCCGACGAAGCCGGCTTCCAAAACAGCAACGCCGCCCGGCCATCTGGCGGGGCGGCGTTTGAAGAAGGTTCAGTCCGCTCAGCGCGGGAGGCGCAGGGCGATCTGTTTGTCGATCTCAGCGGCGAGTTCGATATCGGTCCCGCCCATCTTGGTGCGGACCTGGGTGATGACGGTCGTCAGATTGGGCTCTTCTTCCACGATCTTCACCCAAACGTGGCGCTGATTGATCTTGGCTTCGATCACCGACTTGATGCTGTCGTCGCCGGTCAGCGCCCCATACATGGCCAGGGCCTCGCGGGCGGCGGGGGCGACGGCGGACGCCGGACGTTCATAACGGCTGGTGATCTTGTCCTTCTTCAACGGCCAGCCGGCCTTCATATCGCCGGTCTGGGTCTTGACACAGCCGGTGGAAAGCGTCGCGATGAAGGAAACCAACGCCAAAATGAGGAAATTCTTTTTCATATGGGACAAATGCAAACCGGATCGACAAGTCGGCGTCAAGCCTTATCGATTGACGGAAGCCGTCGCAGGATGCTCCCGATTCCGTTTCTTGCGTTTGGGCCGCTTTGGCTTAGTATCCCGCCAAAACACCCTATGTTCCCGATTGAAACCAACTCCACAACGCCTTCAGGGACCCATGCGGCGCAAAAGCCGGCATTGGATTGGCGCAGCATTGTCGAGCCGGTCGAGCCGTTCTTGAAGTCGGTTTCGGCCCGGTTGGTGGCGCAGGTGGACGAGTTTGACCCGGAGATCGCCGAGTATGCCCACTATGCCTTGACGAATCAGGGCAAGCAGCTGCGGCCGGCGTTGGTCTCGCTGAGCGCGGCCTCGGCGGGCGAAGTGGGGGACGAGCATGTGACAGTCGCCGCCATCATCGAGATGGTCCATCTCGCCACGCTGGTGCACGACGACGTGATGGACCAGGCGGAGATGAGGCGGCAGAGGCCCACGCTGGCGGCCAACTGGGGACGCCACATCCCGGTCCTGCTGGGCGACACGCTGTTCGCCCACGCGCTCAAGCTGGCCGCCGGATTCCCCACCCCCGAAATCTGCCGGGCGGTGGCATCGGGCGCCAAGACGGTTTGCTCCGGCGAAATCCTGCAGACGCACCGGAAACTGAAATTTGACATGGGCCGGGAGGAGTATTTCAAGCTGCTGGCCATGAAGACGGCCGAGTTCTTCGCGCTGTCCTGCGATCTGGGCGCGCATTTGAGCGGCGCCAACGAACTCGGACGCAAGGCGCTGCGGGACTTCGGCATGGCATTGGGCACGGCCTACCAGATTTACGATGATTGCCTGGACCTTTACGGTTCGGAGGACATCGTCGGCAAGTCCCTCGGCACGGATCTGGCCAGCGGCAAGCTTACGCTGCCCGTCCTGGTGACGGTCGAACGCGCCGACGAAGCGGACCGGAACGAACTCCGGGCGGCGATCGAGAACTGGCGGCCGGAGAATCACCCCCGTGTGCTGGAGCTGCTGGAGCGGCGCGACGCGCTGGCGGAATCGAAGAAGGCCATCACGGATCACCTGAACCAGGCGCGCCGACGCCTGGAGGACGCGCCGCGCGGCGAGGGCCGGGCGGCGCTCGGTCATCTGACCGATTTCCTGGAACGCCAGTCCAATCATATCGGGACCAAGGGGCGATGAGCGGGGCGGCACAGAAGGAGACTTCCAAGGCCGCCGGCGTCGACAAGCCCACTGAGCAGGAGCGCGCGGAGGAACGGGCCCGGACGGCCAAACTGGTCGACCGCGCTCGCAAGGGCGACCTCGCGGCCTACGACGAACTGATCCGGACCTTCCAGGAGCGCATCTACGCCACGCTCTACAACATGACCTCGAACCACGAGGACGCCCACGACCTGACGCAGGAGGCGTTCATCAAGGCCTACCGGTCCCTCGACTCCTTCAAGGGACAATCCAGCTTCTACACCTGGATCTACCGGATCGCGGTCAACCGGACGATCAACTTCCTCAAGAAGCGGAATCGGAGGGTCAATCTCAGCCTCAACGACATGGACGCCAACGTGGAAAACAACCCGGAACTGGTGTCGTTGATCTCGGACAAGACGCCGCGTCGGGACGCCAATCTGACCGAGCTCCAGGAAAAATTGAACGAGGCCATGCAACGCCTGTCAGAGAGCCATAGATTGGTCGTCACGTTGCACGATATTCAGGGCATGTCGCATGAAGAAATCGGGAAAATCGTGAATTGCAACACCGGGACGGTGCGGTCGAGGTTGTTTTACGCCCGTCAACAGTTGCAGGCCCATCTGTCGGACTATTTAAAATGAGATGAACGACGAACCGAAAGACCAGGAATTCGAGAAGCTGCGGCGGTTGTTGGAGCTGAAACGTCATGAAGTCCCGCCGCCGGGCCACTTCGAGGATTTCTCCGCGGGCGTGATCGCCCGGATCGAGGCCGAGGACGCCCGGCCCGCGCCGGCGTGGTGGCGGCGTCTGCTTCCCGGGATCGACACCAGCCCCGTCATGCTGGGTGCCTACGGCGTGATTGTCGGCAGCCTGGTCATCGCCGGCGTCCAGCTTCTGCCCTCCGGAGCGACTCCGCAGGGATCGAAAGGCGGGCCGCAACTGTCCGCCACCGAAACCGCGCAACCGGCGGCAACGCCCGAAACGGCGACGGGGCTGACGCCTGAAACACGGCCTGTCGTGGCCGAAGCCGGAGTCAACCAGCCGGAAACGTCGCCGCTGAAGACCCTCGGCAATGAGGCCGAACATGTGGCCCGATCCGCCCCCACCGGGATGTTCGATCCTCCCAGCATTCACAATACTTCGCGTGTGGAACAGGTCTCCTTCCCCGCAAAGCAGTGAAACCGCCGCGGGTTTCGCGGCGGCAGAGAGGAAACGAAGGAAGGCAGGGCGCCACGCGATCTCCTGCCTGAACAAGGTGTGAAGCAGCCTAATTCCCGAAGACCAGCGTGCCGTCGCCCAAGGGCACGAGCAGATTGCCGTCCTTGGTGAAGCTGCAGGCGCCACCGCCATTGTCCCCGCCCCAGGTGATCGTGTAATTCGGGTTTGTTCCGTCCCAGGTCCCATTGGCGACAACCACCGGCTCCTCGGGCGCCTTCTTCGGTTGGGCGTTGAGCGGCTTGCCCTCGACCAAGGAGCGCAGATCGCCGATCCCGCTGATGCGGCCCTTGAGCATGACGGTGTTGTCGCCGCCGGCAAGCAGCTGAAGCTCCTTCAAGACGTAAGGGAATTGCTGCCGGATCCGCGCCAGCTTGGCGATGGCGTCCTTGTCGTCGTCCGCATACTGCTCCTGAATGCGCACGCGCGTCTTGGTGGCGTAGAGGCGCCGTTTGCCCAGAAGCGTCTCGCCCTCGTATTTCGGCGAGGCGCCGGTCTCGAGGTAGGCCTTCAGGTCCGCCCAATCGATGCTGAACAGCGTTTCACGCATGGCGGCGTTGTAGAGAATGCCGTTGGCGACCTTTTCAGACCCGAGGGCCAGCTCGATGTTGCCCGAGCCCGTGAACGCCGGCGTGAGCGAACTGTCATCGATGACCGCCTTGAAGGCCTCCATCTCCGCAATGGTCAGGGTGCCGGGATAAACGGCGAGGCGCCCGGTGACCGAGGGGTTGTTGAAGACGATGCCCGCGACGTCGGCCATGTCGTAGAACATATCCGGACAGGGATCCTGACTGAGGACCATGTGCTCCAGCCCGGAGCCGTGCAGCGCTTTCTTGAGCGGGGTGAAGACCTTGACCAGCGTCCCGTTGTTCTCGGCGGTCGAGGAGTTCAACTGCACGGTCCAATAGCCGACCGCGTGGATCAGGACGCCCAGTTGGATCATCAGGGTGACGCCCATGGCGATGCCCACCGGAATGCCGACGCCCCGGTCCATGCGCTCCCAGGACACACGCCGCTCATCCGGCACGTGATACTTGTAGTGCACCAGGATCTTGGTGTAGGCGACCTGGGAGATGATGATGAAAACCACCGCGAATCCGGCGTAGACGATGACCGCGGGCAGAATCCAGTTGAGCAGCGGGTTGGCCAGTTTGCCCTCCTTGTTCAACATCCAATCGATCAACCGCGCGTCCAAGGCGAACGCCGCAATCTGGCTGATCCACAATCCCACCAGAATGATCGCGAAGCGGGTGGCGCCAATCAGGCGGCCAAGGGCGGCAAGACCGCCCATCAAAAGAATTCCTATCAGCCAGAAGAGCATGTTTCGTTGGATTTAGTGTTCAGAACGCGGAAGTCCCTCACAATTTCAACGCCTTTGCAAGGCCAAAGCAGGACATGGAACCGGCGAC
>JAYPGD010000137.1:0-11288 GCA_038126655.1 Verrucomicrobiales bacterium
CGACGCCCATCGTCACGTTGAACGAGGGCGGCACGCCGCTCGTGCGCGCGGAGAACTTCGACTAGAGCATCGGCGGGAAGTTTGAGCTGTATCTCAAGTATGAGGGCCTGAATCCGACCTGTTCGTTCAAGGACCGCGGCATGACGATGGCGTTGTCGAAGGCGAAGGAGAACGGGGCGAAGGTCGTCATCTGCGCCAGCACCGGCAACACCTCGGCCGCCGCCGCCGCCTATGCCGCCAAGGGCGGCCTGAAGTGTGTCGTGCTGCTGCCCAACGGCAAGATCGCCCAGGGCAAGCTGGCCCAGGCGCTGATGTACGGCGCCGAGACCATCGCCATCGAGGGAAACTTCGACGACGCGCTTCGCATTGTCCGCGAACTGGGCGGGAAGGACGGCTACGAGGTCGTCAACAGCGTCAACCCCGTCCGCATCGAAGGGCAGAAGACCGCCTCCTTTGAGATCTGCGACCAGCTCGGCCGCGCCCCGGACTTTCATTTCCTCCCGGTCGGCAACGCGGGCAACATCACCGCCTACTGGAAGGGGTTCAAGGAATACTACTCCGTGAACCTCGCCGATCGCCTGCCGCGCATGATGGGCTGGCAGGCCGCCGGCGCCGCGCCAATCGTCGATGGCACGCCGGTCGCAGAACCGCACACCCTCGCCACGGCCATCCGCATCGGCAATCCGGCGAGCTGGAAGCAGGCCGAAGCCGCGGCGAGCGAATCCAAGGGATTGATCCGCAAGGTCACGGACGAGCAGATCGTCGAGGCCTACAAGCGCGTCGCCCGCACGGAGGGCGTTTTCATCGAACCCGCCAGCGCGGCTTCGCTTGCCGGTCTGACGATCGCGGTCGCCAACGGGGAGATTCCGGAAGGCAGCGTCGTTACGGCGACCATGACCGGCCACGGACTGAAGGATCCGGACCTGGCGATCCGGGAGGCCGGCTTCGAACCCAAGGTGGTCGCGCCCACAACCGAGGCCGTCATGGCCGCGATCGAAGGCTGAGCCTTCGGCCCCTCCGCCGCGCTTCGCAAAGACAGACGGCGTTTCACCCATCACGATCCACGAATCACCAGTCACGAAACCAGATGGCCCTCATCGTCCAAAAATACGGCGGCTCCTCCGTCGCCGACCTCGACCGCATCAAGAACGTCGCCAAACGCGTCGCCAAGTATCACGCCCAGGGCGACCAGGTCGTCGTCGTGGTCTCCGCGATGAAGGGGCAGACGGATCACCTGATCGGCCTCGCCAAGGAACTGACCGACATTCCCAGCGAGCGCGAAATGGACATGATCCTCGCGACCGGAGAACAGACCAGCATCGCGTTGACCGCGATCGCGCTGCACACCATGGGCGTGCCGGCGGTTTCCCTGACCGGCGCCCAGGCCGGCATCATCACCGATCTCGTCCACACCAAGGCCAAGATACGCAACATCACCCCCGAACAGGTGCATGAACTGCTCGACGCGGGCAACGTCGTCATCGTGGCCGGATTCCAAGGCCAGACGCCGGATGGCCACATCACCACGCTCGGGCGCGGCGGCTCGGATCTGACCGCCATTGCGCTGGCCGCGGCGACGAACGCCGATTTGTGTCAGATCTACACCGATGTCGACGGCGTCTACACGACCGATCCGCGCATCACCGACCAGGCGAAGAAGCTCGAGGAGATCTCCTACGACGAGATGCTGGAGTTGGCGAGTTCCGGCGCCAAGGTCATGCAGTCCCGCTCCGTGGAATTCGCCAAGAACCACGGCGTCGTTTTCGAAGTTCGATCCAGTCTAAACGACAACCCCGGCACCATTGTGAAGGAAGAAACCAAAAGCATGGAGGACGTCGTCATCCGCGGCGTCTCACTCGACAAGAACCAGGCCAAGATCACGCTCGTCAACGTGCCCGACGAGCCGGGCGTCGCGGCGACCATCTTCAAGGCCATCTCGGACGCGGCGATCAATGTGGACATGATCGTCCAGAACATCAGCCACGGCGACGGGAACAAGTCGACGGACATGTCGTTCACGGTCGGCAAGGCGGACCTCGCCAAGGCGAAGAGCATCATCGACGGCCTGCACAGCGGAATTCAATTCGGCGAGGCGCTGGCGGACGAGGACATCGGCATGCTGTCCATCGTGGGCGTCGGCATGAAGAATCACACCGGCGTCGCGACCAAGATGTTCGCGACGCTTTCCTCCGAGGGCATCAACATCGAGATGATCTCCACCAGCGAGATCAAGATCTCCGTGGTGGTGCGGTTGGAAGACGGCGAGCGCGCGGTCAAGGCCGTGCACGCGGCGTTTCTGGAGGGGTGATCCGGGGCGAGGTCGGCATTGGAGACGTGTTGCAAGTCTGGACGCACCCACCCCGATTCGCCGCCTCAACACCGACTGCGTCGGCGGCGTCAAATATCCCCTCCGCCGGAGGGGACCTGGCCATGCGACATGCCATCGCATGAATCCCTCTTGGGAGGCTGTGTAAAAAATCGATCGATTCGTAGCAGACGAGGTAACGAGGCTCACTTATCAACGACTTACGAGATAAAATGAGCCTCCTCACGTCGGCTGCTACCCTTTTGACACAATCTCTTGGGAGGGGCTATTTCATCCTCCCGCGCGGCGGAGAATGAGGATGAAATCGGGGTGGGTTCGCCCGGACTTGCCCTTGGCTCCAAATCCTACTTTTTCTTCTTCCGGTTCGTCCGTTTGTCCCAGTCCTCAAATCGCTTCTTCAACTCCGCGGCCTTCTCCGGATTGGCTTCCACGAGATTGTTCAACTCGGTGCCGTCCGGGGTGAGGCGATACAGCTCCCAGGGTTTTCTGTTCTCGCTGACGAGTTTCCAGTCGTCCACCCGCACCGCCTTGCCGCGGGCGTGCTTCCAGAAGTAGGTCGAGCGTTCGGGGGGCTCGCCGCCCTGGAGCGCCGCGACCAGGCTGCGGCCGACGTGCGGGACGATCCTGTTTCCATTGAACTTCTCCGGGTAGTCGACGCCGGCCAGTTCGATGAAGGTCGGCAGCAGGTCGGTGACGTGACAGACCTGCCGGGTGATGTCGCCGCGGGCGGCAATGCCCCTGGGCCAATGCGCGATCAGCGGGCTGCGGATGCCGCCCTCGTGGTCGTGCTGCTTGAACAGGCGGAAGGGCGTGTTGCTGGCGTTGGCCCAGCCGTAACCGTAGCTCTGGTAGGTGTCCTCCGGACCGGGCATGACATCGGGGCGATTGCCCGGGATGACCGGCCGTCCGTCGCGGGTCTTCTCTGGCAGGTAGGCGCCCTTGCGGTTCCGCGTATATTCCACATGACAGCCGCCGTTGTCGTTCTGGTAGAGGATCAACGTGTTGTCCAATTGACCGCGGCTGCGAAGCAGATCCACAATGCGGCCGATATTGCGATCCATCGAGGTCACCTGCGCGGCGTAGACCTCCATGCGCCGCTCCTGCCAGGCCTTGTGCTCCTCGTCCCGCCACGCCGGGACTTGGGCATGACGCGGAGAAAGCGGCCACTTGGAATCGACGAGGCCCATCTTCAACTGCCGCGCGTGCCGTTGCTTGCGCAGTTCGTCCCAGCCCATGGAGTAGCGTCCCCGGTAATGCGCGATGTCCTCCTCCCTGGCGTGCAGCGGCCA
The DNA here is from genome assembly GCA_038126655.1 of Verrucomicrobiales bacterium. Taxonomy (GTDB): domain Bacteria; phylum Verrucomicrobiota; class Verrucomicrobiia; order Limisphaerales; family JAYPEY01; genus JAYPEY01. Next base: position 3,616 of record JAYPGD010000137.1, read on the forward strand.
GTGCGCCGCGGTGTAGGCGAGGTAGAGGAAGAAGGGTTTGTCCGGCGAGTCCTTGTGCGCGTCGTTGAGAAAGGCGATCGCGTTGTCGGTGATGGCGTCGGTGTAGTAGTAGTCGGGGTTTTCCCGAAACTCATGTTCCACGTTCTTGCTGTCGCGGGAGAGCGAGGCCGGGGTGAAGAAGGAGCCCGCGCCGAGGTAGGTCCCATACCAGTGATCGAAGCCGCGATCATTCGGCGAGCCTTCCCTGCCCTCGTCTGACAAATGCCACTTGCCGCTCATCAGGGTGGTGTACCCGGCCCTGCGCAGAAGCTCCGGGGCGGTGACGCAGCTTCGGCTCAGGCTGGAGCCCGGCTTGGCGACGCCGGAATAGCAGCCCGTCATCAGGCTCGCCCGCGCGACGACGCACATGTTGTTCGAGTAATAGTTGGCAAAGCGCAGACCGCCCGCCGCCAACTGGTCCAAGCGCGGCGTCTCAATCTCGCCGCCGTAGCAGCCCAGGTCCGAGTAGCCCATGTCATCCGAGATGATCATGACGATATTCGGGCGGGGGGTGGCGGCTTGGGCGAGAAAGGAGAAAGTCGCAAACGAGGCGACGGCCAGGAGCGTTTTCCGATTCATGCCTTCAGGATGCGTCCACTTGCTCCGGCCAACAAGCCATCACTGCCGTGTGTCACCCAGGATCAGACATCGTCACCACAGTTCAAGCCGTCCCGTAGCCTTGCCCCAGACGAGAATCACAATCGCAACGCCGAGCACGGAGAGGTGGATCGCCTTCCGACGTTTCGCGGGCAGTTTTCTTACCTTCTCGCCCAACCAGTGCGCAAGCGCTTCGCCCCCGAGCGAGAGTGCAAAGAACAGGACGATCAATCCGATCAGGAGAACGGGGCCGCCCATGCGTCACAACCCCGGGATCGGATCGCCCGGCTGCACATCCTTGCCCTCCCAGTTGATCACGCCCTTGTCCTTGTAGATCAGGATGCGGGAGCGGCTGTTGGGCGCGGGAGGCCGATTGTCCTTGGGCAGGAACTTCTTGTGTTCCGCGATGACCTTGGCGTACTTCGGATCGCCGGCGAGGTTGGTCCACTCGTTGGGGTCGTTCTTCATGTCATACAACTCTTCAGCGCCGTCACCGTAGCGGATGTAACGCCAGTTCTCGGAGCGAATGCCGTGATTGTTCGCGTTGTGCGTGGTGATGGCGGGCCATTGACGTTCGGCGTTCGCGTCGCGCAATTGGGGGATCAACGAATGCCCGTGTAGGTCGCCCTTCTTCGGCAGTCCGGTGAGTTCGATCAGGGTCGGGTAGATGTCGAGCAACTCGGCGGGCTTCGTGCAGCGTTGACCCGCCTTCACACCGGGGCCGGCGAAGATCAACGGAACGCGCGTCCCGTCGTCCCACAGCGTGTTCTTGCCGGTGATCTCCTTCTCGCCGAGGTGCCAGCCGTGGTCGCCCCAGACAACGACGATCGTGTTGTCGGCATGACCGCTCTCTTCCAACGCGTCGAGGACGCGGCCGAACTGGGAATCCATGAAGCTCACGCAGGCGAGGTAGGAGCGGACGATGTTCTTCCATTCGCCGACCTCCTCCAGCCACTTCAGCCGCACCTCGGGCAGATACCAGTGCAGATACCAGGAGGAACGCGGCGTGTCCTTGCGGTCGCCGCGCAGGATTCGCGGAACCATCAACTCGTCCTCGGGGTAAAGATCAAACCACTTCTGCGTGGCGAAGAGCGGCACGTGCGGTAGGAAGAATCCGCAGGACATGAAGAAGGGCTCATCCTCGGGCATCTCCTTCAGCTTCTCCGCCGCCCAACTCGCGCAGATGTAGTCGCCCTTGTCCTCGTCCCTGTGCGGGAAGGTTCCCCAGTCGACCAGTCGGTGATTGCCGAAGGGCGTCTCGACGAGCTTGCCATTCGGCGGAAAGGGCTTGCCCGTGGCGCCGGGGCCGATCTCCTGGAACTCCTTGTCCGTCTTCTTCCGACCGTAGCCGCCGTGATAGATCTTGCCGGTCGAGTAGGTGTGGTAGCCGTTCTTCTGCAGATACTGCGGCAGGCTGACAAGGTCCTTGAACTCGTCGACATTGCGGATCCAGGGCGCGAGGCCGTAGATGCCGGTGGAATCGGGACGCCGCGAAAACATCAGGCTCGTGCGCGAGGGATTGCAAAGCGGCGCCTGGCAATGCGCATTCAGGAAGGCCGTGCCGCGACGGGCCAGCTTGTCGATGTTCGGCGTATAAGCCTGCGGGTGCCCGCCGAGATAACCGAGCCAGTCATTCTGGTCGTCAATGGCGATGAAAAGGATGTTGGGCTTCTTGGCTTTGCCTCCCTTCTTCTTCGCCTGAGTCTTGCCTGAAACCTTGGCATACTTCTTCCACTCGCCTTCGATATCCGCCTCCTGGGCGTCGCCCTTGTGCAGGATGACGCGATGCCGCAGCGTGATCTTCTTTCCCTTCTTCAAGGTGAAGGCGCCGCTTTCGGCGTTCTTGTCGAGGCTCTTCGTCCCAAACGGATTGGCGGTGAACAAACCGTAGGTCCGCGCATGCCAGGGAGTCGGATGACGGAAGCTGCCCGGATGATTCAGGATCGTGACGCCCAGCGTCTCGCCCTCGACCGGGCCCCAGTAGCTGACCCATTCGGCGCGCTTGCCCCAGGCGTCGCCGTCCTTGTCGCCGCGGCTGTTCAGGATGCGGCCGCCCTGCTTGCCGGTGATCGACATCGAGGTCGGCACGCGCACGCTGAAGCCGGCGTCCTTCTTGTCGTCCAATTCCACGTCCCCGTGATTGGCGATCAACGTGATGTCGAAGTCGATCGTCCGCGCGTCCTTGCCGGCGGTGAAGGTGATTGTGCGCTCATCCGAAAGCAGCTTGGAGCCGTCGGAGCCAACGTAGTCGTTCACGCTGACGATGACGGCCTTTTCGGCGTCGGCGTGCAGTTTCTTGAACTCGCGGTGAACGGTCGGGCCGAGGCCCTTGAGAAACTTCTCCAGGTCCGCCTTTTTCTTGTTCTTGTAGCGTTCCTCGCCGGTCATCGGCTCGTGCCAGGTGTCAAAGCCGCCGATGCCCTGGTGCCCGAACCAGATGGAACGATGATGCGGGTGGTCGTGCTGTTCGCCCTCCACCTTCTTCATCGGGTAGTGGCGCGTCATGGATTTGCCGGTCGGGCCGATGACGGGATAAAGGAACGGCTTGTTCCCCTGGTCGAGGACGTATCGGGTGAAGAGCTTCCCGTCCAGATTGACGGTCAGGCCGCTCTTGGTCTTCTTGATCTCAAAGCCTTTCCCGGCGGCGAATGAGGTGGAGAATGAAAGACCGACGAAGGCGGCGACAAGGGCGGCGATGCGGAATGAAGGGGTGGGGCGGAAATGCGTTTTCATAGGGGTCCGATTAATCGACGCCGAATGTGGCCGTTCTCTTCGAGGAGATCAATGGTTTCGTTGTCGGGAATACGCTGAAGACCGGCGAACCGCCGGATGGCTCCTTCGCTGCGACCGGCGTCCGACACTGCCGCGCGCAGGCTAATCCTTCAGCAGTTTCTGTTTCCAGAAGGCCTTCTGTTTCCGGAAGGCGCCCCAGCAATCAGGAAGTTTGGCGAACGACTCCTGGCGGTCCTTCTCTGCGCGGGCCATCAGCGCGGCGATCGCCGACTGAATTCCGGGCGGGGCGTCCAATTCCTCGCACAGGTCGCGAGCCACGGCCACATCGTTCACCCGACCCAATTCCGTCTGCAGCGTCTTCAAGGCGACTCCATAGTTTCGTCCGCGCCCGCCGGGGAACGCTCCGGCAAAGAAGTCGACCGGGTAGCGGTGCTTTTTCACCAGGATCCGCAGCCGATGCAGCTCTTTCAGCGACAACTCCTGGAACTTCTTCCCCCGGTCCAACGCCTTGCGGCGCGTGCGTTGCAGCGCCCCCTGCACGAAATCGTCGATCGGCCGTTCCAACTCCCGCAGCCTTTTCGACGACATGGCGTCCCGCCAACCCCGTCGGGCGATCCACTCAAGCAGTTCCTGCGCGTCGCGACGATGGTCCCCGCCAGCGAGTCGCCGACGCAGGGCGGCGTAGGACTCTTCCCTACGAAGGGCCGCCAGTTCGCGCAGTTCTGGCAGGGCGTTGTCAGATCGGGGCTCTCCCGCAAAGCGGTCGAACCGATCGCGCAGGAAGACATCCCAGTCCCGGGCGGGGCTCAGTTTCCGCAGCAGGGGCGCAATGGACCCGGCGGCCGGCGCGACGGCCTTGGCGGGGACCAGGGGTTTGAACAGACTCAGGCAGGCGCGCAATCGCCGCAGACCCACGCGCATCTGATGCACGCCTTCAATGTCCTCGGTCTCCAGGATCGCCCGCTCGTTGGCGAAGGCGTGTCGCGCGCATTCCGAAAGGAAACGCGCAAAGACCTCCTCCGCCGGTTCGCCGCGAAAGACGCGCCGGCTTTGCTCAAACACGGCGGCCGGCTTCTCCATGGGATTTCCCGGATCGGGGCTGGTTCGCGGACGGACCCGCAGTTGGAAGAACTCCGCCGCTCCGGTCAGTTGACCTTGATCAGCTCGATCTCGAAGATGAGCGTCGCGGCGGGCGGAATCGAAGGCGGGCGGCCCTGGGCGCCATAGGCGAGCTCATAGGGAATGTAGAGTTTCCACTTGTCGCCCTCCTTCATCAACTGAAGCGCCTCGGTCCAGCCCTTGATCACGCCGGTGACCGGAAAGGTGGCCGGTTCGCCGCGATCGACGGAGCTGTCGAATTTCGTGCCGTCCACCAAGGTGCCCGTGTAGTGGGTGGTGACGCTGTCCTTCTCCGTCGGCGTCTTCCCGGATCCCTTCTTGAGAACCTCATACTGCAAGCCGCTCTTGGTGACGGTGACGCCCTTGCGCTTCTTGTTGTTCTCCAGAAACTTCTTCCCGACTTCGGCCAATTTCGCGGCCTTGGCCTCCTGCTTGGCCTGCATGGCCTGTTGAAAGGCCTGCTGCGCCGCGCGAACCTGGTCGGGCGTCAGCTTCGAATCCTTGCCCGCCATGCCGTCCTTGATGCCGGCGATGAAGGCGTTGAAATCGAGATCGAGGTCGTCCCGATGGAAGCCCGAGCCGATGTTGTGGCCGATGATGTAGCCCACCTTCTGCTCCTGGGATTTGAGTTCTGGTGAGTCCGCGGCGAACGCGGCGCAGGTCATGGTGACGGCCGCCAGGGCGGCCAGGAGGTTTCTTTTCATGGTGTTGATGTCTTGCGTTTTCAGTCTCGCAAAACACCTTGGTCAGGCCATGTCCTGCAAGCGGCCGGCACGTTATCAGCGAATCCAGCCCGGTCAAGCGGCGAAGTCGCACAGACACCACAGGCCATGCGCCGCCGTTATCGCAGTCAAATGATTAACCATAATGTTAACATATTTGGTTGACCAATCAGGCTTGGGTCCGTCTGCTTGCGGGGATGGAAGATCAGGAGACGAACAAACTGGATTCGGCGTTGCGGGCGTTGGCCAATGCGGCGCGGAGGTCGATGATGCGGAAGCTTGCGGCCGGGCCGGCGATGGTGGGCGAGTTGAACGAATTATTCGACATGTCGGCGCCGGCGGTGTCCCGCCATCTGAGGCTTCTGGAGGCCGCGGGCCTGATCCAGCGCACGCGCCATGGAACCTTCCACGGCATTGCATTGAATCCCGCGCCCCTGGAATCCGTGAGGGCGTTTCTTGGGGAATTGGAGGACCCTGCCGCGGCTTCCCCGGATTCGCCGCCGAAGCGGCCAACCGCCGCGGCTCCAAAGAAACGGAACCGCCCAAAGCCGGCCCCCGAGCCGATGGTCTGGGATCCCGAGGAGGACGAGATCGCCAAGCTGCTTTGAGTGAAGGGAATCTTCGCGCCGCGCGGTCCTGGCGGTTTGCAGCGTTGCTGCGGTTGATCTTCGAGACAGCCGCGCTTCGTTCACGTTGCCTCATCCCGGATTCAATCGTTCCCCCTTCTGGAACCGGAACGGCATTGAAGCCGGGGACGAATCCCGCCACACTGCGCGTTCGTGTCGAACCGGAAGAAGAAAAAGAGAACTCGCGACGGCGGACCGGGATCCGGTCGCGGCCCCATTGCCAATCCCGCGTCCGGACCGGGCGGCGGCATGGCGCGCTGGATTGTCATCGCGGCGATCGTCATCGCGGGCGCCTTCTTTCTCTTGCGGGAGGACGAACCGGCCGCCCCCCGCAGGGTTGAAGCAGGCAAGTCCCCGGTTCCAGCGTCGAAGGCGGCCAAGGAAACCGGAACGCCGGTCAAGCATTGGCAGCCTGAGCCGGAAGCCGAGGCGTTTGCCAAATACGCCGGTTCTGAAAGCTGCAGGGAATGCCATGCCGAAGCCTTTGCCGATTGGATGGGATCGGACCACCAACTCGCCGAGCGCCTCCCCGACGCGAAGCTGGATGGACCGGCTTTCGATCCGCCGCGCGAATACAGACACGCGGACCAGACCACGCAGGTCTTTTCCACCAATGGAATCTATCAGGTTCTCACCAAGGGGTTGAGCGGGGAGAAGGAATCCTTTCCGATCGCGCGCGTCATCGGCGAAACGCCGCTCCGCCAATACCTGATCCCCTTCCCCAACGGCCGGCTTCAGACCCTGGACGCCAGCTACGATCCCCACACGAACGAATGGTTCAATGTCTACGGCGAGGAGGATCGGCAACCCGGCGAATGGGGACACTGGACCGGCCGCGGCATGAGCTGGAACACCCAGTGCGCCTCCTGCCACAACACCCGACTGCGCAAGAACTACGACCACGCCACCGACACCTACACGACCTCCATGGCCGAGATGAGCGTCGGTTGCGAGGCCTGCCACGGCCCGATGAAGGCGCATGTCGAATGGCGGAGAAAGTTCCCCGAATCGCAGGAGCCGGATCCGACCTACAAGAAGATGGATCGCGACCAGTGGATCGACGCCTGCGGCATGTGCCATTCGCGGCGGACGGAACTGACCGGGGATTTCGTGCCGGGCGACCATTACCTCGACCACTACTCGCATGTGATCCCGAATGAGACGGACATCTATTACGCCGACGGCCAGGTCCGGGATGAAAACTACGTGTTCACCTCCTTTCTCAGCAGCAGGATGCATCACGCCGGCGTGCGCTGCGTGGATTGCCACCAACCCCACACCGGCAAGACACTGCTGCCCGGCAACGTCCTGTGCATGAAGTGCCACGCCGCTCCAACGCCCGAGTATCCCAACAGCCCGGTGATCGATCCCGCGGGGCACTCCCATCATCAGGTCACGGGCGAGGGCGGCCAATGCGTGAACTGCCACATGCCGGAGACGACCTACATGCAACGCGACCCGCGTCGCGACCACGGTTTCACCATTCCCGACCCGACACTGACCAAGGAACATGGCATCCCCAACGCCTGCAATCGCTGCCACACGGACAAGGACGTCGATTGGAGCATCGCCGCAGTGGAACAGTGGTACGGACCCAGGATGGACCGCCCGACCCGGACGCGCGCGCGGTGGGTCGCCGGCGCGCGCGCAGGCGATCCGGGAACCCGGAACAACCTGCTGCAGATGCTGCGCACGGAGCCGATGCCCTTCTGGCGCGCGGTCGCCGCCGAGTTGCTGGATCCGTGGATCTATGATCCCGAAGTCGGCGAGGCGTTGCTGAAAGAGCTTTCCTCGACCAACGCCCTCCTGCGCGGCACGGCGGCGCTGACCCTGGGCC
>JAYPGD010000137.1:11298-12530 GCA_038126655.1 Verrucomicrobiales bacterium
CGTCCGCGACGGCCCCGCCCGGGTGGAGGGCGGACTGCGCAAGCTGTTGGAGGACCCCGTCCGCAAAGTCCGCGTGGACGCCGCCTGGGCGTTGCGCGACCGGGTGAGCCTCGATTCGGAGGCGGCCGCAGATCTGCTTCGATCGTTGGAGTTCAGCCTCGATATGCCGACCGGCGCCCTGCAGAAGGGCGTCTTTCACCTCGACCGGCGCGAGACGGACAAGGCGCTGCACTACATCGAATGGGCCATCAAGCTGGACGGCTGGTCCGCGCCGTTGCGCCACGAACACGCCATCGTCCTGAGCATGGCGGGACGGGGGCAGGATGCGATCGCCGCCCTCCGCGAGGCGATTCGCCTGGATCCGGATGAGGCGGAATACCACTACAAGCTGGGACTGGCTTTTCACGAAATCGGCCAACCCCAGGGGACCCTGGCGTCGCTCGAAGAGGCGGTGCGGTTGAATCCGCGACACGCCCGCGCCTGGTACAACCTCGGCCTCATGCGCAATCAGATGAAACAGCCCGACGCGGCGGTCTACGCTTTGGAGCGGGCCGAGGCCGCCGAACCGAACGATCCCGAAATCCCCTACGCCCGCGCGACCATCCTGCTTTCGATCGAACGGCGGCAAGACGCCGCCGACGCCGCCCGGCGCGCCCTGCAGATCGCGCCGAACTACGGCCCCGCGCGAGGCCTGTTGCAACAACTCGGCAACTGAGACCTTGGCGCTCCGAAGATTGTCAATCGATGGGGTTGACAACTCATTCGAGATGTCTATATTCCGCCTCCTTCGGTGCCTCCATAGCTCAATTGGTAGAGCAGTTGACTCTTAATCAATTGGTTCTAGGTTCGAGTCCTAGTGGGGGTACCATTTTTTTTGTACTGTGAATCTTGTCGCGCGGTTTGCGCTAGGGTTCACAAGGGTTCGAAACACCGAAATAGCCTTCAAAAACGGGCTGTTTAGGGCTATTCTGGGAAGGAATCTGTTTGCACCAGATCTCCGGGCGAGTGGCCCGTTTCGCAGAGGTTTGATCCAGGTTCCGAGTTCATAGGAGGGAAAGTTGTTCCGAATCTTGGGCCGGCTTCTTTTTCGCCTGGCGGCGAGGTTTGAGGGCGTTGTGAACGCTGGATAAAGCTTCAATCCGGCGATCGGCAACTTCGGAATCTGGCGCGCGGCGCAGGCGCATGAAGAACTGGTGAAGCCAATCGACCAATTGCTGGAGCTGTGCTCGAAG
>JAYPGD010000138.1:0-7135 GCA_038126655.1 Verrucomicrobiales bacterium
CTCCAGGACGCTGGAAAAGGTCTCCTCATCCGCGACGCCATAGCCCCAGGCGAAGGAGTCGCCCAGCACGAGAATGCGCTTCACGCCCTCCGGTTTGGCGTAGGGATGCTCGGTGTCGCGGAGGCCCTTGGAATTGATGGTCAGCTTCTTGTCGAAGGTCGTCGATTGCCAGTTGGGGATGTTCCGCCAGCCGATGAGCTCGTCGTAAACATACTTGTGTCCGGTCTTGTCGGCCCCGACCTCCTCGAGAATCAGCGCGCCTTCCTCGACGTTTGGGGCGGCCGGGGCGGCTTCATCCTGAGGCGCAAGGAACGTCAACGGTCCGGCGGGAATGACTTGAAAGCGGATCAACAGGAAGGCGGCGAGAACAGTCAGACCTGACGACACAAAGGCCAGCATGAAGCGGAAACGACGCAACCGCGCCTGCCGGGAATCGGGGGGCGGAATGGCGGCGTTGCTTTCGGGTGGGTTCCGCATGATTGTATCAAGGGCGCGACGGTGTTGCGGGCGGTCAGTGATTCTCAGGATGGTCCAATGGCTCGCGACAGGTCACTCAAGCTTACTGTCGATAAATCGGAAGATCACCGGCCGTTGGCCTTGTTGCAGCTTGTCGAGGATCTTGACATGTTGCACCGGAAATTTTGCATGCGGTGTAGCGTCGGAGGCACCCCGCCCGAGGAGGTATATCATGAATTCCTGTTCAATCTCGCCAAGTTGGAACTTTTTCAGACCGCCGTCGATATCCTTGAAGTCGGTCAGCCAGTGTCCGGTTGTGGCAAAACGCACATCGTAGCCTTCCAGGAGGTTCCAGTCTTCATCGACGACACCTATCCACAGCGGGATGATGCTGATTTCTTCTACATCAAAACTTTTGTGGGGGTCCGGGGTTGCCGGGATTTTACGATTGGATTTGTACCTGTTCAACTCGCGATCAGACGTGCAGGTATCTGCAACCTTCTTGGGAACGCAAACGCAGGAGGTGAGAATGCCAAGCGACAGGGCAAGTATTGCTGTGCGGATCATAGTGTCATGCAGTTGAAGTTCTGGAGGTCAGCTTCCAATGAGGCGAAAACCTAGCTGATCGTGTGAGGTTTTCAATCATCCAGCCACAGGCACAGACGGGACCTTTCCTCGATCCATTTGGGAGTCGCTCAAGTTGGCCCCGCTGGGGGCTTTTCCCTCCAGATTTCTTTACCTTTTTCATGTGGATTGCCATGCTGCGCCCTTCATGAATCGCATTTCTGAACGATTTCAGCGTTTGAAGGCCGAGGGACAGAAGGGGCTGGTGGTCTATATCGGCGCCGGCGATCCCGATCTCGACGCGACGCGACGGTTGGCCCTGGCGTTTGACGAAGCGGGGGTGGATGTTCTCGAATTGGGCGTGCCCTTCAGTGATCCGCTGGCCGACGGCATGGTGAATCAACTGGCGGCGCAACGCGGATTGGAATCCGGCACGACGCCGCCCAAGGTCCTGGAAACGGTCGCGGAAATCCGGAAGGAATCGCAGATCCCGGTCGTTCTCTACATCTATTACAATCTCGTCCACAAGGCCGGTCTGGAAAACTGGATCAAACAATGCGCCGAGGCCGGCGTGGATGGACTGCTGATGCTCGACCTGCCGCCGGAAGAGGCGGAGGAATACCAACGCCTGATGACCGAAGCGGGGCTCTGCCCGATCTGGCTGATTGCGCCGACCACCCCGGAGGAGCGCATCGAATTGATCTCCAAGCGGGGAGATGGATTCATCTATTACGTGTCTCGTGAAGGCGTGACCGGGATGCAGTCCAAGGTTTCCGATTCCATCGGCGAGCGCACCGCGTTGATCCGGAAACATTCGGACCTGCCGATCGCCGTGGGATTCGGCGTTTCGAATCCCGAGCAGGCGAGGCAGGTGGCCGACAGCGCCGATGCGGTGGTGGTCGGCAGCGCCATCGTGAACCAGATCGCCGAATTCGGCAGAGAGCCGGAAATGGCGGAGAAGGTGGCCACGTTCGTCGGGACCTTGTCCGAAGCCGTGAAGTCGCCGGTTTCCGCCTGATTTCTTTTTGTAGCCGCAAAGAGGCTCAAGAAGCGCAAGACTGAAAACCATCCAAGCCGGAGTAGCTTATGGCCGCGAAGAAGAAAGCCAGTCCGAAGGCGAAAGCCAAGACGCCCGCCAAGTCCAAGGCAAAGCCTAAGGCCAAGCCCGCGCCCAAGGCTGATCCGAAACCCTCGCGGGCGACGATTCAAGCAGCTCCAGCCGAAAATCAGGACCGCTATGTCATCATCATGGCCGGCGGGCGAGGGGAGCGTTTCTGGCCCTTGAGCCGGGAGAAGACGCCCAAGCAGTTGATTTCGCTTTTGTGGAAGGAGTCGTTTCTGCAGCAGACCGTGAATCGAGTGCGGCCGTTGGTCCCCATCGAGAACATCCTGATCATCACCAACGAAGTCCAGGCCCCGGAGGTCGCGAAGCAGATCCCGGATCTTCCCGCCGCCAACATCATCGCCGAGCCCTGCGGGCGGGACACCTGCGCGGCCATCACGCTGGGCGCGGCGATTGTCGGGTCGCGTTCGACGACCGCCACCATGGCGGTGCTGCCGGCGGATCACGTCATTCCGGACGAGAAGAAATATCAGCGCGTCCTGGGAGATTGTTTCGACCTTGCGTCGCGCGGGCAGGCGATCGTCACCATCGGCATCAAGCCCACCGAGCCGGCGACCGGTTACGGTTACATCAAATGCGGAGGCCCCTTGCCCAAACCCAAGGGCAAGGCCGGTCGGAAGTATCGGACGGCGTTCAACAAGGTCGAGCGCTTTGAGGAGAAGCCCTATTTTGAGAAGGCGGTCGAATATCTGGCGGATGGCAGTTACCGCTGGAACGCCGGCATGTTCATCTGGTCCTTCGTGACCATCGCCGAGGCATTGCAGAAGCATCAGCCCGAGATGGAGGCTGCGTGTCATCGGTGGTTCGACGCCGCCAGAAGCCCGGCCAAACTGAAGAAGGTCCTGAAAAAGGAATACCCGGAAATTCGCCGGATCTCGATCGACTATGCGGTGATGGAAAGGGCCCAGAATGTCATCGTGGCCGACGGCGATTTCGGCTGGGACGACCTGGGCTCCTGGACTTCACTGGCGCATCACATCAAGCCCGATGACGAGGGCAACTGCGCCGTGGCCGACTTCGTGCACGTGGACGCGGCCCGGAACATCATCTTCGACGCCCGCAGCGAGGAGAACCGCACACCGATCGCGGTCGTGGGGCTCCGCGAATCCATCCTGGTGCAGACCGACGACTCCGTCCTGCTCGCCCACAAGAGCCAGTCCCAGAAGGTCAAACACCTCGTCGCCAAACTGGCGGAGGACCGGAAATACAAGAAGCTGGTCTGATTTCAATCGCCCTTGACTAAGCCACCGAAACTCATAGGTTGTCGCATGGCCAATTCTCGTCGCAAGAAAGCTTCCAGCCAGAAGAAGGGCATGATGTTGGGCGTCGGACTGGATTCCGATGGGCACAAGCGCGTCACAACCGGCGACAACTTTGCCTTGGTCGGCGGCACCAAGGAGACCCACGAGGAGATGACCGAGAAGACCATCAAGATCAACGAGAAGCTCTCATCCAAGGGCAAGACGTTGGAGACGGTCAGCCGCGAGGAGTTCGATGATATCGCCCACTCCGTCGGCCTCCACCGGCACGACCCGGAGCAGAATTAGGCTGTTCCGACACGGCGATTCTCAAGGCGTCGGGGGAGACCGGGCGCTGCAAAGCGGTCTGCGGGACCGCGCTCCAGGACGCTTACGCGCGGTTCATGGCGGGAAAGGAATTTATCGATCCGGTTGCTCTTGCTTAATGGTCGATGTCCCTCTTGTTCCGAAATGGCCAGTTGGCCGAGGCGAAGAGGAGCGCGGTTTCTTCAGCCAAGAACTGACAGGTTGTTTTTCAGCAGCAAGGCGTCGAACAGACGTTGGAATTCGGCCGCGTCCATTCCGATTGCCAGCTTGAATCGCTCGAACAGCTGTTGTTCCGCGCCGCGCAGGCTTCCGTCCGCCATCGCCACGGCGATCAGGTTGGCCATCAGGCAGCGGCCCTGCGCGGGATTCAATTCGGTGCAGACCTGGTCCAGCAGGAGGTCGACGCCGTTCTTCGCCAGATGGGATCGGCCGGCCAACATTTTGTTGGCGTCGTCCATGATGCGCGTGATGAGCGTGAGTTCGCTGTCGTCGAGTTCGTTGTCGGCGTCGGCCATGGCATAGAGCGATGCGCAGAAGACCGCGGCGGCGTCCGCGCCCTGCTCGTTTGCTCCGCCTTCGGACAGGACAGCCAGGTTGTTCCGCGCCATCAACGTCTCGAACATGGCCTCGTATTCCTCGTCGGAAATCGACATGGCCGCACGGTAGCTGCCCAAGGCCTCCTGTTCGGCCGTGCGCAACAGGCCGTCGCTCATGGCGACCGCGATGAGGTTGGCCATCAGGCAACGGCGCTGGTTTTCATCCAGTTTGACTTTCGCCTGTTCCACGACCGCATGAATTCCCTTGGCCTTGCAATAGCCCGCTCCCAGCTTCACGGCGTTCTTGTCCGGGATTGAGTCTTCGAGAATGGCCAGTTCGCCCTTCTCGACGTGACCGTCAATATCCGCGACCGAATAGATGGCCGCGCAGAACACAGTCACGGGCGTCAACTCGAAGCTGTCGGCCCCGGCCGGTTGAGGGGCGGGTTCCTGTTGCGATGCGGCCGTGTTCATCAGATTCCCGGTCGCGGCCGTCCACAGGTCGGTCACGTCCTCCAGTTCCACGGAATCCCACGAGGAAAAATTCAATTTGATGCATTCGCCGTGCGCCGCAAGTTCGACGGTCGTTTAGGAGCCGTCGTCGCGCACAGAAAACGACTCGATGTCCTTCAGGGCGAATTCATGGCGCTTGTGCCGTCCGCCGACGCGTTTCGAAAACAACACGAGCACGACGTCGTTGCAGGCAAGGTAGGTTTCGCCCAGGTTGCCCTTGATGTCGTACATGGCGCGCACGACGGCTTTGGGGGCATCGCCGCCAACGGCGTCCTCGAATTGTTGTTGGAGATCGTGGGGGAAGTGCATGGTTTGATAAGTCAATGCCGCAGCCCTTGGAAGCGTGCGGTCTGCGGGAATTCCTAGCCTCATCCGGAGGTTCGTGTCAATCGATGCGCCGAGTATCCTGCGGATTGGGGCGGTCTTTTGCGGAACCACCCGTCTGATGTCCGGAGGCTCCGACTCTTTCCTCCGACGCGTTCAGGAAGATCTGGATTAGTTGGCCTCATTTCAGGATTAGCGCCAGGGCTTGAGGGTTGATTCCGTTCTGGTTTTGATCGATTCCGCAAAAAAAACGCGGTCTTCTTGACGCTGGCATGGCCGGTAGGCAATGTATCGCGCGTTCCGTTCCGCCGGTTCCCCAAATGACCGTTGAATACAGTCCATACCAGTATGTCGCGACCTTCCTGATTCTCGGGATTTTGATGGCCGTGACGCCGCTGATTGCGGCCGCGATCTGGGCGAAATTGTTCTCCCCGAAGAAGCCGGGGCCGGACAAGAACGCCACCTACGAATGCGGTCTGGAATCGAAGGGCGACGCGTGGGTTCAGTTCAAGTCGGAGTATTACGTTTACGCGATTGTGTTCCTGATTTTTGATGTGGAGGCGGTGTTCATGGTTCCCTTTGCCGTGGCGTTCACCGGACTGCCGTTGGGCGGCGCGATCGCCATGCTGGTGTTTGCGCTGTTGCTGGTGGAAGGACTGGTGTGGGCCTGGAAGAAAGGGGTTCTAACCTGGAAGTGAGCTGATATGGACGAGGGACTTCGCAGCGAACTCAGCAAGCAGGGCGTCTTCACGACAACGATCGAGGACATCTACAACTGGGGGCGTCGCAACTCTGTGTGGCCGCTCCAGTTCGGGCTCGCCTGCTGCGCGATTGAAATGATCGCGACCACGATGGCCCGCTACGACCTCGCGCGTTTCGGAGCGGAGGTCTTCCGTCCTTCCCCCCGTCAGGCCGATCTGATGATCGTGGCGGGCACGGTGACCAAGAAGATGGCACCCCAGGTGGTGCGGCTCTACAACCAGATGCCGGAGCCCAAGTATGTGATCGCCATGGGCGCCTGCGCGATTTCCGGAGGGCCGTTCAAACAGGGTTACAACGTGTTGAAGGGCATCGATCGCTTCATGCCGGTCGATGTGCATATCCCGGGTTGCCCGCCGAGGCCCGAGGCCTTGATTCACGCCTTCATGACGCTACAGAAGAAGATCGACGCCCAGAAGTTGACCGGGCCGGATCGCGCGCGGCATTTGAACGCCGACGAACCGAGCGAATTTCCCGTGCCGTCGTTCGGCGCGAAGGACCTGGATCCGCCGCAGAACAACGCCATCTGGCAGCCGCCCAAAATGGAGCGCGCCGAATAATACAATTTCCAGTCGCCGCAAGTGGAATCATTGGAAAGCATCAAAGAACGCATTGAAGCCGCCGTCCCGGGCGCCGTTCTCGAGATCATCGAGAATCCCGGACCCGCGGCGGAGCATTCCCTGGCGGTGGGGCATGAACACGCCGTGCGGGTGGCGGAGTTCCTGCGCGATGACAAGGACCTGAAACTGGATCACTGCTCGAATGTCACCGGCGTCGACTGGCTGGACTCGGTGGAGAAGCTCCGGGAGAAGGTCAAGAAGGTCGTGAATGGGGAGGAGAAGGAGGTCGTCGAGGTGAAGGAGATCCGCACGCCCGGCTATCTCGAATCCGTTTATCACCTGTTTTCGATGAGGCTGGGCCACGGTCCGGTTGTGCTTCGCCTGCGCACCGGGAATCGGACGGATGACGTGAGCATGCCCTCGCTGACGCCGGTCTGGCGCGGCGCGGAGCTTCAGGAGCGCGAGATCTTTGACCTGTATGGCGTCACGTTCGAGGGGCATCCCGATCTGCGCCGGATCCTGATGTGGGACGAATTCGAGGATCATCCGATGCGCAAGGATTACGTCGAGCCGGATGATTACGAATACGAGCCCACGCCGCATGACGAGGTCCTGAAGAAGGCGCAGGCGCGCTACGGGGAAGGGGGCGCGCAATGACGAAACGCCTCGACATAGAATCCATTCTCGGCAAGACGCCGGCCCCGGAAGGCTCAGGCGATCCGGGCTACACGGTCC
>JAYPGD010000138.1:7145-12513 GCA_038126655.1 Verrucomicrobiales bacterium
ACATCGTACAGTGACAGCAACGGAGGGCCACTTATACGGGCTACACGGTCCTGCCCAAGGACATGCATTCCCATGAGATCGACGGAGATCTGCTGGAGGTGGCGATGGGACCGCACCACCCGTCGACCCACGGCGTGTTCCGCATGGACGTGGCGTTGGACGGCGAGGACGTGGTGAAGCTCAAGCCGGTGTTCGGTTACCTGCATCGCAACCACGAGAAGATCGCCGAAGGGACGAGCTACCTGGCGTCGATGCCCTACACGGACCGGCTGGATTATTTTTGTTCGATGACGAACAACTGGGCCTACGCCCTGGCGGTGGAGAAGCTGGCCGGGTTGGAGGTTCCCGAGCGTGCGGAGTATATCCGGGTCATCACCGCGGAGCTCACGCGTCTGTTGAATCACACCTGCCTGATCGGATTCCTGGTGCAGGACATGGGCGCCCTGGGCACGCCGTTGATGTACGCCTTCCGCGAGCGTGAGAAGATTCTCGATCTCTTCGAGGCCTTGAGCGGTTCGCGCATGATGTGCAACTACATGCGCTTCGGCGGTTGCCGCGTGGACCTGCCGAACGGCTGGCTGGCGAAGGCGAGGGATGTGGTCGAGCGATTTGGCGGCTTCCTCGACGAGTATGAGGCGCTGCTTTCGGGCAACGAGATTCTGATGGCGCGGACCCAGGGGATCGGAGTCCTGCCGGCGGATCTGGCGGTCAGTTCCGCGATCACCGGGCCCATGCTTCGCGCCAGCGGCGTGAACTACGACCTGCGGAAGGTCGACAACTACGGCATCTACGACCGCTTCGATTTTCGCGTGCCGCTGGGCGACCATGGCGATGTGTTCGACCGCTACATGGTGCGCGTCTTGGAGATGCGCGAGTCGATCAAGATTCTTCAGCAGGCGTTGCGCGACATCCCGGAGGGGCCGATCACGGCGCCGAAGGCGAAGATCCGCAATTTCAAGGCGCCGAAGGGCGAGGCCTACGGCCGCATCGAGGGCCCCAAGGGGGAACTGGGATTCTACCTGATCAGCGACGGCAAGCCGCAGCCCTATCGTTATCGCGTCCGCCCGCCGAGCCTGATCAACCTGACCATTCTCGAGGACATGTGCCTCGGGCACTCCATCGCCGACGCCGTGATCATCCTTGGAAGCGTGGACATCGTCCTGGGGGAGGTGGACCGATGATTTTTGTTCAACCACGAATGGACACGAATTCACACGAATTCTTGGAAGACCAGACCGAGGTCTTGGGGGCGTTTCGAAATCAACCGCGGCCGCCGGTGTTCAGGAGTCGCCCTCACGTTCGCGTTCATTCGTGTCCATTCGTGGTTGAGAGAGGAGCGCAGCGATGACCATTCCCGGCAAAGGCATCCTGACCGGCATGGCGCAGACGGCGAAGAACTTCGTTGGCAGCTATGTTTCCAAGGACCGGATGACGACGGTCCAGTATCCCGAGGAGCGGGAGCCGGCGCATGAGGCGGCGCGCAATTTTCCGTTCCTGGTTTTTGACAAGGATCCGGAGGCGGGGCTGCGCTGCGTGGCCTGCAAGATCTGCGAGAAGGAGTGTCCTCCGCAGTGCATCTACATCGTGATGAAGCGCGATGAGAACGGCAAGCCGACCAAGCAGCCGGAGACCTTCGACATCGATGTGTCCGTGTGCATGAGTTGCCAGATCTGCGTGGAGGTCTGCCCCTTCGAGGCCATCAAGATGGACACCGATTACGAGTACGGCGAGTTTGACCGCTTTGGCGGTCTCTTGTTGGACAAGGACCGGTTGGCCAAGTCGAACCAGTATTATCACAAGATTCACCCGACCGAGGCCGCCGAGGTGGACGCGCGTCTGGACAAGGAGCGCAAGACTAAGGAAGTCGCGGACAAGGCCAAGGCGGCGAAGTTGGCGGCGCTGGCCAAGAAGGCCCAGAACGCGGAGAAGATCGCAGGGGACGCGAAGGGTGAAAAGCAGTAGCGGACGCCGATGCAGCAATTGGACCAAATCTTTGTGACACTGAAAGCCTGGGCCCTGGGGCACGTTCCCGAGCCGCTGCAGGTCCCGGCGTCCATTGTGATGTCCATCGCGCCGATCATGCTGGTCTTCCCCGCGATATTCGCGCTGACGACCGTGGCCGAGCGGAAGCTGCTCGGGCGCATTCAGAATCGTCTGGGACCGAATCGCGTCGGGCCCTTCGGCTTCCTGCAATGGGCGGCGGACGGTTTGAAGACGATCACCAAGGAGGATGTCGTCCCGCGGAATGCGGACAAGGTGGTGCACTTTCTCGCGCCGGTCGTGCTGTTGGTGTCGGCGTTGTTGGCCTATTCGGTGATTCCCTTCGGACGGAACATGCACGCCATCGATATCGACGCCGGCATCCTGTTCTTCTTTGCCGTGGGCGCGGGCACGGAGTTGGCGGTGTTCATGGCCGGTTGGTCGAGCCGCAACAAGTATGCGCTGCTCGGCGCCATGCGCGCGATCGCCCAGATGATCAGCTATGAGCTGCCGCTGTTGCTGGCCGCGTTGGCGGCGGTCATGGCGACCGGCTCATTGAATCCCAATGACATGGTCGCCGCGCAGGAGGGCGGGCGGGGCTGGGGCGCGATCGTGCCGAACTGGTTCGTGTTCACGCCCTGGGGATTCGTCGGCTGCGTCCTTTTCCTGATCGCGGCCGCCGCGGAATCGAATCGCTCGCCCTTCGATCTGCCCGAGGCGGAGTCGGAGATCATTGCGGGCTACTTCGTGGAGTATTCGGGCATGAAGTTCGCCACCTTCTTCCTCGCGGAATACCTGGGTCTGTTCGTGATCAGCAGCATGTGCGTGGTCCTGTTCCTGGGCGGTTGGCACGCGCCGTTCCCGTTCTTCTGGTGCGGTTGGATTCCGTCGTGGGCCTGGTTCCTATCCAAGCTGGCCTGCATCGTCCTGCTTTATATCTGGATGCGGGGGACGCTGCCGCGCCTGCGGATCGATCAGCTGATGAACTTTGCCTGGAAGTTCATGCTGCCGATGGCGCTGATCAATCTGGTCGTGGTCGCCGTCTGGAAATACACGCGGCCTTGGGATTATTTTGGCGCGGAACTGGTGCGGTGGCTGGTCTGCGTCAGTCTGTTGGCGCTGCCTTACCTCCTGCTTGGACGCAACCTTCTGAGCAATCGCAAGTGGGGGCCGAGAACCTATCGCTACGCTGGCTGACATGGACGCGCCTTTCCTCATAGCCGCCGCCCTGACGCTGTTGAGCGCGATCGCCGCGATCAGTCTGCGCAATGTGGTGCACTGCGCGTTGTGCCTTTCGCTGACCTTCCTTGGGTTGGCGGCGCTTTACCTGCAATTGGGCGCGCAGTTTGTCGGGTTGACGCAGATCGTGGTCAATGTGGGCGCGGTGGCGATCGTGATTGTCTTTGCGATTCTGCTGACGCGTTCGGCGGACAACCCGGGCGAGTCCCGCTTCAACAAGGGCGCAATCTGGGCGGGGCTGATCTGCGCCGCGGTGTTTGCCACGCTGGTGGTCGCCATCAACACCAGCTACGTCTCGATGAAGTTTGGCGCGCCGGCGCCGCCGTTGACCGTGGAGAAGATCGGGCATGAACTGATGGGCAGATACGTGCTGCCCCTGGAGGCGATCGCGTTGCTGCTGACCGCGGCCTTGATCGGCGCGGTGATCATCGCGATGAAGGAGCCCAATGGAAAGGGGGGCGGCCAATGACCCTGGAAACCTGGCTGGTCTTTTCCGCGGCGCTCTTCTGCGTCGGGCTCTGCGGCGCGCTGATCCGGCGCAACGCGATTATCGTGCTGCTCAGCATCGAACTGATGCTCAATGCGGCCAACCTGAATTTCATCATCTTTTGGCGGTATGGGGTGAACGCCGATGCGGCGTCCGGCGTGATGATGGTCATCTTCTCGATCGGCATTGCGGCGGCGGAGGCGGCGGTCGGGCTGGCCCTGGTCATCGCGGTGTATCGCCATTTCAAGACCGTCAACCTGGACAGGATCGATTCGATGAAGGGGTAGGCGAGGAACCATGTCTGAAGCGACGCAAACACTCTGGTTGATTCCGACGCTGCCGCTGCTGGCGGCGGGCGCGCTGGCGTTGACGCCGCGCGACAACCGGGGCGCGGCCAAGGCGTTGTCGATCGGCTCCATGGCCTTGGCGTTGCTGCTGTCTGTCCGCGCGTTGCTGGCATCGTTGAAGCTGCAGGGCGATCACGGCGTGGCGCGGGAGTTCTTCAACTTCGTGTGGCTGAGTTTCGGGGCGGGGGAGGCCGGGGTCCTGAAGCTGGGCTTTGTGCTGGATCCCTTGACCGCGGTG
This sequence comes from Verrucomicrobiales bacterium, assembly GCA_038126655.1. Classification (GTDB taxonomy): domain Bacteria; phylum Verrucomicrobiota; class Verrucomicrobiia; order Limisphaerales; family JAYPEY01; genus JAYPEY01. The sequence goes on from JAYPGD010000138.1 coordinate 11,437, forward strand.
ATGCTGGTGATGGTGACCTTTGTCGGCCTGCTGATCTTCATCTTCAGCGTCGGCTACATGGAGCACGACGCGAACTTCAAGCAGTTCTTCTGTTTTCTCTCTTTGTTTGCGGCGGCGATGCTGGGGCTGATCATCTCCAACAGCCTGTTGCTGCTCTTCATCTGCTGGGAACTGGTTGGCGTCGCGTCGTATCTCCTGATCGGCTTCTGGTTTCACAAGCCCGAGGCGGCGGCGGCGGCCAGGAAGGCCTTCATCACCACGCGCATCGGCGACATGGGATTCCTGCTCGGCATGGTCTGGCTCTACGCGGAGACCGGGACGCTGTTGTTCTACGATGGCGGCGCCGGTTGTCTGGAACAGGGGGCGATCGCGGCGTTGGTCGCCAAGTCGGCGGCCGGCGGGATCGCGGTTTCAACCTGCATCGCCTTGTTGATCTTCTGCGGCGCGGCCGGCAAGTCCGGGCAGTTGCCGCTGCATGTCTGGCTGCCGGACGCGATGGAAGGTCCGACGCCGGTCAGCGCCCTGATTCATGCGGCGACGATGGTCGCGGCGGGCGTGTTCCTGGTGGCGCGGATGTTCCCGGTGTTTGCCGCGGTTCCGCCGGGAGCGGAGGGCGGCGCGACGGCGCTGACGATCGTGACCTGGGTGGGCGCGACGACCGCGGTGTTCGCGGCGTTGATTGCCGTGGCGCAGAATGACATCAAGCGCATCCTCGCGTATTCCACGGTCTCGCAGCTCGGTTACATGATGCTGGGCATCGGCGTGGGCGGCGTGGCGGTCGGCATGTTCCACCTGATCATGCACGCCTTCTTCAAGGCGCTGCTGTTTCTCGGCGCGGGGTCGGTGATCCATGGCTGTCACGAGGAACAGGACATCCGGAGGATGGGCGGGATCAAGGATCACATGCCCTGGACCTTCTACACCTACGCGATCGGTATGCTCTGCCTGACCGGACTGCCCTTCCTTGTCGGGTTTGTGAGCAAGGACGAGATCCTGGTCGGCGCCCTGAGCGGGAACACCGGCAGTCTGGTCAGCCTGTTGCCGTTCCTTATGGGCCTGTTCGGCGCTGTCCTGACC
>JAYPGD010000139.1:0-339 GCA_038126655.1 Verrucomicrobiales bacterium
TATCGAAGGCGTGATCCTGTATTCAAATTCCAAGTGGGGAAATCTCTGGCTGCGTGACGAGAATAACCGGATGTATATCCACCTGCCCACGGGATTCGATGTGCCGCCGGCCCGGACTCGCGCCCTTGTCTCCGGAACGACGGACCAGGTTGACGGCGTCCCCAAGATCATGGATCTAGAGGTGACCGCTCTAGGGCCGGCTGAATTGCCGCCGCCCGTCATTCTCATGCCCCTCGCGATCGAGGGAGGGGCGGAACTGGGCGACCGAGTAATGTTCGCCGGGACGGTGATTGAAGCCGTGCCGGAGGATGGCCATATCCGACTGGTCGTGGCTTTCTT
>JAYPGD010000139.1:426-11247 GCA_038126655.1 Verrucomicrobiales bacterium
GGTCTGGGTTAGACACCCGGACCCCGCGTCCTTGACCGATCTCGTGGGCGCCCAGGTGGAAATCGCCGGCTGTCCGTCCCGGCGCCCTGAATCGACCAACGCGCATTTGTCGAGGATTCAGGTCTTCGTGCCGGATTTCGCAGACGTTGCGATTTATCGCCGCGGTCCCGAGAATCCCTTTGATGCGCCATTGATCCCCCTGGCGGGGTTGCAGGAAGAGTTCAGAAAGATGCGCGATCCGCGATTGATCCGGATTCGCGGCACGGTCGGGCAGGAGATTTCAGAAAACGCCTTCACGCTCGTCGCCGGAACCGCCCAGACCCGGGTGCGTTTGAGAGAGAAGACGGAACTGGAACCGGGAGTGAAGATCGAGGCGGCCGGCGTCATTTGGAGGTATGGGGATGAGTTTGTCTTTGATCACGCGGTTGCGCGGACTTCCCTGACCGTGGAACAGGCGGCCTCCGAGCCTGAAACAGAGTTGCCCGTGTTGCGGCCGTCCAGGCGGTCAAGAGCATGGGGCATGTCCAGGCGCTCAGGAAATACCCGGTCGAGATCATGGGCACGGTCACCTACTACGACCGCAATTGGCGCGTCCTGTTCGTTCAGGACAGCACCGGCGGGATTTACATTGAAGCCAAGGAGAGAGCCTACAATCTCAAGACCGGTGACCGGGTCCGAATCCGCGGCGTTTCCGATCCGGGTGGTTTTGCCCCGATGGTCGTGGCCAATCAGGTGACCGGGCGCGGAGAGGGCGAGTTGCCGGCGCCGCGGAAAGCCGGGTTTGAGCGTCTCATGTCCGGGGCTGAAGACAGCCAGTGGTTGGCGATCGAGGGCACGGTTGAATCGGTCGAACGCAGCCAGAAGAACCTACAGATGCGGCTGCGCAATTCGGAAGGCGGTTTTGAGGCGGTGTTGAGTGGAGGGGCTCGCCTGCTCAGCAAGACCAACTGGATCGGGGCGGAAGTCCGTTTGACCGGGGTCTGCGGAGTCAAGGCCAATGCGCGCAGACAGGTGACGGGAATCTATTTTCACGTGCCGGGCATGAATCAGGTCGAGTTTCTCAATACCGCCCCTGCCGATCCGTTCGATATCGCCCCGACACCGATAGATCGATTGTTGCGGTACGACCCGTCAGGGGACGCAGCGCGCAAACGCGTCAAGATTTCCGGTGTTGTCACTTTTGCCGGTTCGTCGGGGTTGGCGGCGCTGCAGGATCCCTCTCAGGGAATGCTGGTGGCGTTTCCGACCAATGCGATTCCGGGCGAAGGCGACCGGATCGAGGTCCTTGGCTTTTCGTCGCCGGGGGATTTTGCCCCGACGCTGTTGGATGTGGAATGGCGGCGCGTCGAGACGGCGGGCCTGCCGCAGCCGGCAGCCATTCGGGCTCGCGAAGGAGTGGCCGCGGAGAGCGATGGAAACTTGGTCGAACTGGAAGCGGTTGTCTTGGAGAACCTTCTCGGCGCCAACCCGCCGACGCTCACGCTGCTGAGCGATGGAGTGGTGTTCCAAGCGGACATGGCGGCCCATGTCGGCAAGGATCTCTCAGGGTTCGAACCGCAGGCGTTGATCCGGATCGCCAGCGTGTGCAGCGTTCAGGCGGACCGTTGGCATGCGCCGCGGAGTTTCAGGTTGTTGGTTCCGGCGGGCGCGCTTCCGGAGGTGACGCGGGCGGCTCCCTGGTTGACCAAGGAGCGCTCCATGGCTGCGATACAGGGGAGCGTCGTGTTGGCCTTGTTCGCCTTCGCGTGGATCCATGCCCTGCGTATGCGTGTCTCCCGGCAGACCCGGCTCATCGAGGAGGAGATGAACAAGCGGGGGCAACTCTCGGCCCGCTACGACGAATTGGTGAGCAATGCCGATGAACTGATTTTCACCCTGGATCGGGATGGCGTCTTCGTGGCCGCCAATCCTGCGACGGATAGGGTGTTCTCTTCGGTTGATGGCGGGCTGGTCGGCCGCGGGATCTGGCCCAGCCTGACCGCTGAAAGCCGGAAACGTCTGCGAGAGGCGATGCAGGCACTCAACCCCGCCGAGGCTAACGTGACCATCGAACTGAACGCGGATGTTCCGAACGGTAGATTGACGCTGGAGGCCGGGTTGCGTGTGCAGACCAAGTCGGGGACGCGCGACGAATTTCAATGCATCGCGCGCGATGTTTCCGAACGCCGCCGCTTGGAAAGCCAGATCCTGCACATGCAGAAGATGGAATCCGTGGGGCAGTTGGCGGCCGGCGCGGCGCACGATTACAACAACCTCATGACCGTCGTGCTGGCCAACGCCGAGTTTCTTCGGGAGAGCGACGTGTTGTCCGGAGAAGATGCGGAGAATCTGGAGGACATTCATGACGCCGCCCAGCGAGCGGCCAAAGTCACGGATCAATTGCTGGCATTCAGTCGGCGGCAGGTCATGCAGCCGGAATGCGTCAAACCCGACGCATTGCTCGATGGCATTGCGGCGATGTTGCGGCGTCTGATTGGCGAGACCATCGCCTTCAAGCTGGATGTCCCCGAAGGACTCCCCAATGTCAGGGTCGATCGCGGAATGATCGAACAGGCGGTCGTCAATCTTGTGCTTAATGCCCGGGACGCCATGCCCGACGGCGGCTCTTTGAGCGTGATGGCCCGCCACGAATCCATCAGTCAATCCGAAGCGGAGCGACGCTTGGATGCCCTGCCTGGCGAGTATCTTCGGATCAGTGTGGCCGACACCGGCTCCGGCATTCCGAAAGAGAGCCTTGCGCATGTCTTTGAGCCGTTCTACACGACCAAGGAAACCGGAAAAGGCACCGGGCTCGGGCTCTCCACAGTCTTCGGTATCACCAAACAACACGACGGCTGGGTGGAGGTCGAATCCGTGTCCGGAATCGGGACGAGCTTTCATCTCTTTCTTCCGACCACTCTCGATGAAGCGTCGCCGGAAACGGAGCCGGCGTCATTGCAGTCGGACGCGCCGGCGCCCCACAGCGAGACGGCTCTGTTGGTTGAGGACGAACCCGCCGTCCGGGGCGCCATGGTCAAGGCGCTGGAGCGCGCGGGATACCGGGCCCTTGAGGCAGCCGATGGGCGGGAGGCGATCGAGCTCTGGAACGGGAGCGAGGAGCCGATCGATTTCTTGATCACCGAAATGGTCATGCCGGGCGGCATGAGCGGTCGGGACATCGCGCGTGAAATCCGCAAGACCCATCCGGATCTGCTCGTCATCTACTGCACAGGTTACAGTCCGGATCTGACCGGGCTCTCCAGCCTCACCGAGAACGAGCGGCTCCTGCCCAAACCATTCGAAAGCAAGATGCTGTTTCAGTTGATCCGCGAATTGCTTGGAAAACAGCGGGAAATTGCCCCCAAGGCGGTCTGAGCGTCGCGTCATTCTGGCTCGGCTTCGCCGCGCAAGACGGCCTTTCGTTCGTGGGAAGAGAAAGGAACGGCGCCTATCAGCCGCTGAGATTGAGTTTGTCACGGCGCTTGCCGACCATCCGCCATGATCACTCGTTGCGTTGACGCGCCTGAGCCTGTTCCGGAATACAGATGCGCCGCCTCCGTTCGACCGAAACGTCTCCCTATCTGGAGGCGGCTTCGGCCGCGACTGGATTTTCCCGCCTGAATCTGCGTTGCTTCCTCCTGAGGCTCGGCTGGAAGTCCGGAGTCGACCTCCCCTTCGCCGCCGACACCAAGAGCCAATACGACCTCATGAAGAAGAAAGGCCTCGGCGAACTCGACAAGTCCGGCGTCGCCGAACTCACCTTCAAGGGCCGTGGCGTGAAGGAGGCCCCCTTCCCATCAAGTCTCAAGAGCCGGCCTTGCTTTCGGGGGCGGCTCTTTTCATGTTGGAGACATGTTTCGGAACCCCCTCTCGAGAGCCAACCGGATCGAACAGTTCAAGCGGACGTTGTTTCTGGAAGAAGCCGTCGCCAAACAGATCGCCCAAGGCGAGGTTCCCGACTACCAATCGCTGGAACTCCTTTCAGAATGCTATGACGCTCTGGGAATGAAACCAGAGGCCAGGCTCCTCAAGGCGGAGTCAGCCAAAGCGGCGATAGAAAACGACAGGATTTCAAGGGAGTCAGGATTCCATGAGATCGAGTGGGACTGATTCATCATTGAGCGTTCCGACGCCAATTTCCAAGACCGTTTTGCCGCGCTGGATTTCAGCGTCTGTATCTGTATTACTTCCGGAGATGCCCGAATTTCGCCGAAACGTTCTGACCGCCATTCTTTTCATCGCTTCCCTGGCGTACGTCATTGCCGCCGCGCCGGCCGAAGTCCAACTCTGGCTCGGCACGCCGCAACAATGGCGCCGGGATACAGACGGCCCCATTCTCTCCCTCGGGGAACCCGGTTCCTTCGACGACACCCACATCTTCGCTCCGATGGTTTCCTTGGAGAATGGGCGATACCAACTCTGGCACTGCGGCTCAACCGGCAGTGTCGCTGAGCGGGTCTTTCGGATGGGGCTTTCAATCAGCGAAGATGGCCGCCATTTCGTCCGCCATCGGGGGAATCCGGTTTATGAATTGAGCGGCGGAACACGATCCGTCCTGACTCCGGCGCTGCTGCGTTCACCGAACGGCCTCCCCCTCCGCGAGAACGGCAGCCTGCGAGTGTGGTTCTCCTCAACTTCATTCACCGACAAGAGCGGGCTGCACACACTGCATGAGGCAGGCAGCCAAGACGGCCTCGCCTGGTCGGATGCATCGCCTGCGCTGATGAGGAACGTCTATGCCCCGACCATCCTCAAGACCGGCCGGCATTACCAGATGTGGCACACCGATGTTTCCACCACGCCCTGGACGATTCGCCACGCTTCCAGCTTGGATGGCAGGAAGTGGCGGCTTACCCCCTATCCCGTGCTCGAACTCGATCAGGACTGGGAAAAAGGCAATCTCTTCTATCCAACCGTGATCCAGAAGGACGGCGTCTACCTGATGTGGTATGGCGCCTATTGGACCGGCCGCCCCAACACCACGGCCCTCGGTTTCGCCGCCAGCATTGATGGCCTGCAATGGCATAAACATCCCGGCAATCCCGTCTTTGAACCCGATCCGTCGCGTCCTTGGGAATCCCATTACACCACCAGCCAGTCCATCATGCAGTTGCCCGATGGTTCGCTGCGGATGTGGTACGCCAGCCGGAGGAAACCGCCGTTCAGGAACAAGTATTTCGCCATCAACACCGCGGTCTGGAAGAATCCCGATCCGCAACCCGGAAAGCGCGCCGCCGCGCCCACTGAATCGCTCCCCGCCTTCCGAGCCTGGCAGTCTAAAACCCGAACGAAGCTCAACGCGGCTTTGGGCATTCCCTCGAAGCGCGTCCCGCTCGCCCCGGAGAAGCGCGGCGAGATCGAACGCGACGGCGTGGTCATTGAGAAATGGGTCTTCACCAGCGAACCAGGCTCCCGCATCCCCGCAGTTCTTTATCGTCCGGCGGGGAGGTCCGCCAACGCCAGGATGCCCGCCATTGTTCTCACCTTTGGCCACGGCGGCAGCAAAAGTCAGTGGCAGTACAACTTCGCCGGCCAGCTCTACGCCCGCATGGGGCTCGCCTGCCTGGCCAGGGATCCCCTCGGAGAGGAGGAGCGCCATGCCAAGGGCCGTCTCGGCACGAGGGCCCACGATCCCCAATCCGTCAGCGAACGCGCAGAGAGGGCCGGCCGATTGATCATGGGGAAGCTCGTCTTCGACACCATGCGAGGAATTGATTTTCTCGAAACGCGCGAGGATATCGATCACGAGAAGATCGGGGTCGCAGGAAACTCACTCGGGGGCGCGGTCGCTGGTTGGATGGCCGCGCTTGATCCGCGGATCAAAATGGCCCTGGTCTGCGGCTGGGCCTACCACGACATCTCCCTCCGCACCAAATTCTGCACGATGCTGCCCAATCAACGCATGCGACAACTGCTCGGATGGGGCGAGTATGCCTCACTCGCCGCGCCCGACTGCGCCGTCATGATCATGAACGGCGATGCGGACTGGGTAATCGATCGCGAGGATGACAAAAGCGCCTGGGCGGGGACGAATCGGGCTGTGCAACAGGCTGGGAGGATCTACCAAGCCTTCGACGCCGGCGGGCAGGTCCGCGCCTGGTATGAGGCCGATGGCGGTCACCGTCCCTATTTCGCCTACAAGGACGCGTTGGAATGGATTCATCGCCATCTCGGAACCCCGGCCATGTCCCTGAATCAGATCCGGGGACTCCCGACCATGAATTCCGGAGACTACTGCGACCGTAACGGCATCCGCTTGGAGCGTCTCTACGGAACCCCATTGCATCAGCGCGGAGCCACGTTGCCGGACGTGGGAATCCGCCCCATCCCGCCCGGGGAGATGGCCGTCCTTCGCCCGGACGAACTCGGCTCGCCCGGATTTACTGTCGCAGGCTGGCTGAGTTCGCTGGCCGCCGCTGAACCAGCGAATTGACGATGCCCTGCAAGAGCGCCAACTTGCCGGGAACCGTTCCCCCACCACGACGCCGGCCAGAAAATTGCGTTGGTTTTTTCTGCGCCATGTCTTAAGCATTCCCCCCGCCATGCCAGAGAAGCAGACTACCGAAATCCCCCGCCCCCTGAGAGACCTTTACGAGAAGGGAAAACAGGCGGTCGCGCGCGACAATCTTGACTACGCCCTGGACATCTTCCTGGACGTTCTCAACAAGGATCCGGCGTTCCTTGAGTGCCGGCAGGCGCTGCGCAAGGCGCAGGTGCAGAAAAGCGGCCAGAAGAAGGGGTTGTTCAGCAAGATCAAGAAGCCCAGCCCCTTTCTGGCCAAGGCGAAGATGGTCGTCGGCAAGAACCCTCGGGAGGCGATGTCGCTCTGCGAGAAGGCGCTGAATTCGGACGCCCAGAACTCGGCCGCCCATCGCTGCCTGGCGGAAGCGGCCCTGGCCGAGGATTTCATCGAGACCGCCATCCTTTCCCTCGAATTTGCCCGCGGCATCGAACCCAATGACCGGGACATCGCCGTCGAACTCGCCGAGGCCTACATCGCCGGCAAACAGGGCGACAAGGCCGACGCCGTGCTCAGCGAACAATTGCGGAAGAATCCTAACGACCCGGAACTGCAGAAGAAATACCGGGACCTCTCCGCAAAACGCACGCTCGGTGAAAAGGGCTACGAGAAACTTGCCGAAGGCGAAGGCTCATTCCGGGACGCATTAAAGGACCAGGACGAGGCGTCCCGACTCGAACAGGAGGCGCGCGCCTACAAGGATGAAGACACCCTGGAAAAGATGGCGGAGGAGGCCTACGAGGCCCTGCAGGCGGAGCCCTCCATCCAGAGCGCGCGCAAATACGCCGACATCTGCTACGAGATGAAGGATTTCGCCACCGCGCTGAAATACTACAAGCAGATCCTGCAGCAGCCCGGCGCGTCGGACCCCGCGCTCGACAAACTCGTCTCCCAATGCCAGCTCAAGGCCTTTGAAAAGGAGAAACGCGACCTCGACCCTGAAGGCGAAGACTACATGGCCCGGTTGGAGGACGTCGAGAAGCGCAAGGCCAATTTCCAACTGGAGGACGCGAAGAAGCGCGTGGACCGATACCCGAATGAAATCGGTCTTCGCTACGACCTGGGCGTGCTGTTCTTCAAGACCGAAAAATACACCGAGGCCATCAAGGAGTTCCAACGCTCACAGAAGGACGGCAAGAATCGCATCCGATCGTTGTTCTACCTCGGCCAGTGCTTCGCCAAGAAGAAGATGTATGACATGGCCGCCAAGCAACTCGAGACCGCCATCGAGGAGAAAAAGGTCCAGGACGAGGAGACCAAGGACCTGATCTACACCTATGGCTGCATCCTTGAGGAGATGGATAAACGGGAGCAGGCCATCGAACAGTTCAAGAAGATCTACGAGATGGACATCGGCTACAAGGATGTGGCCGACAAGGTCGACGCCTATTACAGCGGCTGACCCCCGTCAGACACTCGCCGCCTCGCGTTTGGCCCGGCGGATCTGCCCCAACCGCTGCCCGCAGATCGCATTCCACGCGTTCATCAACGCGTCAGACTGTTCCTGCGCCTCCAACAGGAACGCGTGTGGAACGCGCACGGCCACGGTTTCCTCCTCCGCTCTGCCTGTCTCACCGTCCGGCGCGCCAATTTCAGAGACAATCCCCACCACGGAATCCGGCCGGAACTGCCCGGTCGAGGAAACGGTCATCGGCGTTCCATCCGGCGGTTCGATCGACACGGAACCACTGAAGATGGCGTAGGCCGAATCGCTCAGGTTCAGGACGTCCCCCGGACTCAGCTTCTCCGTGACCGCGGGAATGCCAGCCAGATCCTCCTTCAAATTCGTGGGCAACTCGGGGAACAACAGTTTCGAGGTCAATGCGTTCTCCAGGATGCGGCGACGAATGATCTCGTGGATGACATTGGCCACATCCGGATTGTTCTCGAGATATCCGCGAAATCGATCGATGTGGATCTCAAGAAACATCCCGTCGTCCATGGCCCGGACGCGACCGGTCCGGCTGATGTTCGGAATCCAGAGCGAGAACTCACCGGTCATCTGCCCCTTTTTGATCGGGATTGGTTCGTCATGCCCGTGAACATCGACCACCAGCGTCCCTGAAACCGGGAAGAAGCAACTCTTGGCGGGCTCTCCCTCTTCACAGATCACCTCGCCTTCGGAGAACAGGCGGGGATCCGAGTTCTCGATGACCTTGAACAGCAGGTCCGGAGGCATCTGGCTGAACAGGATGTGGGTCTGCGCCGGATAATCCGCCGTCGGCCGGACCTCCGAGCGGCCCAACATGTGGCACAACTCTTTCACCGGCTTCTCCGTGTTCAGATCGAGGAGGAATTTGGAGGAGGCCATGGCGGCGATCGGATCGCCCGAGCGCATGGCGTCCTGCACGAGGCAGGTGTAGTCCTGGATCGTCTTGCGCCACAGCCCGGCGATGGCCTGCCATCGTTGATTCGCCGCCTCTGCATTGCTGAGGCGCAGATCATGCCGGTTGGCGTTCATCACCTCGATCTCGGCGCCATGCTTCACCGTGCGCGAATACGGCGTCCCAAATTCGAAATTCTCTTCCCGATCCCCTTGGATGTAGGACTCAAAATACTGCTTCGAAACCAGCAACTGGGACTTGCCCGAAATGGCCAGGATGCGGCTGGCGATGTTGACCCCGCCCCCCCAGACATTGCGCCCCCGCCCCAGATCCTCGCCATCTGTCACCAAGCCGGCGTGCAACCCCATCCGAAGATCGAGCCGCTTCCCATTCTCCGGGATCCAATCGGGATGAGCGATCTTCTCCGAAAGGGTGAAGGCGACATCGATCGCCCTGCGGCAGGCCGAGGTCGTCCGGAAAGTCAGGTAGCCGCCGTCGCCCGCCGGGCTCCAGCAATAGACATCGTCCTCCAAGCTGTGGTTGGCCAACGATTCAGCGATCCACCGATAAATATTCTGCACGGCGTCAATCTGCTCGCGCTCCGGCATCACCGAAAATGACACGATGTCCAGACCGAGAACCGCGCAGGCCCCGTCGAATCCATTTTCCCTTGCGTCGCCACTCATACGCTTTATCCCGTTACTACTTCGTTCCAACCAGTTTACGATCCGATCCGCACACACTGGACATTCTTGTTCCGATCAATCCTCTGCGCGTGAATACGACGCGCTCTGAGCATATCTCTTCATTCATTTCGTTCGATTGGCCAAAAAGGACCATGATATCCGCTTCTGATCGCCGCCCGAGTAGGCCGTTTCGCCTATTTCACTGAATCAACTTCCGATCAAGCAAATCGGGCGCCAACCATCGGGATGTAAGACTCCAGGAAAGATGTGCGCCGTCGGAGCTGTTGGCAGATTTCGTGCCAAAGCAACCTATGAGAATCAGAACTCCCCGATTTGTAACATCCCTGCGCTCACCCGCGATTCCAGCGCCACACTTCGGCTTCACCCCCGGGGAGCGTTCCAGCCTGCCCTGTCCATTTTGCGGAAGGCTGAAAGCAACTCTTCCAAACCCGGCGCGTCGGAACTCCCGCATTCCCGGCCACGGAGACGAAGCGTCTCCATCGCGGTCTCCTGAAGATCGCCTTCCCCGTAGGCCCGGTCACGACAATGGTGAAGACTCTTCATCACCCGGAATGCGTGAAACCAACCGAAGAACCGCCGACGAAACGCATCCTCGCCCCGGGTTTCCCGACGCATCTTCTCCAACTCCCTGCCGAATCCCTGCCCCTCGAGATAGGAGCGCAGCGGGGGCGACAATTCCATCAGGGCCCGATCGGCACCACCTGCGGCCGCTTCGCGCAATTTGGGGCCAAGGGCCAGAAACTCCTTCAGGTCGACATAGCTCTGCAACGCGTAGGTGGAGCCAGCCCTGTCGGAGCGGAGAAGGTGTTCCTGGACTGCCCGACCGGTTCCGAAAGGCACCCGGTGCGAGGGTCTGGGCGAGGGAATCACTCTCGTGGAATTCAATTCCGTAAATCCGCCCAGCTCGATGACCCGATGTAGAAAATAGAAATCCTCGCCCGCCTGACGACAGTTCATGCCGCCCTGCTTCTGGTAGGCCCACGACCGCACGGCCATGCTTGAACCCACTGTCTGGAACGCCCCGGGAAAACCCGCGAAACGCAACCCGTTGATGTAACACCGCAGGTGCAACTCGTAGGCGACGATCGCCGCCCGCTGCCCGGGGAGAGTCGCCTCATCCAGGGGGTGCTCGAAATAGACAGAACAGCCCGGAGTCTCCGGATGCCTGTCGAAATGGCGCTCCAGTTCGACCAGATAGTCCCGATCGCAAGCGCAGTCCGCATCGAAACAGGCGATGACGCCGCGGTCCCCGATCGACGTCCGGTCAAACCGCCGCACGGCCTCGTCCATC
>JAYPGD010000139.1:11257-12392 GCA_038126655.1 Verrucomicrobiales bacterium
ACCTTTCGCGAGAGCCCGACCCCGGCCCGCTTGCGCGGCTGGTCGAAGGAGGGCAGCACATGCAACCGAATCCCTTCCGCCGCATTTCGCCGACGCCATGCCTCCACCTCCTCCTGGGACTGTAGATTGTTTGTTCGCACGCTGTCAGGGTCGTCCTCGGAGTGATTAAGGACCACGATGACTTCCACGGCCCGTTCCGGCGGATCGCAGGACCACAGGGCGTCGAGGCTTCCGGAAACATCCGGCTCATCATGACACGGCATCACCACGACCACCCCCAGATCCTCCCGCGGAGTCTCCGCAATGGCCGGCGGCGCGAGACTGAACTTCTCCAGATAGGCGTTGTTCTCGAGTAGGGGCGTCATCCCGCAGCCAACATTTGCCGATGTCCCCGTCGGTGGCAAGCGCGACAGGCGGCAACGCGGGGATTACGGGTATGAGTCAACAACCGCAACAGCTTCACAGATCTAGCGTCGGCTGTGTCAGCCGAAAAGCGGAACGATCATGCGACACTCATCGACTGCTCTCAACGAGAGCATCTACAACTCGCCCATGAGGGGTGACTCATGCGTAAGTCCTCGGCGGCAACGACACATCGAGACGCGCTCCCCGGAGTCGGAACCCCGCGTTCAAGCGCCGCCGCAAACACACCCAACAGCCTGGTCAGCCCAACAACTCCCGGACGACTCTCGCCGACTTGAAACCGGTCAGTTTCTGTTCCACCCCCCGATAGGGATACACGAGGCTGCGATGATCGAAGCCCAACAGGCGCAGCATCGTCGCATGAAAGCCCCGGACCGGAACCGGGTTCTCCGCCGCGGAATACCCCAACGGATCCGTTTCTCCGTACGTAAGACCGGGCCGGACGCCGCCGCCCGCCATCCAGAGAGTGAAGGCATTCGGGTTGTGATCGCGTCCCACATGACGCATCCGGGCTCCGCCGCGATTCTCCCGCATGGGCGTGCGGCCGAACTCCCCGGTCCAAACCACCAGGGTATCGTCCAACATTCCCCTCTGTTTCAGATCCTTGAGCAGGGCAGCCATCGGTTGATCGATCTGCCGGCACTTGTCGCGAAACCCGCGATCCAAGGCCTCCCCCTCCGCCGCGCCATGCGAATCCCAGCCCCAGTCGAAC
>JAYPGD010000140.1:0-6545 GCA_038126655.1 Verrucomicrobiales bacterium
CCGGGTCCTTCAACCAGTTTCCCAACATCACCGCCACCAATCAGGCCAAGGTGGTGCAGATCGCCTGGACCTGCGCGCGGGAAATTCTTGGCGCGGAGGCGAATGTGATTGAGATCCAGTCCGCCAAGATCGTGATCCGAAACTAGGAGACTGTCATGCGTATCCGTCGATCATCCAAGAGTGAAGCCGGCAACATCCTGCTGGCTTCCGTCATCATCATTTCGATCATCGGCACGACGCTGGCCGCCTACCTGACCCTGGTGAATTCGCAGCACCGGCTGACTCATCGCTCGCGGACCTGGAATTCCGTGATCCCCTCGGTGGAGGCCGGCATCGAGGAAGCCTTGGCCCATTTGAACAAGCTGGGAGGCACGACCAATCGGGGCGTCGATGGTTGGTCGACAACCAATGTGCTGGGCACGAATTATTTCTATCGCAGCCGTGAATTGGGGGGCAGCCGATACGAGGTCCTGGTGACGGGAGATCCGGCGCCGATCATTCATTCCTTCGCCTATGGAAACAACGAGCTCATGACCAACGAGGTGAGCCGCCATGTCATCGTCTCGACGCGGCGTCTTGCGGGCATGTGGATGGGCATGGTCGCCAAGGGCCGGATCGCGTTGGGGCCGGGCAGCACGATGGACAGCTACAATTCCGGGGATCCGCGCTACAACACGAACAGCAAGTATGATCCGGCCAAAGCCAAGGACAAATCCTTCGTGGGGTCCGTCAATGGCAATGTGGTCAGCTCGGGCAGCGGCGCGAGCGTGTTTGGCAATGTCGGGACCGGGCCGAACGGTTCGGTTTCGACGGTGAATGTCGGGACGGCTGGTTTTCTGGGCGGCGGCGGCACGGGCATTCAGCCCGGGCATTACAACAATGACCTGAGCCTGTCGTTCCCGGATGTGGTGGCGCCGTTTTCCAGCGCTTCCGCGGCTACGGCAGGCACGATCACGGAGCCGACTTTCACTTACACGACCAACACGGTGACTACTTCGGTTTATCCCTCGCCTGCCCCGGTGGGCGGCGTCACCACCAATTCCATATTGATCAACACCAACTCGCTGCCCTCGCCGCCTCCGGCAGGCGTGACGACCAACCTGATTCCGAATACCAGCTCCAGTTGGCCGGGGGCATCCTTCGCGCCCATCACCACAAACACGACCGCAGTGACCGGCGCCTCATCCCCTCCGGCCTTGGGCACCTACGTCCCGCCGTTGAATACCGTCGTAAACACGGTTCGTATCACCGGCGGCGGTCCCCCCCGGACGGTCACGGTCACCACCTACAGCTACAACCGGATCGACGACTACACCTACAACACGGTGACCTACAGTTATCGGGAGGACACCTACACCTATTCCACGAATGCGGTGACGACGAATACGGTGACGACGCGGCACGAGCTGCTGCTTGGCAGCGGCAACTACATGAACAACTCGGTGTCCTTGAAAGGCAATCAAACCGCTTACGTTCAGGGGGACGCTGTCTGGTATGTGCCGGGGGATTTCTCCTTGGGGGGCAATGCGCAGCTTATCATTGGGCCGGTCGGCAGTCTGCAGCTTTACGTTGGCGGCGCCGCGGACTTCCGCGGCAACGGCGTGGTCAATGTCAATGAGTCCGCCCTGTCGTTGCAGTTCTGGGGCATGCCCACCTGCACGAGCGTGACGCTGAACGGCAACGGCGAATTCACCGGCACCATGTACGCGCCCGCGGCCACCTTGAGGGGCACGGGCGGCGGTTCGGACGTTATGGATCATTCGGGCGCCGCGGTGATGGCCGAGGTGGCTTTCAACGGCCACTACAGTTTCCACTACGACGAATTGCTGGGCGATCAGGACGACCAGATCAAGTATCACCTGGCGTCCTGGGAGGAATACATGGCCCAGTTCCAGTGGACGCGCTGACCCGGAACCGCTCCATTCGCGCGGCAATCAGAACCGGGATAAGGGGCGCGGAATTCATTCCGCTTCATCGCTGGAAGTCTTAGGGCTTTGGCGTTGCTTCGCGTGTTCAGCGATTCCGACGATCGTGTGTTTCTTGGACTGCGCCCCGCGGTTTGGCCGCGCAGAATTCCCCATTGCCGATTCAAGCGAAATCCCTAAGGTATCGTCTCTTTTTCAAGCATGACGACACGAATTCTTCTCCCGCTTCTCACGGCGGCGGTCATCAGTTCGGCGGGCGCCGCGGATGACGCCGGTTTCAAATCGATCTTCAACGGCAGGAATCTGGACGGCTGGGATGGCGATCCCAAGTTGTGGTCGGTCCAGGATGGCGCCATTACCGGGGTGACCTCGGACAAGAAGCCGCTGCCCTACAACAAGTTCCTGATCTGGCGCGGAGGCAGGGTGAAGAACTTTGAATTGCGCGCGACGTTCCGCCTGATCGGGAAGAACAACTCGGGCATCCAGTACCGCAGCCGACATGCCAAGGATCTTGGGGAACGCGTGGTGGTCGGCTACCAGGCGGACATTCATCCCTCGCCCGCCAACAACGCCATGCTCTACGACGAGAAGGGGCGCGGCATTCTGGCAAACCACGGGCAGAAGGTCTTTATCGACAATGACGGCGCCAAATGGATCGCCGGCGCCACCGGTCCGGTCCAGTCGGTCAAGATGGAGGACTGGAATGAGCTGACCATCATTGCGCAGGGCAATCACCTGGTGCACAAGCTCAACGGCAAGGTCACGGTGGATGTGACCGATCATCACGAGAAGGAGCGGGAACTGGAAGGCGTGTTGGCCTTCCAGGTGCATCGCGGTCCGGCGATGCGCGTGCAGTTCAAGGACATCCGACTGAAGACCCTGCCGGACGGCGGGGTGAAGTCGCTCGCGCAGGCACCAATCCCGGAGGGAGCCAAGAAGGTGGAGAAGCCGAAGCGTCGCCCGAAGGGCAAGGGCAAGGGCAAGGCGCGCCCCCGGGCCCAGGCCAAGCCGGCTGCCGGCGCTGACAACGGCTCGAAGACCCCGCAGTGGATCTGGGCGGAAAGCGCGCGCGACGGACAGGTCGTGCATTTCAGAAAGACATTCACGGGTTCTACCCCCCGCACGGCCAGCGCGCGTCTCTACGCAAGTTGTGACAACCAGATGCAGGTCTTCATCAACGGCGTGAAGGTCGCTGAAAGCGGGGCCTGGGAGCGTCCGATCTTCAAGGATGTCATCAAGCAGTTGCAGAAGGGGAACAACACCATCTCCGTGCGCGCCAGCAATTCCGGCAGCGCCGCGGGGCTGATCGCCAAGTTGATCCTGGATTCCGACAAGGAACCCATCGAGATCGTCACCGATGCATCGTGGAAGCAGAGCGAGAAGCCGGCCAAGGACTGGCAGTCGCCGACCTTCGACGACGCGAAGTGGAAGGGCCCCAAGGTCGTTGGACCGCTGGGCGCGGAGCCGTGGAATCGCGCGGTGAATGCGAGGACGCTTTATGCCGCGGCCGCGCTGAAGGAGCCGGAAGCCACGCCGGTCGACACCCTGTTCGTGAAGGAAGGCTTCAAGGTTGAACTGCTCTACACCGTGCCCAAGGCGGGGCAGGGCTCCTGGGTCAGCATGTGCGTCGATGACAAGGGACGGCTGATCGTGTCGGATCAATATGGCGGACTCTACCGCGTGAATGTTCCCAAGCCGGGGCAGACCAAGGGAACCAAGGTCGAGAAGATCGACGTCGACATGGGCCACGCCCAGGGCCTGCTCTACGCGTTCGACTCCCTTTACGTCGTGGTCAACGACAAGGCGCACGGCGGCCGCGGGCTATATCGGGTCCGCGACACCGATGGCGACGACCGGTTGGACAAGGTGGAGTTGCTCAAGAAGTTCGAGGAATCCGGCGGTGAGCACGGTCCGCACGCCGTGGTGTTGGGGCCGGATGGCGAATCGCTTTATATCGTGGTCGGCAACCAGACCAGGCTGCCGGAGCCCTATGATGTTTCCCGCGCGCCGGAAGTCTGGGGCGAGGATCAACTCCTGCCGCGCATCTACGGCCGCGGCTTCATGCGCGGGCAGCTCGCGCCGCGCGGCTGGATCGCCAAGACCGACAAGGATGGCAGGCATTGGGAGATCGTGGCCACCGGCTTCCGCAATGAATACGACGCCGCTTTCAATCGCCACGGCGAACTGTTCACCTACGACGCCGACATGGAGTGGGACCTGAACACGCCCTGGTACCGTCCGACGCGCGTCTGCCAGGTTGTCAGCGGCGCGGAGTTCGGCTGGCGCAATGGCTCCGCCAAGTGGCCGGTCTATTATCCCGACAGCGTTCCGCCAACGGTGAACATCGGCCCCGGGTCCCCTACCGGCGTTGCCTTCGGTTATGGCGCCAAGTTTCCGGCAAAATATCAGGAGGCGTTCTACATTGCCGATTGGAGCTACGGGAAGCTCTACGCCGTTCACCTGACGCCGAAGGGCGCAGGCTACACCGCCGATTTTGAAGAGTTCATCAGCGGTTCGCCGCTGCCCTTGACCGATCTGGTGGTGAACCCGAAGGACAAGGCCATGTATTTTGCGATCGGCGGTCGGCGCGTGCAGTCGGCGTTGTATCGCGTGACCTACGCGGGCAAGGAATCGACCAGGCTGCCGGCTCCGGACGCGGCGGGCGCGAAGGCGCGTCGGACCCGCCGGATGTTGGAGGCGTTTCACGGGAAGAAGGATTCCCAAGCGATCGCCGCCGCCTGGCCGCATTTGAAGAGTGAGGATCGTCTCATTCGCTTCGCCGCGCGTGTGGCGATCGAGCATCAGCCGGTCGCAACCTGGCAGGCGAAGGCGGTGGGCGAGAAGAATCCTCGCGCCGCCTTGACCGCGCTGTTGGCCCTGGCCCGTGTCGGCGACCAAACCGCGCAGTCGAAGTTGCTGGCGGCTCTGGATCGCATTGATTGGAGGAAGCTGAGCACGGCGGAGAAGCTGGAGTTGGTCCGTGTCTACAGCCTGGCGTTCATTCGTATGGGTGAAGCGGACGCGGCGACCAGGCAGGCCCTGGCGGCGAAGTTGAACGCGCAGTTCCCGGTGCGTTCGCCCGAGTTGAATCACGAGATGCTGCAGCTCCTGGTCTATCTGCAGTCGGCCGAGGCGACCTCCAAGGGCGTGAAGTTGTTGGCCAACGCCCCGACGCAGGAGGAGCAGATCAGTTTCGCAAAGTCGCTGCGCCTGGCGAAGAACGGCTGGACGATGCCGTTGCGCAAGACCTACTTCGAGTGGTTCCTCAAGGCGGCCAGCTATCGCGGCGGCGCGAGCTTCAGCAAGTTCGTCGAGTCGATCAAGAACGACGCGATCAAGGGGTTGAGCGCGGCGGAGAAGGCGGAGTTGAAGCCGATCCTTGAAGCGCAGCCTGAAGTGCAGACTCCCGAGGCCGTGATGGCTGCGATGTTGAAGATCGGCGAGCGCGGGTTCTCGAAGGAGTGGAAGGTCGAAGAACTGGCGAGGAAGGCGGAGTCGGCCCTGAAGGGCGGCCGGGACTACGATCGCGGTCGCGCGATGTTTGGCGCGGTCGCCTGTTTCTCCTGTCATCAATACGCGGGGCAAGGCGGCATCGTCGGTCCGGACCTGACCAGCGCGGCCGGCAAGTTCGGCGCGCGCGACCTGCTGGAATCGATCATCGAACCGAGCAAGGAGATCAGCGACCAATATGGCGCCATCGTCATCACCAAGGTCGATGGCTCGACGGTGACCGGCCGCATCGCCAACCTTTCCGGCGACAGCGTGCGCGTCATCACCAACATGTTCGATCCCGGTTCCATGGAGGGCGTGGACCGCAAGCAGATCAAGTCAATCGAGCCGTCCAAGGTCTCCATGATGCCCGCCGGACTGATCAACATGTTGCGGGAAGATGAGATCATGGACCTTCTCGCCTACATCCTCTCCCGCGGCGACGCAGACCACGCGATGTTCAAGTAAGCGGACGTGAGTTGAGTCCGCGCTGAGTCGAACGGACCGCGGGTCTGCGACCCGCAGCGCCCATCTCGGGCTCGGAGCGCCGAGCAGTGCTCGGCCCGGGCGCTGATCGACGGACAATGCCGAGCAATGCTCGGTGCTCCGGACGCTTGGCGTACAGTTCTCTCCCGCATCCTTGATATGTCATGCTGAATGAGATCAAAGAAGTGATCAGGGTCTTCCTGTTTTGGCGGGTTTATCTCTGTGCGGGTGTGGGATGCGGGCTGGGTCTGTATCTCCACGAGCGCGGGACGGCGGCCGTTTGGTTGTCGATCATGATCGGCCTGTTCGGGATTCTGGCGGGAGTCGTATGGCACGCGAAATCCGACAAAGGCGACGACGGGTGGAAGACGGACTTCTTGTGAGCCGGAGTTGTCCGGCGTCGCTGCGGGTCACAGACCCGCGATCCGAATGACGGATTTCCGGGTTCGGAGCGCCGAGCATTGCTCGGCCCGGGCGCTGATCGACGGATAACGCCGAGCAATGCTCGGCGCTCCAATCCCGGGGCTACCGAGGATCGACCCGCCTTCCCTGATCGCGGAGTTTCTCCTCGCGCGCATCGAGCGCCGCTTGGAGTCCCGCATCCATTTCCAACGCCTTTTTGATCGCAGCTGCGGCCTTGCTTGT
>JAYPGD010000140.1:6555-12336 GCA_038126655.1 Verrucomicrobiales bacterium
GCGAAATCCCGCGTGTAGATGGCCGCGCGCGTCGACCGGTTGGGTTTCTTCCAGCAGTCGATTGCGATTGGCCCAGCCTTCCAGCCATTCCAATCGGCGGCGGCCGTTGCCGAGATAGACTGGGCCGAGTTTTTCGAACTGGGCGGTGTAGGCTTCGCGGCGGGCGTCGTCGGTCCATTCTTTTCCGTCCGGGAGGAGGGCGGACTGCCGGAGGTTGGCTGCGATCACGCGGGCAATCTCCTGATGGCCGCCGATGGTCGGATGCACGTGATCCAGATACCAGTCGTTGCCGGGCAGGCCGTCGGGACTCTGCGCTTCGATGGCCTTTCTGGCGTCGATGATTGCAATACCGGACTCCGCGGCGAGCTTCGCTTGAAATGCGTGTTGCCGATCGAACATGCGCAGGGGGCAGATGTCCTCGTCCTTGGCGCGAAGGTAATGGCGGGCGGCTTCTTCCGGCTTGCCCAATCGATCCAGACAACGGGCAATGCGCCAGTGGAGAAGGGCGTGTTGGCCGTCGATTTCCTGGGCGAGGCGATAGGCTTTCAACGCTGCATCCAGATCGCCGGCCCGTTCCGCGGCGTCGGCCGTATTGAACGCCTCCTGCCATCGCGCCTCCTCGACTGCGGACAGATCGGCGCGATGTTCGGATTTGAAGGGAGGGCAGTCGCGGACATTGGAGCCGAGGTTTACCAGGACCAGGGGGACGTTGGACTCGGCGCAGAGACGAACCATCGTCCGCATCGCCTCCTCGAACTGTTCCATCACCCGGGTATGCCAGTCGGCGTCGCGATGGTAGGAGGCGTATCCGTTTTCAGTGTCGAGACGGGTTTCGAAGTCGCCATCGCGATCAGGATTGCCGGTCTGCGCGGGGGCGGGTTTTCCGCGCAGCAGATTGCGGCCGACGCGCACCGTGCGGACGCGGTCGCCGAGGTTGTCGATCCAGCTTTGCGCGGCCGTGCGGGATTTCAGCGAATGATAGGTGCGGTCCTCGAGGAATTCGTTGTGTCCGGTGGCGACGACGATCAGATCGGGATCGTGATTAAGGATTTCCCGGAGCATCGGAACAATCCGGTAGCTGGCGTAGGAGATGCCGCCGCAGTTGATGATCTCCATGGCGCGTTCGGGCGCGAAGGCCTGCAACTCAAGCTCCAGCCAGCGGGGAAAGGCGGTTTCCGCCTCGTAGGGGCGGCCATGGACGGTGGAGCCTCCGAAACAGAAGGCGCGGAAACCTCGGGAGGGTTTCTCAACCGCGAAGGACTGCTCCGGCAGAAACGGCATTCGCTTGTCGGAGGTTCTCCAGACAGCGCCTTCGCGCTCGAACACCGGGATGTTCGATCCAAAACCCGCGAATGGATCCGATGCCTTTTCCGCGGCCCCGATGCCAAAAAGGCGCAGTCCGATTTCCAGCGCGACGAATGGAGCCAGTCCGACCAGGACGGCCAGCAGTTTGAGCCGGGCGGGCGATCTGTCTTTGGGGCGTTTGTCATTTTCTGGCGCGGGCATGCGCCGAGGAATTTGGCAGAAAGCGGGCGCGGAGGCGAGCGGTGGAATCTCCCAGGGCAGACTTCAGGGGCGGTGAAAGTGTATTCAAAAAGATTTCTAAATTGCCTCGTGGCTGGATTTGTTCGTCTAAAAATGAAACTTTGTTGACTTTGATTGCTTGAAAGTGAATTCATTTCACTCCCGGTTGCGGCCTGAAGGGTCCGAGGCAGGCCGGGGATCCAAACCAAACATCGAAAGTCGACATCATGGGAAAAGAATTCAGCATTGAGCCGCGGGAAGTTCCGCACGTGGAGACCAGGTATCGGAAGATTTGTTCGCCGATTCCGCATCCGGATTCCGTGCCGACCTTGGAGTCCTTGCGATCCATCGAGCCGATTTCGATGCGCGGCATGCCGCCGATTCTTTGGGAGAAGGCGGAAGATGTGCAGATTTATGACGGCTACGGGAACAAGTGGCTCGACTGGAGTTCGGGGGTGTTGGTGACCAACGCGGGGCACGGCGCGCCGGAGATCAAGCAGGCGGTCATCGACCAGGCGGAGAGCGGGCTGTTGCACAACTACGTTTTCCCCAGTCACGAACGCGCGGAACTGGCGCAGTATCTGCAGGGGCTGGCGCCGGAGGGATTGAAAAAGCTGTTCTTCCTGACCACCGGATCGGAAGCGACGGAATGCGCGATCAAGCTGGCGCGGACGAACGGAGTCCGCAAGGGCGGCAAGGAGAAGCTGGGCATCGTTGGTTGCTCGCGCTCGTTTCATGGCCGCACGATGGGATCGCAGCAGGCGGGCGGCATTCCGGGGCAGAAGGACTGGATCGTCAATCTCGACCCCGCGATCGTGAACGTGCCGTTCCCGGATGGCTTCTGGACCGAGGACACGAGCTTTGACCTGTTCCTGAAATCCATCGAGGAGCAGGGACTCAAGCCGGAGAACATTGCCGGCGTGATCATGGAGAGTTTCCAGGGCGTGGGCCCGGACTTCGCGCCGGTGGAATACATCGAAAAGCTGCGCGCCTGGTGCGATGAGAATGACGTCGTATTGATCTTCGACGAGGTCCAGGCGGGGTGCGGGCGGTCCGGGAAGTTCTGGGCTTTTGAGCATTATGGCGTGACGCCGGACATCATCTGCGTGGGCAAGGGGATCAGCAGTTCGCTGCCGCTCTCGGCGGTGATCGGCCGCGACGAGATTATGGACCAGTATCCGCCCGGATCGATGACCAGCACGCATACGGGCAATCCGGTCTGCTGCGCGGCCGCGTTGGCGAATCTGAAGAAGATCGTGGACGAGGACCTGTCCGGCAATGCGGCCCGTCTGGAGCCGGTTCTGGCCGACGGCCTGCGCAAGATTCAGGAGAAGCACAGCAACGTCTGCGGCAAGTTCTCCTGCAAGGGATTGGTGGCCGGATTGCAGATCCTGAAGCCGGGCAAGAAGGAGCCGAATCACGACCTGGCCTTCGACATCATCGAACGCTGCGTCCACAAGGGACTGTTGCTATTCGCGCCCGTCGGAGCCTGGGGGCAGACCGTAAAGATCTGCCCGCCGTTGACGATCACGCAGGAGGCTTTGGAAGAAGGATTGGAAGTGTTGGCCGGGTGCGTGGACGAGGCCGTGGCGGCGTTGGATGCCTGAAATCCCAAGCTCCAAACTCCAAATCCCAAATAAGCTCCAAACTCCAAGCTCCAAATTCCCGTATCGTTGGTTTTCGAGGCGCGCCTGAGTTGATGGGGCTGAAGGCCCCGCCGCACAAAGCACAGGGCTTCAGCCCTGTGTGGTTGTGTTGGAGAGCGACTGCGGCCTGAAGGGCCGCGCACAGTTTGGATGATTTGTCGCGTGGTTGTGGTGGGTGTTCCCGGGGAACTACTGCATGACATCTGGATCGTGGCGGTTGATCACGAGAAAAGCCACGATGGCGCCGATCGAGGGCAGTATGAAACCGAGGGCGATCCAACCTTGCTCGGCCTCGGGAAAGCAAATTTGCGCAATTCCCCATGAAGAGAACGAAGCTGCAGCGATGCCGAGCAGCCAGATGTGCTTTGCCGAGGGATAACGACTGCGGGCAATTTGTTTCAGACCGCCGCGAAAGAGATGGATGACGAAGATCGGCGTCAGCATCAAGGCGAAGACCTTTGGTGTGAAATTCGCCAACCCGATGGAATCCAGGGCTGCGTAGAGCCCCGCGACGATTGCCATTCCGATGAGCAGGGCGATGACTTCCAATTTGTCGTCGCCGGCGGGACGCTTGAAGCGGAAGGACTTCATCAGGAAATCGGAGCGAGGGATGAATGAATTCCGGCCTCCGCCTACCGTAAAGAATTCCCTAAGTCGCGATGCCGCGTTCACTTTCGCGGATGAATTTGGCGAGGTGTTGCACCTCTTCCATGCCATTGAACTCCGATTCCATCTTTTCCAGGGCCTTGGTGGTCGTGAGATGGTCGCGGCAGAGCCACTTGTAGCACTGCTTTAACGCGGACTGGGCCTCCTTGGAGATTCCCTTGCGCTTGAGGCCCTCCTGATTGACGAAGCGCGTCTTGGCGGGATTGCCGTCGGTGATCATGAAGGGGAGGGCGTCCTGCACGACCTTGGAGCAGCCGCCGATCATGCAGTTGCGGCCGATGCGGCAGAACTGATGAATCGCGGCCAGCCCTCCGATGATGGCGTGGTCCTCGACGATCACATGGCCGGCCAGGGTGGCCACGTTTGACATGATGACATGGTTGCCGAGGACGACGTTGTGGGCGAGGTGGCTGTAGGCGAGGATGTTGTTGTTGGAGCCAACGATCGTGGCCTCTCCATCGCTGGTGGCGCTGTGGATGGTGACGTATTCGCGGAAGGTGTTGTTGTCGCCGATCCGGGTCCAGGTCGTGCCGCCGTTCCACTTCAGGTCCTGGGTCTTGAGCCCGATGCTGGCGAAGGGGAAGATCTCGTTGCCGGAGCCGAGTTCGGTATGGCCGTCGATGACGACGTGGGAATGAAGTCTGCAGCCGGAGCCCAGTTTGACATTGGCGCCGATGATGCAATAGGGGCCGATCTCGCAATCGTCGCCGATCTCGGCTCCGTCGTTGACAATGGCGGTTTTGTGGATGTCGCTCATCGTGGCGGCGTCAGGTATCCATCAGGACAAAGGAGACTTCGGCTTCGCTGACAACATCGTTGCGGACCTTGCAGACGCCCTTGGCCTTGCCAAGTTTGCCGCGGCAGCGGACGAGGTCGACTTCAATGATCAAGACATCGCCGGGCCGGACGGGCTTGCGCCACTTGACTTTGTCGGCGGCCATGAAGTAGGCGATCTTTCCCTCATTGGCCAGTTTCTTGAGCATCAGGAGGCCGGCTGCCTGGGCCATGGCCTCGAGTTGCAGCACTCCCGGCAGGATGGGGTCCTTGGGGAAATGGCCCTGGAAGAAAAGCTCATTGATGGTGACATTCTTGGCGGCGATCAGCTTGTTGCCATCGATCGAATTCACGCGGTCGAGCATCAGGAAGGGGTAGCGATGCGGCAGGATCTGCTGAATCTGTTGGATGCTGTAGAACGGTT
This sequence comes from Verrucomicrobiales bacterium, assembly GCA_038126655.1. Lineage (GTDB taxonomy): Bacteria > Verrucomicrobiota > Verrucomicrobiia > Limisphaerales > JAYPEY01 > JAYPEY01. The sequence continues at coordinate 11,590 of JAYPGD010000140.1, forward strand.
CGCCGTTGTCCGGGGATGCGGATGATTCCTCTGCCGCGGACGTTTTCTTTCCGGTTTCCGGCGGGCTGAAGGCCTGGGCGGCGACCTTGGGGCGGAGCATCTGCTCGCTGATCTTCTTGGTCATCGCGCAGTTTGCCGCGTGGCTGGGGCGGAAGGCCTTGATGTGGCCCTGGAAGGGACGGCCGAGCAGCATCAGGTCGCCGAGGATGTCCAGGATCTTGTGGCGGACGAATTCCTCGTTGTAGCGCAGTGGTTCGGTCGTGAGAACGGCGTCGTCGCGGATGACCACCGCGTTGGCGAGGCTGCCGCCCTTGATGAGGCCGTGTTTGTAGAGTTGCTCGAGTTCCTCGAAGAAACAAAACGTCAGCGCTTCAGTGATCTCCTTTTCCCAGGTTTCCGGATCGATATCGACGCTGAAGTTCTCGGTTTGGCGTCCGTCGTCGTTGGCGCTCGTGCAGGTGATCTTCAGGCCATCGTGGGGAAAGACGGAGATGTTGGTGTCGCCGTCATTGACCTCGATGGGCTCGGAGAGCTTGTAGGGCTCCCGTTTTTCAGCCTGTGTGGCGATGCCGGCCGTTTCGATCATCTTGCAGTAGGCGCGGGCGCTGCCGTCGGCGATCGGGGGCTCGATCGAGTCCAGCTCCACGATGACATTGTCGATGCCGTAGCCGTTGAAGGTGGCGAGCACATGCTCGACGGTGTGGATCTTGACATTGCCCTTGGCGAGGACGGTGGAGCGCTGGGTGT
>JAYPGD010000141.1:0-2769 GCA_038126655.1 Verrucomicrobiales bacterium
CGGCCCGCCATTGCGGCGAACACGGCCCGCATGTCCAGGGTGAAGGCGGGATTCTCGCCGTTCAGGATGCCATTGGCGACGGTCGCCTTCATCTTCTCGATGTCGGGCAATTGCAGGCGGGACTGCCCGTAGATGCGCCCGTGGTAGGCCTTGTGCACGGTCATGGCCATGAGCATGGACTTGGTCCCGTCCTCCTCCTCCCCGATGACCATGTTGTAATAGGCTGTGTTGAGATAGCCCTCGATGATGGCGACGACGCGGTCGCGGTTGCCGTCCTTGACCATGTCGGTGACGCGTCGCACGGCGAACTCGTTCACGGTCTCCCCCTTGGTCGAGGCGTGGGGGTAGAGTTCCTTCATGCGCTGGAACCAGAAGTTGGCGTCCCCGATCCGGTTGTAGCCGAACAGGAAAAACACGGCGTCGGAGAGAAAGCTGAGGTGGGCCCGGCCGACGTAATCCACCATCTCCTGGTCGCCTTCCTCCGCTTCCGCCGCCTTGAGGCTTTCGAAGGTCTCGTGCGTCTTGACGAGCAGATCCATGTTCGGGCCGAAATCCAGGGTCCGGGTGAACTGGTTCTCAATCAGGCGTCCGTGTTTGAAGGCGGCGTGCATGGACTGCCAGATGGTGCGGCGGAGGATGATGACGTCCTCGTCCACCCGGGCGCGTTTCAGCCCCAGCGACGCCCAATAGACGGCGTGGGCCTCCGGGAGTCTCCAGTCGAAGGGGCCGTATTCCCGGTCGACCTCCGCCATCCAGGCGGGGTCGAGGTTGAACTCCTTCTTCATGCGCTCCACGGTCGCCTTCGCCTCGTCGGTCTGCGGATCGAGCAGGGCGGCGTAATCGGGCTTCCTGCCGAAGAGCTTCACCATGTCGGTGGCGAGCTTCACCTTGTAGAAGCGGTGTTCCTCATCGAGGGTCTGGCCGAACTTGTCCTCGTAGAACCAGGCGAGCTCGCGGTAGAGGTCCGGTTCCTGGGGATTGTAACGCAGGGCCTCGTCGCGCAGGAGACGGATGCCGGAGTCGATCCACATCCAGCGTTCCTCCGGGTCGTCGAATTCCCGTGAGATGTTGTAGGCCATGTTCCAGGCCTGGTATTCCCAGACATCGGAGATTCGCGGCTGCAGCTGGGTGATCCAGCCGGCCAGCGTCAGGGTCTCGAAGTAGCGTCCCTCATTGTGCAGCGCGTTGGCGCGGATCCAGAGGTAGTTGGCGATCAGGCCGCGGAAGCCGCCCAGGGCGAGGGTCGAGAAGGCCAGCATGGGCGGCGCGTTCTCCAGGGGCTTTTCCAGGTGCGTGATCCGGTGTTCCTCCCGCAGTCGGTTGAGGCCGCGCAGCGAGAACAGGTTCTTCGTCGCCAGCAGGACGGCCAGCAGGCAGAGCGCGATCTTGATGTTCCGCGACGAGTTCATTGATGCGATTGGGCGGTCGCCAACTCGCGCCGCGTGAAGATGATGGAACCCAGCAGGAAGAACAGTCCGCCAAACACCAGCGTGATGCGCGCGAAGGCGCCGAACAACTGCCCCCAGGAAACCGTGCGCCCCGCGCTGAGCGCGTCGATCGGCGACACTGACTGCACCCCGTTCACCACGAACAACAGCAGCTTGAACAGCGGCACTAGGAACCAGTCCAGATACCCGAAGGATTTCTGGCCGGTCTCATGATCGACGCCCGAGATGGTGCCCTCTGTCACGATCTCCGAGATCAGGTTGCCCGAGGACATCACGATCAGCAGGGTGAAGACGAGGAACGCCGCGACCGGGAAGGAGAGGAAGCTGGCGCCGCACAGGCCCACTGCCGCCAGCAGGGACAGCCAGCAGAGGATCACGCCCAGCGCCCGGGTGAAGTTCAGCGCGAAACCGCCTTCCGGATAGAGGACCTCCAGCCCGTCCTCAAGCGGGAACAGAACGGTCGCGCGGTTGTGGTTCGCAAAGGAGACGCGGAGGATGCCCTTGTCATTGAAGAGATTGGGCCGGATCGGAAACTCATGAAAACTCTCCGGCGCCATGGGGCGGTCGTAGGTGAACTGCCGCGACCGATCGGGACTGCCGACCTCGAAATCCGTCTGCATGGTCATGTTCGTCACCGTCGGCTGGAAGTCTGAGGAGAAGAAGCGCACGCGCAGGTGCAGGGGCTGATCCTTGATCCGGTCCGCCACGGAGCTGAGATCCAGATCCCATTTGATCAACCGGCCCGGCGGCACGAGTTCGTTGGCGCGCTTGAGAGAGGCGACCGCCTCCTGCCGGAGCAGGGAGTCGCTGGTGTCCGACCAGCCGGACAGCTTGCGGAGCGAATTCATCCGGGCGCTGATCTCGGATTCGCCGTAGGGAAGGGCCTCTTTCACACTGCCCCGCGCGACCAGGATCTCCCGGTGAAGAACCTGCCGCTGTTCCGGGGGCAATTCCTTGGCCCGCCACTGGATCATGCCGGCGATGACGCCGCCGCTCAGCGCCAGCAGGGCCGCGTTCAGGAGGACGATTCCCGCCCATTTGCCCAGCCAGATCTGCCAGCGGGAGACGGGCTTGGTCGCCACGACCTGCATGTGCGCGTCGCCGATGTCGCGCGCCATCGTCCCGCAGGCCAGCCAGACCGTGGTCAACCCGAGCATGAAGGTCACCACCGCGAGCGAGTAGGTCATGACGACCTGGGTGAACATCTCGGCCGTTCCGTTGTGCTCGATCAGGAAGGGCAGCAGCGCCAGCAACAGGATCAAGGCGGCGCCCACCGCCGGGATCAGGCGCATGCGGACCGCCGATTGGACGGTCAGTTTGA
>JAYPGD010000141.1:2869-9011 GCA_038126655.1 Verrucomicrobiales bacterium
AACAGGTAGTCCGACATGATCCCCACGAGGAAGAATCCGGAGCAGATGGCGAGCGTTGCGACCATGTCGAGCCGGGTCGTGCAGGCAAGCGCCAGCGCGGCCAGCGTCCAGAGCGCGAACAGGAGCAGGATGCACGCCGGAATCAACCGCCAGTCCACGTCCGCCCCGAACGGCTGCATTCCGCCCTTGTCATCGAAGAACGCGATCACGCAGAAGGCCAATGTCACCAGGATCGCGAGGGTGAAGACGGTGTTGCCGACGAAGGGACGGTCGAGAAAGTAGTTCATGGCCGCGCCCACCAGGAAGGCTGCGGCCATGGCGCCGAAAAAGATGCCGAGGGCCCGCAGGTCCGGCTCGCCGTAGGCGTCGAACGCGATCTTCGTGGAAACCAGCAGCGCGACCGCATTCACCAGCGTTAGGAGGGACAGCGCGCCGGTGAGCCCCAGGTATTTCCCGAGCAGAAAGGGGATGCGCCCGATCGGCTTCGACATCACCGCCAGCGCGGTGCCGGATTGAATCTCCCGCGCCACCGAACTGGAGGCGCTGAACACCGCGCCGAACAGGCCGGACAGGAACACCACCGCCAGGCCGCTGTCCTTGACCAGCTTCACATCCTCGCCCAAGGCAAAGTAGTAGATGCTCCCGAGAAAGGCGATGAACGCCGCCGACACCGTCATCAGCACCAGGAAAAAGGGCTGACGCACCAATTCCATGAAGGCGTTGACGACTATGGATCTGAATGCCTGCACTGACTATGGCTGTCCGTAGGGCTGTCGGTTTCGTGATTCTGGGGATGTTCCGTCGAGGTTCCGCGCGACGACGGAACCCGCGTCCGGGTAGCTTTTGACACGTTTGCCCGGAAAACGTTGCAACGGAGCCGGGAGTTAGTCACGAGCGAAGCCAACCTGCAACGCAAAAACAGGCTGGAACCGACGTCCGGTTCAGCGCTGTTTCTCGTCGGCCAACCGCTTCTCCAGAATATCGATCCGCGCCTGGATGGAGTCTGGATTGGGGGCCGCGCTCTTCCAGGACTGCATGTGTCGTATCGCCGCGTCGAGATTGCCCTCCCGATCTTCCAGAAAGGCCAGGTGCGAACAGATCTGCGCCAGAAGGAAATAGTTCCGCTCCTCCTCCGGCTTGGCGGGCTCCTGCTCCTCCCACTTGCGTCGCGCGCGCTCCCAGAGCTGCCGCGCGCGGGCCGCATCCTTGAAATGGCCGTCGTGAATGCGCCCCAGCTCGAACAGGATTTCATAGCTGTTCGGATTGGCGCGAAGTCCGTCGCCCAGCAGTTCATGGGCCTCGTCGATCTTGCCCATCCGCGTCCGCAGCCAATAAGCCGCCACGGTGTAGGTCTCAATGCGCTCGGGATTCATCTCCGCCGACACCTTCAGCCAAGGCAGGATTTCGCGGATCATTTCGGCGCCATTGTTCATCCCCTCGCCGTGGGCGTGGTCGTGATCATGGTCGTGGTTGTGCGAGCCGCCCATGTCCAGATGGGTGTGGACCGAGGGATAGAAATTCCTGCCGAACCGCTCCACCCAGTCCCGCGCTTCGCCCGGGCCCGGCAGTTCCTTGCGCTTCCCTTTGGTTGCGCCCGCCTCCTGCGCCATTGCCGCGTTCTCGCCCTCGTCCAGAGGCGCGTCGAAAATCGTCGGATAAAAGCCGCTGTGGAAATAGGCGTCCGCCTTGAGGTAGAAATGATTGGCGAACAGCCGCCGCCCGTCGCCCAGTGCCACCTCCATCAGGCTCTCGTCCGAGCGGTTCCCCTCCCAGCCGACCCACCACCGCTCAATCCCCGCCGCCAGGCCGAAGCAGGCGACAAAGAGCAGCGTCAGTGTGAGTTTTGGGGAGGGCATGTTTGTTCAGTTCTCGGTTCTCGGTTCTCGGTTCTCAGTTCGCAGTTCTCAGTTCGCAGTTCGCGGTTAGGTGTGGTCTTGGGCTGGGAATTTGCTGTCTGTCATTGGCGATTGGAAATGGCAGATGGCACAACCTGATGCTGAAAACCGGGAACCGTTAACCATTCACCCAATCGCCTTCCGTTGGAACAACACGCACGCGATGACGAGAAAGAACGCGGTGAAACAATCCGCGTAGAACAGGGCCAGCAGGATGGGCCACCAGCCGACCGCCGGATGCGAATGCACGATCAGGTCCCGCAGGTCGAAGAACTCCAGGTGCGGCAGGCAGAAATAGGCCGTGTAGAGAATCGTCTGCATCGGCTCCGGCTGCATGAGCGCCACCTTGTTCAGGTGCCGCAGGATGCCGAGGATAAAGCCGGTCGCCAGCAGCACGATCGTGGCGTTCGAAGACACCGCCGCAAACACCAGCGAGCCCGCCAGCGCCATGGCGATGAGGATCGACAACATCGCCCAGTGCATCAGCAGCGCCTGGAACCAGGAGACCAGCTGGAAGGTCGAGTCCTTCGACGCCGACACCGCCGCAAAGAACACGTAGAAGACCAGCAACGTGATCCCGCAGGCCAGCAGGCAGCCAAGATACTTGCCCAATACGACATCCGTCCGGGTGACCGGCTTCGCCAGCAGCGGCAGAACGGTCTTCCGCTCAATCTCGTCCGGCAGCTGTCGCGCCGCCGTCATCACCGCGATCGCAATCGAGGACAGCCAGATCAACGCCAGGCAGATCTCCTTCAGATACCGGACGATGCTGCCCTCGTTGAAAAAATTGACCGCGCCGAAGCTCAGCGTGATCACCGCGGTCAGGATGAACAGGACGTAGAAATCCTTCCGCCGATACAACTCGCGGACGACCAGCGTCGCCATGGCCCAGATCGCAGAGAAATTCATGGCGCCTCCTCCTTTCCGATCTTCACCTCGGTCGCGTAACCGACCACGTTCAGAAAGATCTGCTCGAGATGGGTTCCATGTTTGGTCACCAGGTCGGCGACGGGGCCGTGCTCCTTCAATTCGCCCTGGTGCAGGATGCCCACCTGGTCGCAGACGGTCTCCACCTCGCCCAGTTCGTGCGAGGAAAACAGCACCGTCTTTCCCTCGTCCTTCAGTCGTTGGATGATCTCCCGCACCTTCATGCGGCCGATCGGATCCAGTCCGCTGGTCGGTTCGTCGAGGATCAGGAGGTCGGGATTGTTGATCAGCGCCTGCGCCAGGCCCGCGCGTTGTTGCATGCCCTTGGAGTAGGTCTTGATCTGCTTCTTCCGCGCGCCCTCCAGTTCCACCAGCTTCAACACCTCGTTGATCCGCTTCTCCGTCTCCGGCTTGGGAATCCTGAAAATGCGCGCGTAGAAGCGCAACAGTTCCTCGGTGGTCAGGAACTTGTAGTAGTAGGTCAACTCGGGCAGGTAGCCGATCCGTTGCCGCGCGATCGGTTGCCGGACGTCGGTCCCGAACAACGAGGCCGAACCGCTGGTCGGGGGCATGAAGCCGAGCAGGACCTTCATCGTGGTGGTCTTGCCCGCGCCGTTGGGGCCCAGGAAGCCGAAGACCTCGCCCTCGCCGATCGAAAGGCTCAACCCATTGACCGCGCGCTTCACCCCCTCGCCCCGCTCCTTCGAGACGTACTCAACAACCAGGTCGTCGATCTGGACGATGGGGGTCATTAGCGAACTTTCGATTTTACACGCAGGAGTGTTCCAATATCGCGGCTGAGGAATTCCGCGAGTCTCGCTTCTCGAGCATGGGGATCGGGCAACCCGTCGATCTTCGCCAACTCGGAATCCAAGGTCTTACGAAGCCGATCGTTGCTCAAGAATCGGCCAAAGCATGCCCCGCCGTGCCAGATCAACAGCGTGCCCCACACTGAAAGAATCGAGAGCAACATTCTTCCTTCGAGAAAGAATGCGGGCAGGACTCCGAGGCACGGCAGGATAATCATGCCGAGGCCATCCCCCCATAACTCCGACTTGTCGGGGCGGAGGGATTCCACGAGTTGGCGGAGTTCCTTTTCCTTCATCGGCTGCGCTACTCATTCCCCTTCGGATAATCGAACTTCACGCCCTCGAATTTGGAGCCGCGGATCTCGAGGGAGACGATTTCGGCGGAGAACTCGCCGGTGGCCTTGAGCCAGTCCGCCTGCGCCTCGAGGTAGGAGGTGTCGCCCACGGTCTCGCCGGTGGCGGAGTTGGGCATGGCGAGGAAGGTCAGGGTCTCGGACTTGTCGCCGAAGGTCGCCTTCATTTCAAATCTCTCGGTCTTCACCCGGATGAAGTTTTCCAGGTGTCCATCGAGAACCCAGACCTTCATCTTGCCGGCCTCGGCGTCGCGCAGGATTTCGACGTGATACTGGTGCTCTCCCAGTTCGATCGGTGTGCCGCCGTATTTCGGTTGGTGTGCGTGTCCGCCGGCGTCGTGGCTGTGATCGGCGGCGGCGTGATCGTGGTCGTGATCGTGGTCGTAATCGTGGTCATGGTCATGGTCATGGTCATGCGCATGGTCGTGATCGTGGTCGTGATCATGCGAACCACCGCACGCGAGGCCGAGGGCCGCCAAGCCGACGCAGAAAAGTTGAACCGCTTTCTTCATGGAATCCAAGGTGTCGAACGTTCGGGTTACAGTGGCGGCAAAGGCGTTTTTTGCAATTCAATTTGCTGGGGAGGCATGTGGTCGCGAGAGAGCGACGAGGGGTCGTCTGCGGCATTCCCCATGTTTTCCGGAATGGCGGGTGACCGCGCTCCATGGAGTTTCGCGCGGCCCGCTCTTGGTCGGAGGTTCGCGTGCTATGAAGCCATGCGGGTGGGATTCAATCCCCTCCCTCCATCCGCAACAACGCATCCGCAAACAACCCGCCCACGTACAACGTCCCCTTGGTGTCGTAATGGGCGTTGTTGGCGATGGTGGCCTTGGCGGTGTCGACGTAGGCGGCGCGTTTGTCGGCGGCGCCGACGGCGCGCTGGGCGGCGACAATGTCGGGCATGAACTTGTTTTTCCCGCCGCCGAAGCGCGTGTTGACTGCGACCAACGCGATCATGTCGGGAGCGTTCAAATCCTTGCGCAGGGCGGCGATCAATCCATTCAGGGCCTTCTCGTAGTGTTCGACATTGGCGGGGTTGGCGTCGCTTTCACCCTGCACCCAGGCGAGGGCGCGGATGCGCAGTTCAATTCCCTTTGCGTCCGCCGCCTTGATTGCGTCGCGGGTTTCCTTGAGCAGCGCGCGATAGCAGGAGCCGCTTTCGGTGTCAGATTTGGGATCCCAGTCCCTTCGGATGCCGGTGCCGCTGAAGGCCGCCTTGACGATGGCGAGGCGGCGTTTCGGCTGACGCTTCATCAGGGTCCGGGCAATGCCGATCTCCGGACCGAAACCGCCGTCGGGATGGCTGAAGTTGCCCCACTGACGGTTCTTCCCGTCGCGCGGTCGCTTGGGATTGCCCAAGGGCTGGACCTGGAGGTTTCGCCACTTGCGCGAGCTGGTGGAGTCATGTTTGTCCGGTGGCGGATCGCCTGTCCGCCACCAGAACATTACCTCGCGATCGACGTCATTGGCCGGCAGTTCGGTCGGATTGGCGTCGGCGCCCACGGCGTTCGATTGCCCCGCGACGAGGATCAGGTCCCGCGTCTCCGCGGCCCAGGCCGAAAAGGTGAGCCACAAGAAGGCGCAGACGGCGCAAAAGAGGGAACGGCGGGACAGGATCATGGTTTTGTCGTCAGAGGTCAGTAATCAGTAATCAGTAATCGGTAATCGGTAATCGGTTATCAGTAACCAGTGAGCAGAATCGGCGCTCCTTTATTCGGCATTTCGCATTCCGACTTCCGCATTCCCCATTCCGCATTCAGTTCACCTTGATTTCCCAGCCCTTGCGGTAGTCACGTTTGATGAGTTTCTTCAATTCGGGGCGGCCCTTGATTTCCATTTTCCTGGAATCCCATTGGAGCTTTTGGCCGGAGTTGCGCTGGGCGATGACGCCGAGCAGGACGACCTCGGTGAAGGGGCCGGCGTGGCCGAAGCCTGACAAACCGTCATTCAGCCGGCCGTGAATGGCGTCCATCCACTCGACGTAATTGGCGTTGCGGTCCTCGGGTCCGCCGGCGCGGTGGAGGGTCTTCTCCGGCCACGTGAAGCCGTCGATCTTATGGGAGGTCTCGACGATCCAGTTGTTGCGCTGGCGATGGAAGAAGAGCTTGCCCTCCTCGCCGATGATGACGCTGCCAAAGTCCTTGAAGCTCTTGCCCTC
>JAYPGD010000141.1:9111-12331 GCA_038126655.1 Verrucomicrobiales bacterium
TGGCAGAGCGGCTTCTGACAATACACGTGCTTGCCCGCCTTCATCGCGAGGATCGACGCGTGGAAGTGATGGTGATCCGGCGTCGAAACGGTGACCGCGTCGATCTTGTCGCCCATCGCGTCGAGCATCTCGCGGTAGTCGGAGTACAGCTTCGCCTCGTTGTAGCGCTCCTGCATCTCGGCGACGGACTTCAGTTTCTTGCTCGGGTTCTTGACCTTCTTTCCGACCACGACGTCCGCCAGCGCCACCACCTTGAAGCCGGCGTAATCCGAGCCGGTGATGTCGGCCTTGCCCTTGCCGCCGGAGCCGATGCCCGCCAGGGCGGGCTTGGTCAGTTGCCCCCAGGCGTGGCTGGGAATGAACTGAAAACCAAAGGTCGCCGCGGCGGACGCGCCGGCGAGTTTGCCGAAGGATCGACGGGAAAGTTGTTTTGAGGAGGAGGAGGCTTTTTTCTGCATGACGCGGAGTTTTGGGTTGGCGCTGCGGTTTGTCCAGCGGCGAAAGCCTCGGGCAACTGCAGGGGGCGCGACCGAAACCGGGACGAGGAGCGCGGAATTCATTCCGCTTCAACGCCGGGAGTTCCGCTGTGTGGGCGCAGCTGGGGACTGCCGGTTTCCGAAGGTTGAAACCGGGATGAATCCCGCGTCGCCTCAAGCCTCCTGAAGCAACTGCAGGTTCGCGTCGCCCGCCTGGATGTCGATGCGCTCGGGGCGGCCCTTGTGCATGTAGACCAGCTTGGTGTGATCCACGCCAAGGATGCGCAGGATGGAGGAATGAATGTCGTGGACGTGCATCTTGTCTTCGACTGCGTGGAGTCCGAGGTCGTCGGTTGCGCCGATGATCTGGCCGCCCTTCACGCCGCCGCCGGCCATCCACATGGTGAAGCCGGACGGATTGTGATCGCGCCCGTCGCCCTTTTCAGACATCGGCGTGCGGCCAAACTCGCCGCCCCAGATGACCAGCGTTTCCTCGAACAGGCCGCGTTGTTTCAGATCCGTGAGCAGGCCGGCGATGGGGAGATCGGATTCGCGACAGAGGCGCGTGTGATTCGTCTCCATCTTGGTGTGCGAATCCCACTTGCTGCCGGCGCCGTGGTAGAGCTGAACCATTCGCACGCCGCGCTCGACCAGGCGGCGCGCAAGAAGGCAGTTGCGACCAAAGGGGCCGCTCATCTTGTCATCGAGGCCGTAGAGTTTCTTGGTCGCTTCCGATTCCTTGGAGATGTCCACCGCCTCGGGAGCCTTGGCCTGCATGCGGAAGGCGAGTTCGTAACTGCGGATGCGGGCCTCGAGCTCGGACTGCTCGCGTTGCTTGGCGTGCTGGCGGTTCAGCTGATTGAGAAAATCCAGCTTGTTGTTCTGGCGCTGGTTGTTGATGCCCTTGGGGTTGTTCAGGTCGGAGATAGGGGAGTTGCCGGAGCTGAAGCGCACGCCCTGGTAGAGCGCGGGCATGAAGGCGGTGCCCCAGTTGCGCGGACCGTTCACCGGTGTGGTCGAGGTGTCGGTCATGACCACGAAGGCGGGGAGGTTGTAGTTCTCCGTGCCAAGGCCGTAGGTGACCCAACTGCCGAGCGAGGGGCGTCCCGCAAGCGGGGAGCCGGTGTTCATCAGGCAGACGCCGCCGGCGTGATTGATGCCCGTGCCCCAGCAGGAGCGGATCACCGCAAGATCGTCGGCGTGCTGCGCGGTGTGCGGCAGCCAGTCGGAGATCTCCAAGCCGGACTGGCCATAGCGTTTCCAAGTGCGTTGCGAGGCGAGCAAGGGGGCGTTGTATTCCCCCATCGCGGTGACGACCTTGCCAAAACTGTCCGGCAGCTTTTGACCGGCGAGCTTCTGCAGCAGCGGCTTGCGGTCGAACAGATCCAGGTGACTCGGACCGCCCTCCATGAACAGGAAGATCACGTTCTTGGCCTTGGCGGCGAAGTCGAGGTTCTTGGCCGCGGTCGGCGACTTCAGCACGGAGGCGTCGGACGGCAGGGCTCCAAGGGCGTTGCCCTGCGCCAGCAGGTGCGCCAGGGCGACGGAGCCAAAGCCGCCGCCCGCGCGGGTCAGGAAGTCGCGGCGCGTGGTCAGCAGTTCGTGATGCGGAAGACCGCGGGTTTGGAGAAGGCCGGGGGATGGATTCATGGTGTCAGGCCGTTGGGTTCAATTGGTCTGAAAAATGGGACAAACCGTTGAGTGTCCGAAGGAAGCGAAAAGCCGGTGGGGCGAGAGTCCCTCTTGCCGGGCCGAAGCATTGCGAAGGCTGGCGAGCCCAAACTGAAATCCCGGAGGGATGACAGCGGCGGTCGAGTGGGATGGACTGTGGTTGAAATGCGGGGCATGGGCAATGCCGAAGGCGCAAGGCGTCCGGACGCTTCTGGCGCTCCTTCGGAGCTGTGAAATGGGCTCGAGGGACTCTCGCCCCACCGGCTTTTCGCACCCTTCGGGGATCGAAGGCGCATGCGGTCTCCGGAATTGACTCTTCGGCCCATGTGTTCATCACCGTGGATTCGGTATTGCGCGTTCGAACCTTCCCCGCACTGAAGCAGAACATGCTTCAGATGAAATCATCCCGGATTGCACATGCTGCGCGCGATCAAGAAACCAAATCGCAATCTTCTCGATTTTCTTTCTTTCCGCTTGGGAGAACTTCGATGAAGGGCCGCCCGAGGTCCCTAAATCAAATCCCGCCGGAGCTTGCTCTGTCTGTAAATGAAACACCGCAGGCAGATGATCCGAAGTTTCGAAACGAATCTCCGAGTCGAGGTTCTCAACATCCGTGAACCCTATCGACTTCATGAATTCTGTGAACTCAGACACAAACGCGTCGTCGGCAACGTTTGGTTTGAGATGCACGGAAATCCCCATCCATTTCGAGCAGCCGCAAAACGAAATCAATGCGAGCAAAAGACTGATTGTGACAAACCGATTCACGGACATCATGTGGTTGGCTTTAGTCCACATACAAAAACTCGTTCGAATTCAGCAGGACGTGGCAGAAGTCGACGAGGGCTGATTGTTTGGCCTGGGCCAAGGTCGGCTTTGGCGGGACGGGGGGCTTGATGTGGTTGTTGGCCTTGGAGGCGTCGACGTAGAAGTCCTTGCCGTCCTCGAGTTTCCAATAGCCGACGGTGTCCATGCGCGGGGCGTCCTGGTAGAGCGTGAGGTCGGCGCGACCGAGGGCGGCATTGGAAAGGCGGACTTCGCCGATGGCTCCGTCCCAGCGATGCGTCTTGGAG
>JAYPGD010000142.1:0-2122 GCA_038126655.1 Verrucomicrobiales bacterium
CGCACCACGCACCACGCACCACGCACCACGCCCCACGCCCCATAAATCCGTGCCCCCCCGCGCCATCCGTGGTTAAGTCTTCCGGTCATGAAAACCATCGGCGTCATCGGCGGCCTAAGCTGGCATTCAACCGCAACCTGCTACCGACTCCTCAACGAAGAGACCAACCGACGCCTCGGAGGCCATCATTCCGCCCGCATCCTTCTCCACAGCGTCGAGTTCTCTGAAATCGAAGCCTGGCAGCGCAACGACTGCTGGGAGCCGATCGGCCGTGTTCTGTCCGCCGCCGCGCAATCACTGGAGCGGGCCGGCGCGAACTTCATCATGATCGCCTGCAACACCGTGCATTACATCTTCGACGCCGTGGATTCCAGTGTCGCCATCCCCCTGCTCCACATCGGCGACGCCATGGGCGCCCACCTTGCCGCCAAAGGCATCCGAAAGGCGGGATTGCTGGGCACACGTTTCACCATGGAATCCGATTTTTTGCGCGATCGATTGAAGGACCGCCACCAGATCGAGACCCACATCCCCTCGGAGTCAGATCGGATTGCAATCAGCCGGATCATCTACGAGGAACTCGCCTTCGGAAACGCGACCGATGCCTCGCGCAAGACATTCACCGAAGTCGCCTCCAGATTCGCCGAAGCCGGCATTGACGACGTCATCCTTGGCTGCACCGAACTCTCCATGCTGACCGACCAATACAGCGCAAGAATCCGCTTCCACGACACACTCGAAACCCACGCCAAGGCCGCAGTCGATCTGGCCATAAAATGACCAACGGCAGCCGCCCTCAACGTCCAGGATTCCCTACTATGAGCCTGTCAATTTCCGTTACCTTTCAACGCCGTCAACAAAGCCTTCGACACGCGAATCGGCGGCTGGCATCTTGCGTCCGATTTACTGAAACCATGCGCAAGTCCATCTCTCACCTTATCGCCGGGGCCGTGTTGACGGTCGCAACCTCCAACGCCGCCGCCGCAGCGGGCGGCTGGGTCAATCTCTTCGACGGCAAGTCGCTGGACGGCTGGATCCAGCGCAACGGCCAGGCGAAGTATTCCGTGGAGAACGGCGTCATCGTGGGCCGCACCGTGCGCAACACGCCCAATTCCTTTCTCTGCACGGAGAAGCATTACGCCAACTTCATCCTCGAGCTCGAATACAAGGTCGATCCGCGGATGAACTCCGGCGTGCAGATCCGCAGCCACAGCCTCAAGTCCTACCGGGACGGCCGCGTCCATGGCTATCAGGTCGAGATCGATCCGTCGGACCGCGCGTGGTCGGGCGGCATCTATGACGAGGCGCGCCGGGGCTGGCTGAATCCGCTCAAGGACAATCCCGCTGCGCAGAAGGCCTTCAAGCAGAGTCAATGGAACCACTACCGGGTCGAGGCCATCGGCGATCGCATCAAGACCTGGGTGAACGGCGTTCCGGCCGCGGATCTCCACGACGCCATCACGCCCAGCGGATTCATTGCTCTGCAGGTGCACAGCATTCCCAAGGACAAGCCGGAAGGAATGGAGATTCGCTGGCGCAACATCCGCATCAAGGACCTCGGTCCCGCCAAGCCGCTGCCGCTGTTTGACGGTCTGACGCTGAAGGGCTGGGTCGACGGCGCCGGCAATCCGGTCAAGGCCGGCGGCTGGGTCGCCGAGGATGGGACCCTGCATCGCAAGGGCAAGGGCGGCTCCATCTACACCGCGCTCGAATACGGCGACTTCGAATTGAACCTCCAATGGAAGATCTCCGAAGCCGGCAACAGCGGCATCAAGTACCGCGTCAAGAAATACGGCTCCGCCCTGCTCGGCCCGGAATACCAGGTCCTCGACGACGACAAACACCCCGACGGCCAGAAGCGCGAAGGTCGCCGCAAGTCGGCCGCGCTATACGACCTGTTCAAGTGCAACGACCAGAAGCAGATCAAGCCCGTCGGCGAATGGAACCAGACCAAGATCATCGTCCGCGGCTCCAAGGCGGAGCACTGGCTGAATGGAAAGAAGGTCCTCGTCTACGACACGCAAAGCGAGGCGTGGAAGAAGGAACACGCGGCGAGCAAGTTCAAGGGGCTGAAGGATTTTGCGCAGAACAAGTGGGGCCGGATCATGTTGCAGGACCACAA
>JAYPGD010000142.1:2132-12330 GCA_038126655.1 Verrucomicrobiales bacterium
GTATCGCAACATCACCCTCAAGCCGCTGCCGCCGCTGGATTGATGACGACCCGGGACTCAACCCCGGGGCAACCTCCGCCACGGCGCTGGATGAAACTCACGGCGCCGGTCATTGCCACTCTGCTGTTCCTGGCTGTATTGCTGCCCAGCATAGGAAGCTTCGGCGTCTTTCTGCTCATCGTCACCGACGCCATCATGCCCCTTGCGCTCCTTGTATCCGGCATCCGTCGCCGCGCCCCGGCCGTGGAGTTCACCGGTTGGATCTGGTTCGCGCTCAACAGCCTGTTTTTCCTATGGATCATATCGGGATGATCCTCATCGGATCATCCTGGCGGAGAATCAAGACCTTCCGAGACGCCCAGCCAACAAAGAAGCCCGCGACCGTTCGGCCGCGGGCTTTTCAATTCTCCGGATTGGTCTCACGAACCGGGCCGGGATGCCGCCATGGCTCCCGTTACGCTCGCATGCAATCGATGACGCCAATAAGGAATGGCCGCCATCAGCAGCTTTCCGGAACCTTCATAGATCCGCACCAGACCTTCCCCGGAAGTCAGCGATCCCATCAGTGATTTGGCGGCGCGTTGTGCCGTGTAGTTGATTGAGCCCGAGCGTCCGAGGACGTATTTGCCGTCCACCACCATCTTGTCGTTTTCCAACGTGACCTCCTCAACCGGCCCCTGCGCGCTGAGCACGACCTTGCCGGTCCCGCGCACCTTGGTCTGAAAATCAAGAAAGCCCTCCCCGCTCTTCAGCGCGGTCAACGCCTTCTCGCGATGAACGTCCAACTCGATGCTTGCGTCGCTGGCCCAATAGGCCCCGCCTTCGAGTATCCATTCCTCGCCCTGAAGTTCGTAAACGTGAAATCCGCCCAACGACGGCTCCAGGTAGAGCTCTCCTGTGCCTGAGTAGGTCGGCCGAAAAATGGACTCGCCTGTGGCCAGCGATTTCAGGAAGCCGCCGACCGACGGGGCCTTCGATTCCATTTCGATCTGGCCGCGCATGTAATACAGCGCGCCGGATTCCGCGCGAACGGTTTCGTTTTCAAGTGTGATTTTGACAAGGCGGACGCCTTCCTGCTCGATGATCTCGTATTGTGGCATGGTGGGTGTCGTTGAAAGGTTTGAACGTCTTCAATCCGACCGGACAACCGCGTCCGATCGGAAGCACCTTGCGCCCCTGCCGTTCCAGCGACCATTACAAAAGGATCGATCTTTGGGATGCGATTCAATCGTCCTCCCCCTGACCCCGTCTGCTCAGATGTAATACATCTCCTGCTTGGCCGCGCCTTCTTCGACCAACTTCTGGAAGGTGATGTTGTCGGCCGCCTCGTCCAGGGCCGACTGCAGTTTCTCCCAGGCGCCTCGAAGTTCCTCGGCGCAGTCCGAGTCCTGTAGGCCGGAGGAATCGAACACCTGTCCGTGAATGCAGCGCAGGACGTCGCCCAAGGAGATCTCCTTGGGATCGCGAGCCAGGAGATAGCCGCCCTCCTTTCCTCGAACGCTGCGAACGATCCGCTGCGATTTCAACTCGATCAGGATCTGGACCAGGTATTTGGGGGGAATTCCCTGCTCCGCCGCCAGCGACTCCACCCGCACAGCCTTGCCGGTATGATGTTTGCGGGCCAGACCATACACGGCGCGCGCGGCGTAATCGCTTTTGACGGAAAGTTTCACGGCGCGGACGTTAGGAATGCTCGCCCTTTTGCGCAAATGGAAAACCGGCCTCCCTTTTGCGGGCGTGGGATCAAGGAAGGGTGGTGATTGAAGACGGTCAGGTTTGGAATGCGCGCCATTGACGAAAGACCCAAGGCCCCACAGCCGCCTTGTAGCGCGCTCTCTGTGAGAGCAGTCGATGACTGTCGCCTGATTGTTCCGCTCTTCGGCTGACACAGCCGACGCTACATCTGTGAAGCTGTTGCGCTTGTTGCCTCAGGCGTCAGCCCTGCCCGCCCATTCCCTCTTTCGGCCCAGATTCGCCGTCCCGCGACGCCGCTCTCATCGCCCAACTTTCACGCAATTCAAACGTGCGTCCCCGGCCCCCGGCATTCTAAACTGCGCCCAGTGCAACTGGATCTGTTGTTCAAAGAAGAGCCGCCGCAGCGCAAACGCGAAGATGTCCTCGTCGTGGCGTCCCGACTCGTGCCCGTGAAGTTTGTCCGGCACCGCCGCGCCAAGCACTACATCCTGCGCGTGCGCGACGACGGCTCCGTCCGGCTGACCGTTCCCTGGCACGGATCCAAGCGGGAGGCTCTCGCCTTCGCCAACACCCGCCTTGCGTGGATTGAGAAACAGCTCAACCAATCCGCCGAACGGGACGGCGACCGCAGGGACTGGGAGCACGGAACAGAGATCCTGTTTCGGGGCGAACATTCGCCACTCCACATTGAGAGCCTTCCCGGATCCAGCCGGATCAGCCTTGCTGAATGCTCGTTCCTGGTTCGCGGTTCGGGATTCAGCGTCAGGGACGCGACGCAGCGTTTCCTCTGGAATCTCGCCAAGCCGGAGCTTTCCCATCGCACGCTCGAACTGGCCGCCGCCCAGGGTCTCGAAGTCCGCCGTGTCAGCGTCCGTAATCAACGCTCCCGCTGGGGTTCCTGCTCGGCCAACAAGACCATCTCCCTCAACTGGCGACTGATCCAGACGCCGGACGAGGTGCGCGACTACGTGATCATCCACGAACTCATGCACCTCCGGCAGTTGAACCACTCCAAGCGCTTCTGGGCGCATGTCGAAGCCGCCTGCCCGGAATACCGCGAGGCGGAACGCTGGCTCAAGGAGAATGCCGGGTTGTTGAAGTAGAACGGGCTTCGGCGCGTCACGTTTCAACCGACAATGATCGCGTCGCGAGGTCATATTTCAACGCCCATTTGAAGGACGTCCGATCGTCCTGACAGGCGACCAACTGACGTCGAAGTTCTCGAAAAGCCTCCTCTTCCTCGACCAGAGCCTCCTTCACCCGCGCGGCGTGATCACTGGGAACCGCGTGAATTCTCACGTCCCAACTCAAATCGGAACATAGAGACCGTCCCCGCATGACTTCCAGGATTGAAACAGCCCCGGCTTCCTCAATCTTCTTCGTGTATTTGGAGGCCCAATATTCATCCCGCCAACTGAACCACAGTCTGAATTGGTCGAACTGAGGGACTCCGGCAAGGGATTTTGAAAGGGTCTGCGCGCCGAGAGGATAGGAAAATCCTCTCGGGAGTTTCTCCTTCGTCGCTGTTTCAATGAGATCCACAATCACTCCTCGACGCGCTCAACATCAGCGACGCCGACATCTTCGTCAAGACAGGCGCCCGCATCTACGCCGATTGGTTCGCCACCGCCTCCAGTTCCTCCCATCGCGCGTAAAGCTTCGCGGCCGCGGCCTTGGCCTCCTCCAATTCGGTCTGCAGTTCCTTCGTCCGACCGCCGTGCTTGGCGTGGAACTCAGGATCGGCAAAAAGCCCCTCAATGCGCTCCACCTCGCCTTCCGCCTCCATGATCCGCTCCTCCATTCCTTCCAGTTCCCGCTGTTCCTTCCAGGTCAGTTTGCGGGGGCGCGGTTTGGCGGCGGAATCGGCGCGCGCAGGTTTGGCTGACTTCTCCCAGGCCTTGGCCTTCTCGCGGGCGGCGGTTTCGACACGCTCCTTCTTCTCCAGGTAATAGTCGAAATCCCCCTCGCTGAAGGCCACCGTCCCGTCGTCTTCGAAGGCCAGAATTCCGTTGCAGACGCGGTTCAGAAAATAGCGATCGTGGCTCACCACCAGCTCGCAGCCGGCAAACGCCAACAGGGCCTCCTCGAGCACGCGCAGCGTCGGCAGGTCGAGATCGTTGGTCGGCTCGTCCAGGATCAGGAAATTCCCGCCGCGCTTGAGCACCTTGGCCAGCAGCAGCCGGCTCCGCTCGCCGCCCGACAAGGCCTTCACCTTCACGCCGATGCGATGATCCGGAAACAGGAACCGCTTCAGATAGGCGCGCACCGAGATCCGCCCGTTGCCAAACTCGACAAACTCGTTGCCGTCGCTCGCCTCCTCCAGAAGCGACTTGTCGTCGTCCAATTGGAGCCGGGTCTGATCGACGTAGTTGAACACCGTCAGCGACCCGCTCTTGATCGTCCCTTCGCAGGCGGTCAATTCCCCGAGGATCAGCTTCAGCAGACTGGTCTTGCCCGCGCCATTGCGCCCGAGCACGCCGATCTTCATGCCCCGCTCAAAATCGAATGAAAGGCCGCTGAACAATCTGCGCCCGGCGATCTCGACCGCCGCGTTGTTCAACTGCACGATCCGATTGCCCAACTGCCCCGGCGGCGGAATCACGAGGTCCATGTCCACCTCCCGCTCGGGGCCATCCTGCGCCTGCGTGTCGTAGAACTTGTCCACCCGGCTCTTCGCCTTCGTGCCGCGCGCCTTGGGGCCGCGGCGGATCCAGTCCAGTTCCCGCCGCAGGAAGCTCTGTCGCTTGGCCTCGGTCGTTTCCTCATTGGCCATGCGCTCCGCCTTGGCCTCAAGGTAGGTCGTGTAATTGCCCGTGTAGGTGAAGCAGCGGCCGTTGGCGACCTCGACGATCGTGGAGGTGATCCGATCCAGGAAATAGCGGTCGTGGGTGACCAGCAGGAACGCGCCCTTGAAGCCGGTCAGGAAATCGCCCATCCAGTGAATCGACTCCGTATCGAGGTGGTTGGTCGGCTCATCGAGAATCAACAGATCGGGCTGGGAGACCAAGGCGCGACACAGGGCGACCCGACGCATCTCGCCGCCCGACAGCCCCGTCACCGTCCGCTCCGCCGGCGGCGCGTTCAGGTGGCTCATCACGGTCTCAATCCGGTTGTCCAACTCCCAACCGCCCAAGGTCAGAATCTCCTGCTCCAGGCGTTCGTGTTCGGCATGATCCACGTCCGGCGATTCGAACTGCTCAATCAACTTCAGCGCGTGCGACGCCCCGGAGCGGATGTTCGCCTCGACCGTCGCGGATCCATCCAAGGTGAATTTCTGCGAAAGGTAGCCGACGCGCAGATCGCGTTTCCTCGTGATCTCGCCGGAGTCAGGCTGAAACTCACCGGCCAACAACCGAAGCAACGTGGACTTGCCGCAACCGTTGCGCCCCACCATCCCGATCCGCTGCCCCGCGCAGATGTTCAACGACGCGCCGCTGAGCACGACCTCGTCGTTGTAGCGCACCGCTAAATCCGTGGCGTTGATCAAAGTTGGAGCTGATCCGGTTGACATGTTCTGGGTCCGCAGTTCGCAGCCTGTCCCGCCGTAGTTCCGGCTCTGCGGAACGAAGGCGGATTCGCGGTTCGCGAGAAGCGGGGAATGAACCGAATTACGCCGACGAATTCAATTCGGGATTCGTGGTTCGAGGTTCGGGATTCGTGGTTCGGGATTCGTGGTTCGGGGTTCGGGATTCGTGGTTCGTGGTTCGGGATTCGGGATTCGGGATTCGGGATTCGGGATTCGGGGTTCGGGGTTCGGGATTCGGGGTTCGGGGTTCGTGATTCGGGGTTCGGGGTTCGTGATTCGGGATTCGTGGTTCGGGATTCGAGGGTTCGTGATTCGGGGTTCGGGGTTCGGGGTTCGGGGTTCGGGGTTCGGGGTTCGGGATCTGCCATTTGCCATCTGCAATCCGCCATCGGCCATCTGCCATCCGCCATCCGCCATCGGCGATTGCCTTCAGAACTCGACCCCATTTTCGCGACGGAAGTCGTGCAGGGCCTTCTCCAACCCCTCCGCCATCGGTCGTTTCTCCCCCCCGATTCGACAACCATCGAGTTCCGAAACTGAGACAAGCCCCGCTCCGGAACCGGTCAGGAAGACTTCCTCCGCAGCGATCAGATCGTATCGGGTCAACGGCTCCTCACGCGCCTCGATTCCCCTGCTCCGCGCGAGCTTCAAGACACTGTCCCGGGTGATGCCGCCCAGCGGCCCTTCCGACAACGGCGGCGTCAGCAGCGCGCCTCCACGAACGCAAAAGACATTGGCCACGCTCGCATCGGCCGCGCGTCCCGCCTGATTCAGCAACAACGCATCATCCACGCCCGCGCGAACGGCCTGCATCTTGGCCTGGATGTTGTTCAGATAATTCAGGCTCTTGACGCGCGGGTCGAGCACATCCGGCGAAGGCCGCCTCACCGAGGCCGTGATCAATTTCAAACCCTGCCTTCGCCGCTCCTCCGGATAAAGCGTCACCGAACCGACGAGGCAGATGAACTTCGGCGAAACGCACGGCGTCGGATCCACCCCAAAAGGTCCCGCGCCGCGCGAGACAATCAACCGCGCGTAGGCCTCCGATTCCCCATGAGCCCTGGCCGTGGCCAGGGTCGCCTCCCGCAACTCCTCCAATGACGCCGGCAACGCCAGGCCGATCAGCCTCGCCGAGTTCGCCAACCGCCGCAAATGATCGTCCAGTCGGAACACGCGCCCATGCGCGATGCGAATCCCTTCAAAGACGCCGTCGCCATAGAGAAAACCGTGATCCATCACCGGGACTGTCGCCGCGGCGCCATCAATGATCTTTCCTTCAATCCAAGCCTTCATCATTTCAATCTCGAGTTCCCATCCTTCAGGCGTTTCAAGGCCGCCGTCGCGCCGAGGACCAACCTCCGGCCAATCCGCTTCGTCCCCAACTCCTCCATCCTCGGCGTCGTCGTCGCCAGGACGATCCCGCCCAGCAACGTCGTCGAATCCATGATCGGCGCCGCCGCGACCGAAAGTCCCCTCAGCCACTCGCCATGGTTCGTCGCCCACCCGCGTTTGCGGACGCGCTGCAATTCCCGTTTCAGGGCCGTCTCCTTCGTGATCGTGGCCGGAGTGAAGGGCTCCAGGTGATCCTCTGCCGGCGCCGCCTGCTCCGGAGCAAAGGCAAGATAGAGCTTTCCCACCGCGGTCGCGTGCGCCGGCATCGTCGCGCCCACGCGAGGCGTCGCGCGAATGAAGCCCGAACCCTCGACCTTGTCGGCGATCGTCAACCGTCCCGCCCGCGCCACGACCAGGAACGCCGTCTCCCCGGTCTCCTCCGCCAACCGCTCCAACTCCGGCCGCACCGCAGCGCAAATGGGCTCGCGCTCCATGACCCGCCGCCCCAAGGCCGCCAAGCCAAAACCCAGTTGATACCGACCACTCTCGTCCTGCTCCACCAACTCCCGCTTGGAAAGCGCATTCAACTGGCGAAACACGTTCGCCTTCGGTTGCCCCGTGTTCCGCGCCAGAACCGTCACCCCCTGCGCGCCCTCCGCCTCGCTCAGGTGAAACAGCAGATCAATCGCCTTCTCAATCGTGGAGGACATTGTGTTTCTTTTTATAAAACATATGTTTCATTAAATGAAACAAGTATTTCGAATGACGCAGGGAGTCAAGCCCGACATCAACCATCGAATCCCCTAGCGCCATTCCGCGTTCCGGGTTCCGATTCCGCATTCGCCCTTCCGGGTTCCGCATTCGCCAAATCGCCGCTGGACATCGCAGTCCCCACGCGTACCTTCCGCCGGATGGAACCGACCAAACTCACCCTCGGGCACTCGCCGGACCCCGATGACGCCTTCATGTTTTACGCGTTGGCGAAGGATCTGATTCCCAACGGCGGCTATGAGTTCGAACACATCCTGCAGGACATTCAGACGCTCAACGAGCGCGCGACCCGCGGCGAACTCGACATCTCGGCCATCAGCATCCACGCCTACTCCTACGTGAGCGACAAGTATGCCCTCCTCCCCAGCGGCGCCAGCATGGGCGACGGCTACGGTCCCATGCTCGTGGCCAAACAGAAGCTTTCGAAGGAGGAGATCGCCGGCAAACGCATCGCCGTGCCCGGCACGATGACCAGCGCCTTCCTCGCCCTGCAGATCTGGCTCGACAAGCCGGCCGGCGAGTTCGACCACATCGTCGTCCCCTTCGATCAGATCTTCGAGACCGTGAAATCAGGTCAGGCGGATGTCGGCCTCATCATTCACGAGGGGCAACTCACCTGGCAGAACGAAGGCCTCGTTGTCTGCGAGGACATGGGCGTCTGGTGGGGCGGGATCAACGACGGCCTTCCCCTGCCCCTCGGCGGCAATGTCATTCACAAGCGGCACTCCCCCGAGGCGCGGAAGACCATCTCCGACATCCTCACCACCAGCATCCAATACAGCCTCGACCACCGCAGCGAGGCGGTCGATTACGCGCTCAACTACGCCCGCGACATGGGCAAGGAACTCGCCGACAAGTTCGTCGGCATGTATGTGAACCACTGGACCCTCGACTACGGCGAGAAAGGCCGTGAATCGATCCGCCGTTTCCTCGCCGCCGGCAAGGAACGCGGCCTCATCCCGGAACAACCGGAACTCGAGTTCGTCGAGTAAGGCTCCCGCCTCTCATCCCCTCGCCCCCTCATGCCCCCGACCATGCGCCAGCGCCGCTTCGGCCGCACGGACATCCAGATGCCCGTCATTTCCTGCGGCGGCATGCGCTATCAACACAAGTGGAGCGACGTCGATCCCAAGGACGTCCCGAAGGCAAACCAGGACAATCTCGAAGCCACAATCCACCGCGCGCTGGAACTGGGCATCACGCACATCGAAACCGCGCGCGGCTACGGCTCCTCCGAGATGCAGCTCGGCTGGGTCCTGCCGCAACTCCCACGCGATCAGATCATTGTCCAAACCAAGGTCCGCCCCTATGCGACGCAGAAGGAGTTCTTCGAGGTGTTCGAGCAGTCGATGGATTACCTGAAACTGGACCACGTCGATCTCCTGTCCCTTCATGGCATCAACGACCGGCAGTTCCTCGACTGGTCGTTGAAGAAAGGCGGGAGCGTCGAGGCTGCCCGCAAGCTTCAGTCCGAAGGCCGCTGCCGGCATGTGGGCTTCTCCACACACGCCACGCCCGACATCATTCTGGAAGCGGTCGAGAGCGACGCCTTCGACTACGTCAACCTGCACTGGTATTTCGTCAACGACCTCAACCGGTCCTCCATCGAAGCCGCGGCAAAGCGCGACATGGGCGTCTTCATCATCAGCCCGAACGACAAGGGCGGGCGACTTTACGACCCGCCGCAAAAACTCGTCGATCTCTGCTCCCCGCTGACCCCGATGCAGTTCAACGCGCTCTACTGCCTCGCCCATCCACAGGTGCACACCCTCAGTTGCGGCGCCGCAAAACCTTCCGACTTCGACGAACACCTCGCCGCCCTCGAACACTACGACAACATTCGGGAAACGATTGCGCCGATCGAAACGGCGCTGCGCGACGAGATGGACCGCATTCTCGGCGCCGATTGGAATCAAGGCTGGACCGAAGGCGTCCCGGAATACGTGGACATTCCCGGCCGCATCAACGTCGTGGAGATTCTCCGCCTCTGGATGTATTCCAAGGCGCTCGACATCGTCGATTGGGGGAAGATGCGCTACAACCTCCTGAGCGACGGCGGCGGCGACTGGTTTCCCGGAGAAAAAGCCCGGCAGTTCAACGAAGAGAAACTGCGGCGCGCCCTGTCAGGCAGTCCCTTTGCCGAACGCATCCCGGACATTCTCCGCGAAGCCCACGAAATGCTCGACGACAAGCCGGCCAAACGGCTGAGCCAGTCGGACTAGACACGTCCCGGCTTTACCGCGCCGCGCCGAATCAATCGACGTCCACCTGGATGTCCGCGCTGGAATAGACATCCTTCACGTCGTCCTGGTCGTCCAGACCCTCCTGGATCTTCAACACCGCCTTGGCCGCGGCCACGTCTGTAATCGGGGTCATCGTGTCACGGATCGGCAACTGGGTCACCGCCGCCGCCTCACGGGGAATGTCGGCGTCCTCAAGCGCCTTGTGCACCGCCTCAAAATCCGCCGGGTCCGTGATGATTTCAAAGCCCTCCTCCTCCGACCGGATGTCCTCGGCGCCCGACTCCAAGGCGAGTTCCATCAACGCGTCCTCGTCCACGGCGTCGCGTGAAACCATGATCTGGCCCTTGCGCTCGAACAGCCGGCTCACCGAACCGGCGGTCGCGATGTTGCCGCCGCCCTTGGTGACGATGCTGCGGATCTCGGCCGCTGTCCGGTTCCGGTTGTCCGTGGTGACCTCGCACAGCAACCCCACGCCGTGCGGCGCGTAAATCTCATAAGTAAGCTCCTCGAAAATCGCGCCATCGCCGCCCCCCTCGCCCTTGGCGATCGCCCGCTGAATATTGTCCGCGGGCATGTTGGCCGACTTGCACTTGAGGATGACCATCCGCAGCTTGGCGTTCATGTCGGGATC
>JAYPGD010000143.1:0-1086 GCA_038126655.1 Verrucomicrobiales bacterium
TCCCGGCGGAGGGAATGGGACGGATACCGGAGCAGTTGGCGGCCGAGTTGCCGGAAGGCGCGCTTTGCCTGGGCAGCCGGGTTGAAGCCCTGGGGCCGGGGGGCGTTCGGTTGAGCGACGGAGAGTCGATCGCGGCGGCCAATGTGGTCATTGCCACGGAGGCGGGGGAGGCGGCGCGCCTGCTCGATGGCCGCCTCGATCCGCCGGAGTTCAATGGTGTCTCCTGTCTCTATTTCGAAGCGCCCAAGCCGCCGCTCAGGGAGCCGATCCTGGCGTTGAATGGAGATGGGACGGGGCCGATCAACAATTTGACCGTGATGAGCGAGGTGTCCGCTTGTTACGCTCCGGAGGGGAAGGCGTTGGTGTCGGCAACCGTATTGAAAGCATGGGCGTCAGAGACCCCGGTCCTGGAAAGGGCGGTGAGAGCCCAGTTTCGGGACTGGTTTGGCGAGCAGGCCAACGCATGGAAGCTGCTGCGGCATTATCGGATCAAGCATGCGGTTCCGTTTCAGACATCGAGCCCGCTGGTGGCCCCCAGGGTGCGAAAGGGCGTTTATGTCTGCGGTGATCACTGCGATGTGGCCTCGCTGGATTCCGCGATGGCCAGTGGGCGCGCCGCCGCCGCTTGCTTGCTGGAGGAGCGGGCCGCCCGGGCCTGATTCAGGCGATGGCAGCGGGGGCGCCGGGATATGTTTTGCCCTCAGTGAGAACGATGGCGGCGCGAACGGCTCTCAGTGAGCCTTGTTGCGATAAGCCTTGATCCATTTCACATCGATGGCGAAAGGCCCCGGATTCTTGTCCGCCAAGATGATGCCCAGCAGTTGAATCTTGCCCGGATCGAAGGGGTATTGGCCAAGATCGTAGCCGCGGAAGCTTTGTTTCAGCCCGGCGAACGGGACGTCGACCACAACCCATTCATCGGCTCGCGTCTCGAAGGATCCGGAGTAGGAAACCGGCCATCTGCGGAAGCGGGAATCGGTGTTGAAGCGGACTTGGTAGGTCCGGCCATCACCGCGGACCTTGAGACGCACCCCATCGAAGCCGGACAGGTCCAGTCGTTCTGACTTGCGGATGGAAGAGAAGCCG
>JAYPGD010000143.1:1096-12322 GCA_038126655.1 Verrucomicrobiales bacterium
CACCCCCGCCCCCCCCCCCCCCAACCCCGCCCACCGCCGCCCCCGCCCCCCACCGACCGCACACCCGCGACCCGGAGGCCGTTCGGGGAAAAAACAGGCCCGCCGGATGAGCGTCCACCCATCACGCCATCATTGACCGCCTGCCAACCGGTGAGAGCATTCCGGTCGTCGAAGCGATGGAGGTGTCGCTCATCGGCATGGCAGGAGAAGGCCGTTACGTGGACGGCGAGCGCGAGGGAGAAGAGAACAGGTTTCACGGTGGAAAGGTCGGCGAGATGGGGCGGGAGTCAACCCATGTCGCAGACGTTTTCGGGACGATTTGAATAGAATTCTTGAGAGCGGTTGCCGGGGAGTTGATTGGCGCTAGCTTCCCCGCCGTGCCGACAGAAACAATTTCATCGGGAAAGCTGGTCGGGCCGGTCGTTGAAGACCGGCTTTCAGGGATGGTGTGGGGCAGTCTGATCGGCGATGCCCTGGCCATGCCGGCTCACTGGTATTACAACCGCACTCAATTGCATGTTGATTATGGTGAGATCCGGGATTTCGTGTCTCCGAAGAATCCGCACCCGGGCAGCATCTTGTGGCGGTCGCGCTACACCGCGGCCAATTCCAAGGGTGAGATCCTTCATGAGCAGGCGCGCTATTGGGGGCAGCGAGACGTCCATTACCACCAGTTTCTCCAACCTGGGGAGAATACACTGAATTTGAAGTTGGCGTTGGAGTTGGCTCGCCTGTTGACGGTGCTGGGTCGCTACGACGCTGACCTCTATCTGGACGACTACATCGAGTTCATGACGACGCCGGGCAGTCACAACGACACCTACGTGGAGGAGTGTCATCGGGAGTTCTTCAAGCGTTACTCCCGCGGTCTGCGTCCCAGGAAATGCGGCGGGGAGGACATTCACATCGGCGGTCTTGCGTCCGTCGCCATTCTTTGCGCCTGGGCGCGCGGCGAGATGGAGGAGGCCGTTCAACTCGTGCGCGAGCACGTTTCCCTGACTCACCGGAGCCGGGAGACGCTTCAGGCGGCCGAAACATTGGCCCGGATGCTGTGCGACCTGATTCGCGGGGAAGACATGGCGGAAACGCTGGCGCGAAGGGCGCCTGCGTGGTTGAAGATGAAAGAAGCGATCAAATGGGGGAGGGAACCGGACAGCGTGGTCGTTGGCCAACGGTTCAGCCCGGCGTGCTATATCAAGGAGGCTTTTCCCGCGACGCTTTACCTGGCGTGGAAGTATGCCGATGACCTGGAAGCGGGCCTGATCGCCAACACCAATTTGGGCGGGGACAACTGTCACCGGGGGGCGGCGCTTGGCGCCTTGCTGGGCGCCGCGGGCGGCAGGGCGTCCGTGCCGGCCCGATGGCGGCAAGGTCTTCTGGCCGGCGGGAACATCGAAGCGTTCCTGGCGGGTCTTCAGGCAAGCGAAAGCGGGTCCGATGAAGCTTGAGATCAACACCATGGTTTTGCTGGGGCATCTGGCAGCGACGTTGTTCATGGTGGGCGTGATCTGGTTTGTGCAGGTGGTTCATTATCCGTTGTTTGCGAAGGTTGGCGCGACCCGGTTTGCGGCCTATGAAAGAGAGCATGTCCGCCGCACGGGGTGGGTTCTGCTGGTTCCGATGACGCTGGAGTTGGCTCTATCCGTCTGGGTCGTGGTGATCCTGGGCGGCTGGATGGCCTGGACGGGCGTGGGTTTGGCGGCGCTCATTTGGCTGATGACCTGGGCTGTGCAGGTCCCTGCCCACCGCCGACTGGAGTCCGGTTTCGACCCGATGGCTTGTCGTCGGTTGGTGCGCTCCAATTGGGCGCGGACCATCGCCTGGACATTGAGAGGGGGCGTCGCGCTGGCGATGACTTCGGCGATGTCATGAAACGGTCTGATGACACTCCGCGATGGATGTTCGTCGCACTGACATTGGCGGCGGTTTACAACATCCTCTGGGGCGCGTTTGTCATCTTTTTTCCCGCCGCTGTTTTCGATTGGGTCGACATGCCGCAGCCGCTTTACCCGCAGTTGTGGCAATGCATCGGGATGATCGTCGGCGTCTACGGGGTGGGTTACGGGATTGCGGCTTATGATCCGGTTCGGCATTGGCCGATCGTGTTGGTCGGTTTCCTGGGCAAGGTTTTCGGTCCCATTGGTATGATTCAGGCATTGATGACGGGCGCGCTGCCGCCCGCCTTTGCGCTGAATTGCGTGGGCAATGACGTGATCTGGTGGATTCCTTTCGCCTTGATCCTGCGACACGCCTGGAGGAGTGAGCGAAGTTTCTGAACGGTTGGGCATCGGGACGCCATTGACAATCGCGCATTCGCGACAAGCTTTCCAACATGAGAGCAAGTGATCCCCATCTCGCAGCAGATGTTTCGACCGGGTTTGGCCTGCCCCGTCCTTCGGAGGAGTCCTATCCGCGGGCGCGACTGATGCTGGGGATTGCTGCGGTCGGCTCCATAGTGACGGTAGGGGCCTCGGGTTTGGTTCTCGATGCGGCCGGCTGGTTGGACGCGGTCGCGAACACGGGCGGCTACGGCGATCTCAAAGCGCTGGGCATCTACTTGGGTTTCTTTCTATTGCTGGGAACGTTGTTCGACCTGGTGGGCGGGAGGCTTCTGCCTGTGGCGTATGGCCGGCCAACGCAGACGCGCGGGGAGTTCGCGATTGGCCTTGCGCGCGGCATTTTCCTGCACGGCTCCATCCAGTTCCTCTGCGCCTGGGGATTGTTGCAGTCGCTTCGGTCCGGAGGATGGCTGATGGCGACCGGCTTCCTGGTCGCATGTCTCCTGGCTCTCACGGTTGCGCAACGGACGTTGGCCAAGTGGGTCGGGGACGCGCGTGAGGAAGAGCGCTCGCCCTTTCATGCCAAGGCCGTCGGGACGTTGTCTTCCGCAGAGGAGGGTTTTGCCGGCGGCATTACGGGGCTGCCCGGGCGGGAGCGAATCGACATGCCGTCGCGCTGGAAATTGGAGTGGCCCGCCGGACGGATTCAGTTGGCGCTGGCGCGGCGGTGCTACGCGGTGCAGTCGGGCTTGTATTTGAAGGGGGTGACTCTGGCTGTCGGCTGGAACGTGGCCGGCGCTGCTTTAGCCGCATGGGTGATTGGGACGCCCGAGGGGAGAGTCAGCGAGGTGGTGATATTCTCCCTTTTGGTCACGCTGTGGAACTTTGTCGGCTTGCTCGTTCTTCCCACTGCGAGCCGCAATGCGGTGATTGCGATGGATCGGGAAATGAGGAGGCAGGGTCGGTCCGCGGAGGATCTGGCTGAATTCGCCGCCGAGTGCGCGCGCCGGCAAGACGGCGAGATCGCCCGGAACGATCGGGTTGAGACCTTTTTTCACCCCATTCCCTCGCTTGAGCAGCGTTGGGTCGGACTGGAGGCCGGGGCCGGCCGGTTCGCCGGCTGGAACGCCTCGCGACAAATGTTGTATTACTCTTGGCCGCTGCTGGGAATGGTTTCACGCGCTGTTCATGGCAATGTCGGTCGCCCGATCTTCTGGGTGATGCCGCCCGCCGATTGATCATGGACCGGGAGCAAGTCATTGTTGTTGGGGCGGGTATTTCCGGGATCCTGTTGGCGCGTCGCCTTCAGGCGGAAGGCGCCAATGTCACGGTGCTGGAGAAGTCCCGGGGATTTGGCGGGCGCATGGCGACGCGGCGGTGGGACGATCAGCGGTTTGATCATGGGGCCCAATATTTCAGGATTCGATCCCCGCAGGCGAAAGATGCCATCCAGCCCTTGATAGACGCTGGGGTCGTGGTTCGCTGGCCGGGCGGAGACGGGGCCGGTAGCGGGGAAGATCGTTGGATCGGGCGTCCGGGAATGAGCGCCGTCGCTCGCGCGCTGGCCGGGGATCTGCGTGTCATTCACGAGGCCCGGGTCTTGGAAGCGGTGTCGAATGATGGCGGCTGGAACGTTCGACTGGCCGATGGCGGGGAGTTGGCCTGCCGCGTGTTGGCCTTGACCTCTCCTGTGCCGCAATCGCTGGCCATCCTGCGGCCGGCCCTGAATGAAATGGATCCAGTTGTTCGACTGCGACTCGAAGGCATCGAGTACGAACCGGCCTACGCTCTTTTGGCGAAGTTGGAGGGGCCTGCCCGGGGCTCCTGGCGTTCGGGGCTTCAACTCTCCGATGAGAGAATTGCCTGGGTCGCCGACAATCAGTCGAAACTGCGGCCTGGCGAGGATGGGGATGGTGCGCTTGTTGCGCAGTCCACGCCGCATTTTGCCCGGGAGCAAGAGCGCTCGGAGCGCGAGGTTGTGGCGGGCATGATGGCCCGGAGCGTTGAGGCCTTGCTGGGGGTGAAGCTCCGCGAGCAACGCGCCCATTGGTGGAAGTTTGCGTCGCCGTCCTCGCGCCTCGCAGAACGGGCGGTATGGTCCGGCGGGCCGTCGCCAGCGGTTTTTTGCGGCGATGCGTTTGGCGAGGGAATGATCGAGGGAGCCCTGCTTTCAGGTCTCGCCGCGAGTGAGTTGGTCCTGGGTCGGTCGGCGCAGGGGGAGATCATATGATGAAGGGAAGACACCTGGTGTTCGGAGCCACAGGCGGCATTGGAGCCGCGCTCTGCAGACATTTGAAAGAAGCTGGCGGCGACCCTGTCTTGATCGCCCGGGATCGGGCCAAACTGGAGGCAATGTCGCAGGAGTTGGGCGCGGTCTCACATTCCGTTGATTGCCGCGACTGGGAGCAAGTGGAGAGCCTGGTCGGCAGCCTTGCGGCGGAGGGAGATCCCATTGACGGCGTCGCGGTGTGCATTGGATCGCTCCTGATCAAGCCGGCTCACTTGACCCGACGGGAAGAGTTCGAAGCGACGATCGAGAGCAATCTTTCCGTTGCGTTTGGCATTTTGAGAGCGGTTGTCAGGCCCATGATGAAGGCGGGGGGCACCATTGTGCTGGCGTCCTCCGCGGCGGCGCGCATCGGGATTTCAAATCACGAGGCGATTGCCGCTGCGAAGGCGGGCGTGATCGGGTTGACGGTGTCGGCCGCCGCGACCTATGCGGCTCGCGGGATCAGGGTGAACTGCGTGGCCCCGGGGTTGACGGAGACACCCATGACCGAGAGGTTGACGGCCAATGAGGCGGGTAGACGCGCATCCGAGGCCATGCATGCCATGGGGCGCTTGGGTCGGCCTGAGGAAGTCGCGAGAGCCATCGCCTGGCTGCTGGATCGCCAGCAGTCCTGGGTCACCGGCCAAACAATCGGAGTGGACGGCGGACTGGGCGTGGCGTTGTCCCGGAGGTCAGCCTGATGAGGGCGGCGACCCTCGTTTTTCCGTTCCAGCTTTTTGACCCGCACCCGGCGATCGAGCGAGGCCGCAAGGTTTTCCTGATCGAGGAGAGCTTGGTGTTCGGCGACCCGCATGTTGGCATCGCGTGCCACAAGCAACGAATCGTCCTGCTGCGGGCGGCGCTGCGGGCGTTCGGCGAGACGCTGACGTCCCGCGGTCATAATGTGGAATATGTTGTGTGGCGGGAGGGCCGGACGCTTGGCGATATCCTGGCTGAATGGGTCGGTCAGGGATTCGCTGAGCTCCATCTTTGCGAGGTCGTCGATTTTCTGTTGAGGAAAAGGCTCGAGCGCGGGCGTTGCCGGCTGGGGTTCAAGCTTGTTTGGCATGATACGCCGATGTTCCTGACACCCGGCGAGGCGTTGTCGGAACACTTCCAAGGACAAAAGAAACCTTTCATGGCCCGGTTCTATCAGGCGCAACGAAGGCGGATGGGCATCCTGGTTGATGGCTCCGGCGAACCGGCAGGGGGGCGCTGGAGTCTTGATGACGAGAATCGCAAACCCATGCCGAAGCGCGGTCTGGATGTCCCCGCTCCCCAACAAGCCCGGCGATCGGAGGCGGTTGATCTGGCGCTCGCTTCCGTGAAGGAGGAGTTTCCGGATTATCACGGGGAGGCGGAACCCTTTGCCTACCCGGTGACGCATGATGCATCCGCTCGGTGGTTGGACGAGTTTCTGGAACACCGATTGGAGCGGTTCGGTGCCTATGAGGACGCCATCAGCGGGCGCGAGGGAATCCTTTTCCACAGCGTGTTGACCCCGATGCTGAATATTGGGTTGTTGACGCCGCGACAGGTCGTGGACCGAACGCTGGAGTTCGCCGCCGAGCGGGAGGTTCCGCTAAACTCTTTGGAGGGCTTTGTCCGGCAGATCATCGGCTGGCGGGAGTTCATGCGCGGCGCTTACGAATACCTGGGCGTCCCAATGCGCAACGGCAATTTCTGGGAGTTTGAAGATCGTCCGATACCGGAAGCCTTCTATCGCGGGGAGACGGGCGTGGAGCCGGTGGACGTCTGTATACGGCGCGCCCTGGAAACCGGCTACTGTCATCACATCGAAAGGCTGATGATCCTGGGCAACTTCATGCTCCTGTGCGGCTTCCATCCGAAACGTGTCTGCGACTGGTTCATGGAGCTGTTCGTCGACGCCTACGATTGGGTGATGGTTCCCAACGTGCATGGCATGAGTCAGTTCGGCGACGGGGGGATGTTCACGACCAAGCCGTACATCTCCGGCTCGAACTACGTGTTGAAGATGAGCGATTACCGTCGCGGTCCGTGGTGTGAGGTCTGGGATGGCCTGTTCTGGTCCTTCATTGAACGGCATCAGGCGTTCTTCCGGGGCCAGCATCGGCTGGGCATGATGGCCCGGCAACTGGATCGGATGAAACCGGAGAAATTGAAGGCCCACCGAAGGAACGCGGCGGCTTTCCTGGAAGGGCTCGGCGTTTCCTCGTCCGCCTGAACGGAGGGACGTCGCTTCCAAGGGGCAGTAGAATGATCAGTGAGCCTGCAGCCAGTCCCGGCCCTCGCCCATTTCGACGACGATGGGGACATCGAGATGAATGGCGTCCATCATCTTCGCCTCGATCATGGGTTTCACCCGCTCGGCCTCGGGCTTGAAGAGGTCGAAGACAAGTTCGTCGTGAACCTGGAGGAGCATGCGGGTCTGGTAGCCCTCGGACTTCAATTCGGCGTGAATCGCGGACATGGCGAGCTTGATCATGTCGGCGGCGGTTCCCTGGATGGGAGCATTGATGGCGTTGCGCTCGGCCTGCGCGCGGACGGTCCCGTTGCGTGAATTGATGTCGCGCAGGTAGCGGCGGCGACCGGTGACGGTTTCCACGTAGCCGTGCTTCTGCGCGAATTCCACGGTGTCGGTCATGTAGGTCTTCATGCCGGGGAACTGCTCGAAGTAGTTGTCCATGATTTCAGCGGCCTCCTTGCGGGGGATGCCGAGGCGCTGGCTCAGCCCGAAAGCGGACATGCCGTAGGCGAGACCGAAGTTGACCATCTTGGCATTGCGCCGCATGTCCGGCTCCACCGCGTCCAGCTCGACGCCGTAGACCTTGGCGGCAGTGGCGGCATGGATGTCCAGCCCTTTGGCGAACGCTTCCAGCATGCCCTGGTCGCGGCTGATGGCGGCGATGATGCGCAGCTCGATCTGCGAGTAGTCGGCGGCGAGCAGGACATGTTCCTCATCACGGGCGACGAAGGCCTTGCGGATCTCGCGTCCCAGCTCGGTGCGGATGGGGATGTTCTGCAGATTGGGGTTTTGCGACTGGATGCGGCCGGTGGCGGTCACGGCCTGGTTGTAGGTCGTGTGAACGCGGCCGGTGCGGGACCAGATCGCGGCGGGCAGGGCGTCGACGTAGGTGGACTTGAGCTTGGTTGCAGCGCGGTAGTCGAGGATGCGCTGCACGATCTCGTGGCGCGAGGCGAGCGCGAGCAGGGTTTGCTCGTCCGTCTTGTATTGGCCGGTCTTGGTCTTCTTGGGTTTGTCCGAGAGCTTGAGCTTGTCGAACAGGATGTCGCAGAGTTGCTTGGGGGAGTTGAGATTGAAATCCTGGCCGGCGAGTTCGCGGATCTCCGCGGCGTAGCGTTCGATGTGGCCGCCCAGTTCCCTGGAGAATTCGGCGAGGGTGTCGGCGTCGACGCGCACGCCCTCGTGTTCCATGTACGCCAGAACCGGGACCAAAGGGGCCTCGATGTCGTAGAACACGCGTTCCTGTCCCTTTTCCTTGAGGAGGGGTTTCAGTTTCTCACGCAGTTGCCAGGTGATGTCGGCGTCTTCCGTGGCGTACTCGACCAATTCTTCCAGCGGCACGAGCGCCATGCTCATCTGGTCGGATCCCTTTTCGCCAATCAGTTTGAAAATGGGGATGGGCGTATAGCCCAGGTAGACCTCGGCGAGGTAGTCCATGCCGTGGCGTTGGTCGGGTTCGATGAGGCTATGCGCCAACATGGTGTCGAAGAGCGGCCCGCGAACCTCGAGGCCCTGCCACTTCAGGACGGTGAGGTCGTATTTCAGATTGTGCCCGACCTTCTCGATGGCATCGTTCTCCAGGATGCCGCGGAATTCCTCCAAGGTCGCCTGCACTTCGGCGTCATTGCCGGACAACACGACGTAGAAGCCCTTGCCGGCCTCGAGGGAGAAGGCGAGGCCGATCGGTTTGGCGCTCTTGGCGTCGAGACCGGTGGTTTCGATGTCGAAGCAGAAGGATTTCTGCCGGCCGAGCTGGTCGATGAGCTTGGCGCGATCCTCGGGATTGTCGATCAGTTGGTAATCGTGTTGGACGTCGGCGATGGTCTTGAGTTGCTCCGGGGGGGTGGGTTCGTCGCTGTCGCCCGCGTCGCTGGATGAGACCTTTCCCGCCGCGCCCCGTCCGGCCTTGAAGTCGTCGCCGAACAGGCGCTTGCCGATGGCGTTGAATTCGAACTCCACGCAGAGGGCCTTCAGCTTCTCCTCGTCGCGCGCTTGCAGGGCGAGTCCGTTCAGGTCCACCTCGATCGGGACATCGAGAATCATCTTCGCGAGCTTCTTGGAGAGCAGCGCCTGCTCCTTGTTCTCCTCAATGCGCTCCTTCTGCTTGCCCTTCAGCTTGTCGGTGTTCTCCAACAGGTTTTCCAGGGTGTCGAATTGCGCGATCAGCTTCTGCGCGGTCTTGGGGCCGACGCCGGGCACGCCGGGAATATTGTCAACCGCATCGCCCTGCAGACCCTGGATGTCGATGACCTGGTCGATGCGTTCGATGCCCCAGGTTTCGAGGACTTCGGGCACGCCGAGGATCTCGGCTTCACTGCCGCCGCGGCCGGGGCGATAGAGGAAGGTCTTTTCGTCCACGAGTTGGCAGTAGTCCTTGTCGGGCGTGACCATGTAGGTCGTGAAACCATCTTTCTCGGCGCGGCGGGCAAGGCAGCCGATGATGTCGTCGGCCTCATAACCATCCAACTTCAGCACGGGGATATTGAAGGCCTCGAGCAGGCGGACGACATTGGGGATGGCCTTGCGCAAGTCCTCGGGCATCTCCTCGCGCTGGGCTTTGTATTCGGGATAATACTCGTGGCGCACGGTCGGGGCCGAGGTGTCGAAGGCGACGGCCAGGTGGGTCGGTTCGTGACGCGTGAGGATGTCGAGGACAGTGTTGACGAAGCCGTGGAGGGCCGAGGTGTTGATCCCGGTGGAGGTCATGATGGGATTTCGGATCAGCGCAAAGTGGGCGCGGTAGACCAAGGCCATCCCATCCAAGAGAAAAAGTTTCTTTGACATCGCGCGCGAAGCTAGCGGAAAGGCTGTCGGCCGCCCATTAAATTGCGTTTCGGGCGCGGCGGTCTCAACACCATCAAAGCCTCAGTCTACCGGATGGTTCGTGTGACCGGTGGGGCGAGACTCCGTCGAGCCCATATCAACGTCCCAAGGGACGAGTCAGCGCTTTTCCGCCACCCTCGTTCAATCGCATGCCCCGCCGCGTCTGTCGGGCGGGCCGGGTGGACTCGCTCAGCCCAACTTGACCAAACACCCAATCCGAACGATAGTCTCCACGTCAGACGCCGGTCCCC
Source organism: Verrucomicrobiales bacterium (assembly GCA_038126655.1). Taxonomy (GTDB): domain Bacteria; phylum Verrucomicrobiota; class Verrucomicrobiia; order Limisphaerales; family JAYPEY01; genus JAYPEY01. The sequence continues at coordinate 10,946 of JAYPGD010000143.1, forward strand.
TGTTTCACGAATCAGGGTTCGGTATTCTGGCCCCACTGGAATTGGGGGCGCACTGGTTTCGACCTGGAGATGACCCTGGAAGTGGCATGCCGAGGATGATTCGTTGGCCTCGTTAATCATCGGATCAAACAAATAACTGCTAACAACCAAGAGTTGGCTCTCGCGGCCTAATGTGCCGCGACGCTTCTCCATCAACGCCTGCTAGGCGGAGAAGCGCACGCAGCAGGCTGGATGAATCGCGGAGACCGCGCGTGATTCATTGAGACTTGTTCATGCGGACTACGCGGCGAGATTCGTGTCAGGTCGACATCACGCTGCCGACAATCAAACCTGACTAAGCATGTAGGCACGACCGGAAGATTGTTCATGGGACGCGGGTTCGACTCCCGCCGCCTCCACCAGTTAAGTTGTTTATTATAAACAACTTACGGTTTAAACGAAAAGTATTGTATTGATTTTGTATCGATAACTGGCCTATTTTCCTGCTTAGCCGGCAACGAACCGCAATCAGGAACATCCAATGGCCAAGCGCGATTACAAAACCACCAAGGGCGGCCTCAAAGTCTGGGAGCACCCAAAAAACTCTGGCATCAAGATCCGCGAGCGACGCAACCCCGACGGCGCCATCGGCTACCGGATCAGTATCCCCACCAAGCTCACCGGCCAACGCGTTGTCGTCATCAAGCAGCGCAAGACCCTCGCCTTGGCCCAGGGCTTCGCTGAGCAGGAGTTCGTCAAATACTCCAACCTCGGAAAACGGGCTCACACCATGACCGACGCCGAACGCGTCCAAGCCGTGGAAGCGTTGAAGCTCCTGAACGGCTGCAACACGACCGTGGACGCAGTTGTCCGAGAGTATGTGACGACCACGGATCGATTGATCGACCTGGGCCTGAGCCTTGCCGAGTGCGTGGACTTCGCCGTGGCCCGCCTCCGCCCCGAAGGCGGCGACAAGACCTTCCAACAGGTCGCCGACGAGCTGCTGCAGATCAAGATCGACTGCAAGCTCCGGGAACGCTCCATCACGGACTTCCGCACCCGCTCACGGAAAGCCGCCGAACGATTCGGGCCGGATTGATTGGGCCCCCGCGAACTGGCCCATTGCGAATGAGATGATTTTCCGGGAAAACTCAGGAAACCATCCATGAAGAAGACCCGACACACGACCGAACAGATCATCCGCATTCTCCGCGAAGCGGAGGGATCGCAACTCAAGACCGAGGAAGTCTGCCGCCAGCGCAGCATTAGCACCCAGACCTTCTACCGCTGGAAAAGCAAATACGGCGGCATGGACCTCAAGGAGGCCCAGCGACTGCGGGCTTTGGAGAAGGAGAACGCCGAACTCAAAGCGCTGCTGGCAGATCAGCTGTTGAAGAC
>JAYPGD010000144.1:0-2905 GCA_038126655.1 Verrucomicrobiales bacterium
CCCAGGGTCTTCTCGCTGACGGGGCGGAGCGACGCCAAGGGGAAGCTGTGGTGGAATGGCATCCCAAAAGAGATGGAAAAGGGAACGGTGGAGCCGACCGGCTCCAGCAACATCGCCATGAAGGACTATGTCGGCGCGGAGTCCTGCAAGGAATGTCATCCCGGCAACCATGAGAGTTGGTCGCAACACCCGCATCGATGGATGAACGCCATGGCGACCGATGAGATCGTGATGGGCGATTTTTCCGAGGGGGCGTTTATTGAGTATCTGGGCGGTCGGGCAACGTTCTACACGGAGAACGGGCGACGGCGGATGAAGCTTGAGCGCGACGACATCGTGCGGATCTTCGACATCAACCGCACGATCGGTTCGCGGTTTACCCAGTATTACGTCGGGAGACTGCTGGAGGGGCCGGAGACGCAGAGCCACGTGTTGAGGGAACTCGAGCATGTGCTTCCCTTCGGCTGGTGGATCGACAAGAAGGAATGGATTCCTGTTGTTCATGTGGGTGAGGAACTGCCTGATGGCCGGCGCAATGATCCTTTTGCCCGTCCGGACGAGTTCTACTATGACGGCCGTTGTTCCGCCTGCCATACGACCAAGCCGATCGGCGACTGGATGATGGGCGTGGGCGGTCTGGACCGTTTTGAGAAGTCCTCCCCGCATCCGGTGTCTTTCGAGGTGTCGGCCTATTTGAGGGAGAATCATGCGAAGAACCTGCCGGAGCGGCTCTTCAAGGCGCCGGATTCGAACCAGGATTTCCTGCGTGTGATGAGCGCGATCGAGAGGTTGCCGACGGTGGAGCACACGGCGAATCTGGGCATCAGCTGCGAGGCTTGTCACCACGGTTCCCGCGAGCATGTTGAGAACAGCACGAAGGATGAGAGCAGGGTCCTGCCGTCGTTTTTCCCGGAGTCGCCGCATCTGCGCGTTGGCGCGGGGGGCAAGTCCGAGGCCTGGGGCAAGACCCGGGAGAATCTGAACTGGACCTGTGTGCGCTGCCACAGCGGCGAGCGCCCCTACTACGCCGCCGGGATGGCGACCTGGAATTCGACCGAATACAGCGACGCCATGAAGGGACATTGTTACCAGTTGAAGCCGGATGGATCCGGGCCGCAACACATCCTCACCTGCGTTGATTGCCACAATCCCCACGAAGGGATCGGTTCAAAGTGGAAATTCAAACCGAGGGATGACGACGCCCGCTGCCTGGACTGTCACGCGCAATACAAGGAGGAGGCGTCGCTGACGTCGCACACGCATCATCCGGCGGGAAGCGCGGGCAGTAGCTGCATGAACTGTCACATGCCCAGGATCAACGAGGGCATGCAGGACATGGTTCGGACGCACACCATCTTCAATCCGACTGAGCCGCGCATGATCGAGGCCAATCAACCCAACGCCTGCAACATCTGCCATCTGGAAGAGACCATCGATTGGACGATCGGGCATCTGCGCGAGGGGTATGGGGACGAGCATGTCTACGATGAGAAGAAGATCGCCGCGAGTTATCCATTCCGTTCGGGGCCGGTTGCCCTGGGCTGGTTGAAGAATCCCCATGAATCGACGCGTCTGGTCGCGATCGAGGCGCTGGCGTTGGCGAAGGCGGACTGGGCCATCACCCGGGCTGCGCTTGGAAACGCGCCCGGCGGACTCAGGATTCCGGTCTCGCCGCTTGACAGGCGTCGAGGGCCGCCGAGAATGGGAAGACTCACGAAATCAGTGAACAGAATATCTGTTGTCTCGTTGAAGACTGACAAATGATCTCGATACCCGGATCCGGAACCCGCTTCTGTGACGGTGTCAGCCGTCGCCAATTCCTGCGCATCGGCGCGCTTGGTCTTGGCGGGATGTCGATGCCGCAGTTGTTGCAGGCCGAGTCGGCGGTCGGCAAGGGGCGCTCGCACAAGTCGGTCATCATGATTTTCCTGCCGGGCGGACCTCCGCACCAGGACATGTGGGACATCAAGGAGGAGGCTCCCTCGGAGATTCGCGGGGAATTCAGCGCCATTTCGAGCAAGGTTCCAGGAATTCGCATCTGCGAGCAGTTTCCCCGCATTGCGAGGATGGCGGACAAGTTCGCTTTCATCCGTTCGATGGTCGGGTGCGAAGGTCCGCACGACGCGTTCCAGTGCATGACCGGCCGGACGCGCAAAGGCGTGGTTCCCGCGGGAGGTTGGCCATCGATGGGAGCCTCGCTTTACCGGGTTTACGGATCGGTGAAAGAAGCCCCGCCGCCGTTCGTGGGGCTGGCGCCGCCGATGGGCGAGATGCGCTGGGCGGATCCCGGCAGGCCGGGATTTCTTGGTCCGGCGCACGGTCCGTTTCTCCCAAACGCGGGGGGAGGTAAGGACGATCTCGTTCTCCAAGGCGTCACCACAGAGCGGCTCAATGATCGCAAGGCGCTCCTTTCCGGGTTCGATAAACTGCGTCGCGACGTCGATCGTTCCGGCATGATGGAAGGTCTGGACGCCTTCACTCAACAGGCTTTCGGCGTATTGACTTCCAGCAAACTGGCCGATGCGATGAATCTGGAGAAGGAGGATCCCAGATTGCGCGAACGTTACGGCCGCGGCACAACGAAGAAGGTCGCCGACGGCGGTCCCAAGTCGCTGGATCAGTTCCTGATGGCGCGTCGGCTGGTGGAAGCCGGTTGCCGTTGCGTGACTTTGGCATTCAGTCGTTGGGACTGGCACGGGGGAAACTTCAAGCGCGGTCGAGAGGACATGCCGATGCTGGATCAGGGCGTGACCGCCTTGGTGGAGGATCTGGAGCAGCGCGGCATGCTGGACGATGTTTCCGTGGTGGTCTGGGGGGAGTTTGGCCGCACACCGAAGATCAACGATAAGGCTGGTCGCGATCATTGGCCCCGGGTTTCCTGCTCGCTGATGGCCGGGGGCGGGAT
>JAYPGD010000144.1:2915-5723 GCA_038126655.1 Verrucomicrobiales bacterium
GGATGAACACCGGTCAGGTCATCGGTGAAACGGACCGGCTCGGCGGTGAGGCGGCTGATCGGCCGGTGACGTTCCCTGAGGTCCACGCCACGCTCTACCACAATCTCGGACTGGATGTCCGGACGACGACGATTCCCGACCTCAACGGGCGTCCCCAGTATCTGGTCGATCCCGGCAATCTCCCGATCAAGGAACTGGTGAGCTGAACGACTGAGGCGGCGGGAGTCCGCGCCCCGGCATGAGCCGATACGGGACAATAATCTGGACCGATCGGGGCGCTTCGTGGTAAGCCTGCCGGGACCCGTTGGTACTATGAAACTCAAGAAATCACCCCTTCTTTCCCTTCGTGGCAGGAATCGTCGACTTCAGGCAGGCAGCCTTCTGGTGGTTGTGGGTTTGGGCCTTTCGACGGCTATTCTGGTCGGAATCTCCGGTGTTCTCTATGCTTCCAAGAAGAAGCAGGGCGAGAAGTTGGCGGAGGCTGAAGCGCAGTTGTCGCAAATGAGCCAACTGCGCAACAAGGCGCTCAGCACAGACGCCGATGTGACCGACGCAAAGAAGACCATTGACGATCTGAAGAGCAGGCTCAAGACGGCCGAGGCCGCGCGCAAGGCCGCCGAGAATGAGCTTCTGCGAATCAAGTCCCAGATGGGCCTGGCGGAAGCGGAGAAGACGACCCTGCAGGCGGAGAACGCCGAATTGAAGATTCAGATCCAGACATTGAAACTCGAACTCAACGCGGCGCGGAGTTCACAGCCGCAGTCCAGTTATCGAAGGCTCACCACCAAGAAGGAAACGCCGCAGGAGATTTGCGTGAACCAGTTGAAGCGCATTCAGGGCGCGAAGAAACAATGGGCGATCTATTCCGATAAGGGGCCGGACGACCGGCCGTCTGAGAACGATATCTACGGCGTGGTCAAGTTCATCACGAAACAGCTCTACTGCCCATCCGGCGGCGAATACAAACTGGGGAAGGTCAACGAACATCCCACCTGCTCCCATGCCGGGCACGCCTATTGAGCGGCGTTGGACATTGGTTTCTCGGGCCGTCGGACGTTGTTCGACGGCCTTTTTTCGCTTCGACAAGACTGAAACATGAGCGGAGTCATCTGCCACAGTTTGTATGCGGTCCTGGCGTTGAAGGCGGCGGAGGCGCGGGGGAATCCAGTCGCCGGCGTTCTGCGTCGCAATTACGCAAGTTACCTCGCAGGGGCCTACCTGGGGTGTGATATCCAGACGTTGCCGGCCGCGATTGGCCTGCGAACGGGAACCGAAAGCGGCTACGCCAAGCTTCCGGCCAGTGTTAAGGAGATTGGCGGCGAGCCGGTCCGACAATGGAAGCTGGAATCCGACGGGCAGGCATACACGCCTGGCGAGGTTCATGCGCTGTTCTATGGCCGGGCGCACCTGATTCTTGGATGGCAGCCTGCGCAGAGGGATCGTTCCGTGCCGTCCGATCACTTGCCGGACTATTTCGCCGCCGTGGTGGATGACGCGGTCGAGTTGTTCGAACCGGGCGAGCGAAAGCTGGCCTACCTTTTCGGCTGGATCTGTCATGTGGTTGGCGATGCCATGATCAAGTCGGTCATTCCCGGGGCGGACCTGAAGCTGCTCAACGGGACTTACACCCCGGAGAATCGTCCGATCCAGGATCTTGTGTCGTTTCACGAGATCGGACGGAAGGAGCTGGGGCTCGATTGGAGCGCGTTGTTGAGCGACGCCTGCGCAACGCCGGTGGAGGATGTTCAGCCACACTACATGCGCTGTGCGGCGCGTCGCGGTCGGTTGGGAGAGTTGTTTCCCGATGCCTGGGAGCCGGGGAAGGAGCGTCTGCTTCGCCGCGTCATGGCGAAGAATCGCGAACACCTGAAGGTCTGGTTGCGGAAGGTGTTTCGCGACCTGGAACTGAAGAAGTCCGGGGAAGGCTGGGAATGTCGGCCGGAACTGAGTCGCAAGGCCAAGGGGCTGGGCTACCGGGATATGGTGGAGGCCGCGGAGAAGGCGGGTTTTCGAAAGGCTCTCTGGCGGATCGCTGAACGCATCGCCGAAACCTTCGACGAAACGGTCGAACGCACCAATACGTTGCGGGGGCGGCAGGGGGGGCGAACGGACGACTGGGCGGAGATCACCCGGCGATGGATGACGAAATGACAGAGGGACCGGTGGAGATACCCATCACCGGCGAACTGGATCTGCACACCTTCCGGCCCAAGGAGGTCAAAGACCTGGTTCCAGACTATCTGCAGGCTTGTCGAGAGAAAGGACTGCGTGAAGTGCGGGTGGTCCACGGGAAGGGCATTGGCAATCTGCGCCGCACAGTGCACGCCATCGTGGATCGGTTGCCCTATGTGGAATCGTATTCGCTCGCGCACGAGTTCCAAGGCAGTTGGGGGGCGACCATGGTCTGGCTGAAACCGTTGCCGGCGGATCAATCCGCAGACTGATCCACGCCGCCCGTCACCCGCTCCACGGTCTCGTCGTCGATGTTCTCTCCGCAGAGGACGATGACGACGTTCTTGCCGGCGAAGTTGGTCTTCAATTTGAGGAAGCCGGCGATGGCGACCGCGGCCGAGCCTTCGATCTTCATTCCATCATGGTTGTTCAGGAACCACTGCAGGATGCGCGCGATGTCATCCTCCGTGACGGTGGTGAAGTGAGCCACGAAGCGGCGGCAGATATCGAGAGTGATGGAGTCCTCCTCGATGCCGCCGGCCGTTCCATCGGACAACGTGGGCAGTCCGGGGTCCGGAACGACATGCCCCTTCGACAGGGAATCGATCAGGACGCAGGAGTTCTCCGGTGAAACAC
>JAYPGD010000144.1:5733-12309 GCA_038126655.1 Verrucomicrobiales bacterium
GCCTTGGCGTCAGTATTGAAACCGTTCAGCCGTGAGGCAATGCCGCCGATCAGGCCGCCGCCGCCGACCGAGGCGATGACGACGTCCAGCGGTTCGCTTTCAAACTGTTCGATCAGTTCATCGACGATCGTGCCCTGGCCCGCGACGACTTCGGGGTCGTTGTAGGGAGAGATGTAGATCATCCCGTTTTCGGCGGCGTAGCGTCGGGCCTCGGCTTCGGACTCCAGACAATCCGCGCCGTGCTTGACGATCTTGGCGCCGCGGCCGGCGATCTTGGCCAGTTTGGCTCCGGAGGCGCCTTCCGGCACGAAGACGATCGCGTTGCGGCCCAATTCCTTGGCCGCATGCGCGACGGCGGCGCCATGATTGCCGGTCGAAGCCGCGACATACGCCCGCGGCGGCGCGTCGGATGCGCCTTCCTCGCAGGCGAGGATCTTCGCGAAGGCCCCGCGGATCTTGAATGAACCGGTCGGTTGCAGGTTCTCCAGCTTGAACCAGACGTTGCAGTCCGCCATTTGGGAAAGCTCCGGACTGTGGCGCAGCGGAGTGGGCGAGAGGAACTCGCCGAGGGCATGGCTGGCTTCTTCAATCTCGATCGGCATGGCGCGGAGTCAGGAGGTTGCGCTTTCGTTCGCAAATTCCGCGATGCGATCCAGGCCAGCCTGAAGATACTTTGCCTCCAGTCCCGTGCTGAGTCGGATGTAGCCGTCCATGCCGAAGTGGTTGCCGGGCACGACGAGCACGCTCTTGGCTTCCCGGAGTTGGTGGATGAAGAATTCGACGTTGTCCCGGATGGGCGTTCGCACAAAGGCGAAGGCTCCGGCCTCGGATTCGCTTGGGCCAAAATGGCCGCTGTTCTTGCGCAGCCAGGAATCGACCAGGGGGAATCCTTCGCGGACATATTTGCGCGTGCGTTCGATCAGTCCCGGCCGGACTTCCGGCGACAGCGCGATCGTTGCGAGGTGGGTGGCAAGCTTCGCTCCGGAAATTGCCGCATATTCGTGACGTTGCCAGATCTGGTCCATGACCTCTGTCGGCGTCACAACCCAACCCAAGCGGAGGCCGGGCAGGCCGTAGGCCTTGCTGAGACTGCCGATCGCCAGGACCTTGTCGTAGCGCCCCCACAAAGACGGCGTCTGGACGTCGGTGAGACGCTCCGTGCCGGAATAGACCTCGTCGGTCAGCAGCCAGGCTCCCACGCGGTCGGCGGCTGCGATCAAGGCGTCGATTTCATTCTCACGCAGAATGTGGCCGGTTGGGTTGTTGGGATTGGTGACGGCGATGAGGCGGGTTTTGTCGGTGACGGCCGCGGCGAGCGACTCCTCATCCAGGCTCCACGATCCGTCGGTCTCTCGAAGGCGGAACGTGTTGACGCGCATTCCTGCGTTCAGGGCCATGCCCCAGAGTTGCATGTAGTTGGGCGTGAGGAAGGCAACCTCATCGCCGGGTTCGAGCAACGCTTCCAGGGTGATGCCGTTGGCCTCGATGGCGCCGACGGTGCAGAGCACGTTCTCCGGTTGGGCGTCCTGGTAAAGGCGCGCGATGTTCCTGCGCAGGGGCAGGGGACCGTCGGTCTGGGGATAGCTGAGTTCGATGGCGAGCATTTCCTGCAGCGCGCAGGAATCCGGCAACAGGTCCCGCACCGGCACGGCATGGACTCCGCTTTCGGTCAGATTGTAATCGACCTCGTGCTCCCAGCGGGCCATCAGACGCTCGATTTCGAATGGGTGAAACGCAGGCACGGCGCAGAGCGTATCGACGAGGTGACGAATGGGCGAATTGAATTATCGGGCGGAGCCCAACTGCCGTCGCAGTTCCGAGAAGATCCGATCTTCGGACGAGGGCAGCAATGTCTGCAGTCGGCCGTAGTAGGCCACGGATTGATCCGCCTCGTAACCGCCTTCACGGAGAATGCGCTTCGAAGGAATGTAGCAGGGGAGATCGTTGGCGTAGGCGATCGGCCAGACGGTCGCGCCGAACTCGCGCCGCATTCGACGGGCGTAGTCCACGACCACTTCGCCGGCGAGGAATACCCAGGTCAGGTCGGAGCCGAAGCGCCAGCTCTGGATCGGGTAATCGAGAGCGAGCGGAATGGCCTGATTGGCTTCGGATTGATTCAGCAGGGCGTCGGCGATTCGCGCGCGGGCCTTGGCGGCGCGGGATCGGCCCTTGGCGCCGGATTGGATGATTGATCGGAGTTCGGCGGCCTCCGGAGGCGGGGCCAGGGAAAGCGGAGCCTGGCTGAGTGAGCAGGCGGGCGGCGAGGTGATTTCGGCCAGTTGTTTGGAGGCCAGACGAGCGACCTCCTTGGCGATCATTTCGCCGAAACGTCGCGCGGCTTCAAGGCCGCCGTGTTCATTCGGGCGCGCTTCTCCGGCGCAGCCGAGCGTCACCAGCGCGACGGCTCCGGGGTGGTCGCGCTCGATCGCCTCGCGGGCGAAGCCGACCCAGTCGCCGCTGATGCGATTGTCGAAATCGCGGCCGCCAATGGAGGTGTTGTGGCAGGTGTAGGAAACCATAACTGCCGCGATGGAGTCATCGGGGTTGCGAACGCAGAGCAGGGGCAGAGAATGGTCCACGGCCCCATTCGGATCGTTGCCCCAACCGGTCCAGCGACCATCCACGACCTTTCGCCGGTTGATCGCGAAGCCGACCTTGCCGGTTCCGCGAAACACGCTTCGAGGCTGACAATTGCGGACGGCCTCTCTCGCGAGGTCCGTCAACTTGCCGGTCAGGCGAGCCGCGTATTCGTTGATGCGCCGGCGGTGGGCGTCAGGCAGCGCGTCTCCAAAGATGCCGGGCAGCAGTCCGGTCAAGTGCGGCGCGCAGTGGTCATGGGTGGCGCAGAGTGTGATATTCTGTGCCGGGATCTCGGGAGCCAGTCTGCGTCGCACTTCAGCGGTTGTTTGCGGAGGGACGCCGATGCCGTCGAAGACGATCAGCACGCAGGTCGATTTCGATTTCAATCGCGGATCGCGAAACGCCAGGGCCTTGGCGTTGAGCCGTTGATGGACGCCTTCCGATTCCTTGGCGGTCAGCTGGTTGATCAGGTGGATGGGGCGTTCCGGGGTAATGTCGGTTTCGGCGACGCCGACGAGGAGCGCGGCGGCCCCAGTGGTGGCTGCGTTCAGGGCCAGGAGGGGCGCGACGAGTTGGAACAGCGCGGCAATGCGCGCGCGGCGGCAAAAGGTCCTGATCGAAGAGAACAGACAATCCCAATTCATAAGGACACCTTAGAATCCGTTTCGTAAATACCCAAGCCTCGCCGGGCGATGATTTTGACCGGAGACGCGGCGGTCGCGAGACGCCATGGAGCAATGATCAAGTTCAAAGATTCCTGCGGACAAGCGACGGATTCATGGCGATCGGGAACAGATCCTGACGTCGCATGTCCTGTATGAGGTTTTGAAACCGGGATTGCCGGAGGATGCGGCAGCGTTCATCGCCCTGACGGCATCGGATCTCTATCCGCAGGAGAGTTGGGATTTTGTGTTTGGCCAGGCTTCGTTGAAAGAGCGGGTCGGGGTGTGGTCGATGGCGCGGTTTGGCGATCCCGATGAAAGCGATGAAGCGTTTCGGCTCTGCCTGTTGAGAACGTTGGATGTTCGATTTAGGACGGCATTTTTCCTTCCGTTGCCCGCGCGGACCCTTCGTTCCGGGCATTGCCCCCGGGGCCGCGTTTCGCTACGGTGCCGGCGTTATGCGGAACACATGTCATTCCATTGTCGGCGTTGCGCTTTTTTGCGCTGCGACGCTTTTTCCCGCCGCGGCGGATACCTGGCGGACCCACACCATCGCCGGCACGGGCATGGCTGGTTATTCCGGCGATGGCGGCCCGGCGCGGAAGGCGAAGATCAACAATCCTTTTGGCGTCGTTCGCGGCCCGGACGGTCTCATCTACTTCTGCGAATATGACGGTCAGGTGATCCGGAAAATTGATTCGAAGGCCATGATCACGACCGTCGCCGGCACGGGCGGGACGGGTTACACGGGCGACGGCGGCCCCGCGATCAGGGCGACCATGAACAAGCCGCATGAGATTCGATTCGATTCCAGGGGCGACCTCTACTTCACCGACATGGCCAACCATGTCATCCGCAAGGTGAACATGAAGAGCGGCGTCATTTCCACCGTCGCCGGCACGGGCAAGGCGGGCTTTTCCGGGGACGGCGGTCAGGCCACGAAGGCCCAGCTCAGCAAACCTCACAGTCTGGCCTTTGGACCGGACGGCCATCTTTACATTTGCGATATCGGCAATCATCGCATTCGCCGGGTGAACCGGAAGACGGGCGTCATTCAGACCATCGCCGGCAACGGCAAGCGGGCGAAGACGCCGGATGGCGGAAAGTACAAGGGAGCGCCGTTGAACGGCCCGCGGACGATTGACTTCGACAGGAAGGGGAACATGTGGCTGGCGTTGCGCGAGGGAAACCAGGTCTGGCGGTTGGACATGAAGGCGGGGACAATCCATCACATCGCCGGAACCGGGGCGAAGGGATTCACCGGCAACGGCGGCCCGGCAAAGAAGGCGACACTCTCCGGTCCCAAGGGCATCGCGATCGCGCCGAACGGCGACGTCTACCTCTGCGACACCGAGAGCCACAGCATCCGGATGGTCGATGTATCAACGGGCAACCTGGAACTGGTTTGCGGCACAGGGATGAAGGGCGACGGCCCTGACGGCGACCCCTTGAAGTGCAAGATGGGCCGGCCGCACGGGGTGTGGATCGATCCGGACGGCACGGTCTTCATCGGCGACAGTCTCGCGCACCGGGTCCGTGAGATGCGGCGGGTGAAATAAGTGGAAGAGCGGGGCGAAGCCCCGTGCCGGAATCCGCAACCGGGACGGCCGGGCTGCCTGGTTGCGTTCACCACACCTGCACAGAATCGGCAGCGAAGATCTCGTTGAGGAGCCGATCGTAATCCGGAGTTTCTGCAGTGAGGTCGAATCGACGGATCTCCGGCGCCTTTTCCAACGCTCCCTGTTCGGAAATGATTTCCTCCGAAAGCGCGTCGGTCGGTCGGGTCAGTATGTGGAGCGTCTTGGGCATGGGGTCAGAATCGCAGGAGTTGCGTCGCGCGAGCCGAGAGTTGCGCAAGTTCCGCCGCGTCGATCGATTTGTGTTCGATCAACGCGTGTTTGTCCGAGGGGGGTGAAGCGGCTGTATTGGATGTTGCGATCAGTCCGCCGCTCTTGGCGATCGATGGCAGGAAGCGTTCGAAGTTGTCGCCGTCGATCAGGTCCTCGGGCCAACTGGTGAGAGCCGCTGTCGCCGGGCCGCAGAAACAGATGGACACATCAGCTTGTCCCCAGGCTGCGATGCCCGCCGCGATGCGCGTCGCTTCGGCGGGGCGATGGCTCGAATTCGGGTCGCTGTCCACGACGAAGAGGACTGAGGGTCTGGGCGTCATTGACTTTGTTCGCCTAGTTGAAGCTGACAAACCGATCGGTATTGGAGATGAGGTCGCTGACGATGGTGAGACCGGAGAAGACGGCCGATTCGTCCATGGCCAGACCGCGCTTTTCAGCTCCCATGGCGCAAACGTGGAGCTTCATGCCCCGGTTGCGCAGCGACTGGAGGCGTTTGTCCCGGAAGCCGGCGACGCCGTCGTCAATACAGTAACAATAGACATCGAAGCCCGCGGCGAGGGCGGTCTCGGCGAGGTTGACGCCGTGGTTGAAATTGGGCTGGTTTGGCGCGGCTGAAATGAGCAGGCCGAGCTTCTTGTTGGAAAGATCCACGGACGCAGTCTGCTCGGGACCGGGCGGGGAGTCAATCGGGGGAGCGCGGACTCACATTCGCTTCTCCCGGGACAATGGAAAGCCCGCGCATCCAGTGATGCGCGGGCTTGTTGCTGGAGGAACGCGGGAGTCAGATCAAAACTGCATTTCGACGCCGACATTGAAGAAGCGGGGCAGGCCGGGGCGGGGGCCGTAGGGATGTAGCGAGGCGATGTATTCGCGGTCGAGCAGGTTCTTCACGCCGCCGAAGAAGGTGGTGTCTTCGCGGAATTGGTAGCGGAGGCTCAGATCGGCGACGAAGTAGTTGTCGGTCTTGCCGACTCGCGGTGTTTCTGCGCGGGGTCGATGTTGGTGTGGGTGGGGCGGTGGCGCGGGGCGGCGACCGTGCCACCGGTTCCGTCGCCGCGGAAGGGAGCGCGAACGTTGCTGGCCGTGGAGTAGGTTTGCGGGACGTAGGTGAGATTCAGGTAAGCCCCAGCCTTTCTGTATTCCACGCCGATCTCGCCGTTGATCATGTATTCGGGGATGTAGGGCACCTTGTTGCCATCCACGCCGCCCTGGAACAGGGACTCGGGATCGGTATTGGTGGCGTTGCCGTCAAGCGAGGCGTCTGTCAGCGTGAGCGACAAACGGGCGGGCGTGCGGATGGCCCAGTCGTTGGCTCGACCGTGGTCGTAGGCGACCAGCATTTCAACGCCCATCGAATCGATGTTGCCGACGTTCTCGGTGGTTGCCGCGCCGCCGCCGCCGAGGTTGCCGCCGACCACCAGGTCATTGAAGTCCGTGCGGAAGAACACGAGTTCGGCGCGCAGGGCCTTGTCGGCGTTGTTGTA
>JAYPGD010000145.1:0-12282 GCA_038126655.1 Verrucomicrobiales bacterium
ATAAACAAACGTCATGAAGTTGAAAAGTTTACTGGGTATCGTCGCGACGGCCGGCCTGCTGACGGGGCAGGCGAGCGCCCAGTCGGTCAACACCCTGGTCGCGGATGGTCTGCTGGAGCCGCATAGTGTGGTGGTCGCCGGAAACGGACTGTAGTACGTCACCGACCGCGCCCAGAATCAGGTCAAGGAATAGACCCCGGCGACCGGCGCGGTGCGGTTGTTGGCGGGCGACGCGCTTGGCCGGGAAGGATCAGCCGACGGAACCGGAATCTTCGCTTCATTCCGAAATCCTCAGGGCCTGATTTCCGCCCGCGGAGGACTGGTGCTGGCCGACTCCGGCAACAACACAATTCGTTACGTCTCCTTCGATGGAGCGGTGACCAACATCGCCGGTCTGGCCGGAAGTTTCGGTCTGGTGAATTCGGCTGATCCAACCCTGGCGCGTTTCCGCTTTCCGACCGGATTGGCGACTGATTCAACGGGCAATATCTACGTGGCGGATTCTTTGAACCATGCGATCCGGATGATCAGCCCGGCCAATGCGGTCACCACCCTGGCGACGGGTTTCTTTCAGCCCAACGCAATCGCGGTGGACCAGGACTCCAATTTGTGGGTGGCCGATACGCGCAACCATCAGGTCAAGTTGATCAACTCGGGCAGCGGCGCGTTGCTCGCAACCGTGGGCGACGGGAGCGCCGGCGCCATCGACTCGCTCGTCGCGGCTGCAGCACAGTTCAACCAGCCTCGCGGATTGACCTTTCTCAGTTCCAGTGGCGGGGTGCTGGTGTCCCGGCAACAATACCATACGCCGCATCTACACCAACTCGGCCATCTCGGGCTTCTCAGTCCAGACCGTGGCCGGGGTTGCCGGCCTTGCCGGCAGCGATGATGGCGCAACCAACACCGCAACCTTCAACGCGCCCATTGGCTTGGCTTCAGACATCGGGGCGGGAACGGTGCTGGTGGCGGACTCTTCCGGTCCCGCGACGGTGGGCGGCACTCTGAGACTTATCCAGACATCCGATCCGCTTCCCAAGGTCGAGAATCCGGAAATCGGCTACCTCGTCCGCGTGACCAACGCGATGACCGGCGCCGTCACGACCGAGTTCAATCCGGTCACCCAGTCGATCTTCAATAATGAGGTCTTCCTCGCTGTGAAGGCTGAAGATGGCGTGGAATCCCGATTCACTTTCGGAACGACGCCTTCGGACCCCTTCAGCAACGCCATCTCTGATCCGGCGGAGAATGACCAGAGCCCGCCCGTGTGGGACGGAGGCTTCAACTTCCCGAACGCGCTGATCAGTCCGATCATTCCGGACCTTACTGTCAAGATGAGGAGCTTTGCGGACAACCGCATGTCCAGCGATGTGGTTTCCGCGCGGTTCCAATTCAAGACCGCGAACCCCTCGGTCACCGGAGACAACGCCGCCTTGTTCGTCCTGAACAACATCACCACCAATGCGCAGATGTTTTACACCCTCGATCTGAGTGATCCACCGGACAGTTCCGCAGATGCCTTGGCGGCGGCCAATGTATTCGGGCCAGTCTCCGGCGGTGGAAACGTCTCCCTCGAATTCGGGACCAATGAAACCCTGACCGTCAAAATCAGGGCCTACGCCGACAACTTCGAACCCAGCGGAACGACAACGCGCCAGTTCTCCAAGTCCAGCTTCTCGGCCAACAAGATCTCGTTCGGCTTCGAGAGTGGCGAAGGTTCCAGTCAGTTCCTTGCGGCATCCGGCCAGATTTTCTACGCCCCGATCACCTTGGATCTGCTTTCCGATGTCAGCATCACCGCGATGCAGTTCTCCCTGAGTTCGACCAATCTGGGGGCGGCCCCCGCATTGGCTGGAGCTCAACGCTACCGGACCCTGCTCGAGGCGCAGATTCCAGGTTCCGATCCGCCGGTGCTGGTTCCGTTGAATCCGGCCATTGCCTATACCAACGTCAACCTTGGGGCCGCAGCCAGCTTCCAGATGGGGCTGACCAACCTGCTCGTCACCAATACGACCTTCGCCACTGGAAACGATCTTAATCAACTGCTGATCGGTTACGTCGAACGAATCGGCGAAAGTCAGGTTTACGCGACAGGTGAGCATGACCTGATTGCCTTCTCACGGGCTCATAACAACCGTTTCGAAGGCGGCGGCGGAAAGGTGCTTGTCGGAGCCTACGGCATCACAATCCCGGGAGCCGCGGCCAATGGGGACAAGTATCGAGTCGCGATCTCCCGTCCTTCAGCTGTGCTGGGCGTCGAACAGGATGTCCTCATCGTGGCGCCGACCAATGGAGCGGTGGCCGCCGGCGGGCCGATCAGCGCCGTGAAGGAGATCACGGTCGGCGAACCTGGCTATATCGTCGGCGATGTCATGCCGTTCGGTTGGTACAACGCCGGCGACTTCGGCGACGCCAATCTTCTTGTGAACGACCTGATACAGGTTTACCAGTCCGCCATCTACGGACTCAATTCTCCGCCGGCCGGCAGTGACTTTTTTGACGCCATGGACGCTTCCGACGATTCTGCGGCGCTCACCTTCGACGGGTTGGACAACGCCGCCATTGATGCCATCACGACCGGAGATGGCGCGCTGAACATTGATGATGTCTTCGTCACCTTTCGTCGTTCGCTTGATCCGAATCTGAAATGGTATCGCCGATTTTGGTCGGGGGGCGTGCGGATGGTTCAAGAGGTCCCCAACCAGTTCCGGGGCGACACCAACAGTCTTCTGGCCAACATTGCCGCCAAACCCTTGAGTCCGGCCGCTCGCGCCAATACACCGGCGCAGGCCCTCTCGGGCGAACGTCCATTTGTCCGATTCATCGCCGGTGACGCCGTCCCGGCGCCCACCTTGAATCAGGTTCAGATTCCGATCACGGCGAAGCTGAAAGGGGACTATCCGCTCCGGACCCTGATGTTGAATCTCAGCGTTGTGCCGCTCGACGGCGCGCCCATGATCAGCGATCCCGTGACATTTGTTCCGGCCAACCTCGGAGCCCCATCCATCGAAAACCAGTCCCACCCGTGGAATTATGCCGGAATCTGGCTGGATCATACGGTGACAGGCATCGCCGATGAGGCGCTGATTGGGACGCTTGTGGTCACGCTTCCGGAAGGCGCCGATCTGAACTCCGCTTACGCCGTGCGTTTTGCGCACGCGTCCGGCTCTCCGAACGGGTATGGCGTCCTGCCGCATCGCACGAGGGACGGCCTGTTGACCCTGAGAGACCGCTCTCAATCCTCCTTGGGAGACAGCATACCGGATTCCTGGCGACTGCGGCATTTTGGCACCCTGTTCAATCTGCTTTCGCATGAAGACGCCGATGCCGATGGCGATGGCATTCCGAACTGGGCGGAGCATCGGGCGGGGACGCACCCCAATGATGCCTCTTCAGCGCTCAAGCTGGCGTCGCGCAGGGGCGGAGCTGCATCCAATGGCTCCGGCTTGACCGTCCGTTGGCCGAGCGCCGATGGCAAGCGTTACGTGATTGAGTGTTCTCCCACCATGCTGGGCGATGATTGGACGGTGGTTTCTCCCGTGCTGACCGGCGACGGCGATGAGTTGGAATTTACCGACAGCGCCGATGGGGAACCTCGCTTCTACCGCATTCGGTTGATATAGGACTGAAGCACGACGCCCTAAACGGGCGGGAAGGCTCTCACCTGATCGCCAGTTCCTGACGAATTCCGAACTTGTCCACCCGCTTTCGCAGCGTGGCCCTGGTGATTCCCAGCAGTTTCGCCGCCTGCACTTGGTTCCCACCCGTTTCCTTCAGGGCGTGGATGATCAACTCACGCTCCACCGCCGGAAGGATTTTCAACTCTGCGTCCTCGCGCGCCCAATCGAACAGCGTGCTCGCGATGCCCGAAAGATCCGCTGCGCCTGCTCCCGTATCCGCTCCCGGTTCCGGCGTCTGCCCATCGACCGGGGCGGGGGCCGTGTCAGGGGCGGGCGCCTCCGATCGGATGCTCTCTGGAAGATCACCGGGCATGATGGCGTCGCCCTTGCTGACGACCAGGGCTCGTTGGACCACATTTTCCAGTTCCCGCACATTGCCCGGCCAGGCATAACCCTCCAGTCGGGAAATGACCTCGGGCAGCACCGGCTTCGGACTCTGTCCCGCATCCGTGGCGCACTTCTTCAGAAAATAGTTCACCAGGAGGCGGACGTCGCCCTCTCGTTCACGCAGCGGCGGCATGCGCACCTGCACGACATTCAATCGATAGAACAGATCCTCCCGAAATTCACGGTCCGCCACCGCCTTGTCCAGCGGCTTGTTGGTGGCTGCGATGATCCGGACATCCACCTCCACGGGGCGGTTGCCGCCGACACGCTCGAAGGATCCGGACTGCAGCACCCGAAGGATCTTGGTCTGGGTTGGAAGACTCATGTCTCCGATCTCGTCCAAGAACAGGGTTCCTCCGTCGCACTGCTCAAACTTTCCGACGCGCTGAGCGCTGGCGCCGGTGAAAGCCCCCTTTTCATGTCCGAAGAGCTCGCTCTCCAACAGATTCTCGGGGATGGCGGCGCAGTTGATTGCGAGAAAGGGCGCGTTGGAACGCCGGCTGTGATTGTAAATGGCGCGGGCCACCAATTCCTTGCCCGTCCCGCTTTCGCCCGTGATCAGGCTTGTCGCATCCGAGGTCGCGAGTTGTCCGATCAACTTGAACACCTCCTGCATGGGCGCGCTGCGACCCACGATGCCTATGTCGTAATCCTCGGATTCCAGCAGGGGCTCGTAGGAAACCACCTGCCGCATTGCGCGGGAGGCGTCGAGGGCGCCCGATACGATCTCCTTGAGCTTCGGCACGTCAAACGGCTTGAGCAGGTAGTCGTAGGCCCCCAGTTTCATGGCTTCAATCGCAGTCTGCGTGGTGCCATAGGCGGTCATCATGATCACGGGCAGTCGGCCATCGGCTTGCCTGAGTCGGCGAAGGGTCTCAAGCCCGTTGATCCCCCCCATGCGCACATCCATGATCACGAGGTGGGGCTTCAGGGAAGGAATGAGCTCCAGCGCTTCCTCACCGCTTGAGGCGGTGTGGATCTCTATCTCGGGGGAGTCAAATATCCGTTTGAACGAATAAAGGACGTCCGATTCGTCATCGACCAGAAGGAGTTTGTCCATTTCTGTAAAGAGGAGACTTAAGCGAGCTTGCCGCGAAATGCAATGCCTGGAAGGCCGGAGATTCTTCCCTGGCGAGGATTCAATCGGTCGCGGTGGCGACTTCATCCAGATGACGCGCCTCTTTCAGGTTCACGTAGACGAGGCCGCCGATCACGCTCCAGGCGAGCCAGCCGGAATAGGCCAGCAATGACAACGAAAGGGCCAGTTTCGCCGGAGCCCCGACGGCCGTCGCGGTGAGCGCGCCGACAAAGAGATGTTCGCGGACGCCCAGTCCGCTGGGCGTGATCGGCAATGCGGATATGCAGATGATGGCCGGCGCCAGGAACAGCAGCAAGGTGAACGAAACGCCGAGCTCCAGGCCGACAGCCAAGGTGTGGAACTGCAATGCACAACAGAGATTGAGAAGTGTGGAAAGCGCGAGTGATTTCAACAGGAAGGAGCGGCGGTTGCCGTAAATCCTGCATGAGATCAGCGAGCGCTCCAGATACTCGCCGCGCGGCAGCCGTTTCAACCAACGTCCGAAAAGGGAATCCTCGCCGGAATTTCGTCCCCAGAAGGCGGCGTAGACCAGGATGCCGCAGGCGACGAACATTCCCAGAACGGTCAGGAAAACCAGTCCGGTCAGGTCGTGCCCGCGAATCAGCGCAGCGTTTGGCGCCGCGAGCGCCACCGCGGAAAGGAGCATGGAAAAGAGCCCGATCAAGCGATCGACAAAGACAGTGGTCACGGCCTCGGTCTTCTTGTGATGCGTCTCCCGGGCCGCATAGTAGGCCTTGAGCAGGTCGCCTCCGGTTGATCCTAGAAGGAAGGAGTTGAAGAAGTGAGCAATCAGGGTGATTTCCAGGGCGCGGGGGAAGGGCAGGTTCAAACCCTGCTCCACCAGCGCCAGTTGCCAACGCCTGGCGCCGATCAGCAGGGTCGCTCCCATGAACAGCAGGGACAGGGCATAAGCCCCAGGCGCGACGGCGCTGATCGCTCCCCAGACCGCGGGCGGGCCCTGTGTCCAGGCGGCGGAGAACTGTTCGCTGCGGGTGAGGCTATCCCAATCGGTTCCCTGACTTTCAACGGCCAGACGGCCCTCCTGCACAAAGATGACATGGAATATCCAGACCAGCAGGGCGGCGCAGATCAGAAGCCGGCCTGCCAGTCGGCCTGTCTTGCGCGGGGTTTTCATGTAGCTGCCAAAGCGGGCTCCGGGTGATTCGTTTCGGACGCCATGATCTTGAATATTAGGGGAGCCATCAAGGATTCAAGGGAATCGCTCTCACGGCGACAGGGGCGCCGCAATGGATCCAAAATCAAAAAAACGGGGCCGCCAATCATGGCAGCCCCGAATTCGTGATTTGCTTCCGGATGCGCTGTATTGCGGCGCCGGACTGCGTCCTTCAGAGGACTTGAAAAGAACAGCGTGGCCGGGACGGCTCACATGTCCGCGTAACGGGCGCTCAGCATCGCGGAAAACTTCGCGACCTTCATGCGACGGCGACGTTTCTCGCTCGGCTTCTCAAAGTGGCGGTGATTGCGCACTTCCTTCAGAGTTCCCTCACGATCGATCTTCTTCTTCAATCGACGCAGCGCCTTCTCGACCGGCTCGCCTTTTTTTAATTTGATCTCTACCAAAACTACTTCACTTCCTCTCTGGTAATGTCTCCGAGCGCCGCTCTCCGGCCTCGGGTTGATGGTTTCTAAGTCAATTTCAGGGCGGGGATCCTAGGACTCGGCCCCCGCGGTGTCAATCAGCAATTCCAGAATAATCGGCTGATTCTGGCCTCGTCTGCGCCGGAAATACTGCCCCGCTTGGGGAAGAGCTCCCGCACAACCGTCTTTCGACTCCAGGGCCGGCGCCTGTATTCAATGTGGATCCTGCTTGTCTTCAACGACTTTCATTGATAAATCCTCTGTTGATGGCTGATAATGAGCATACGGATGACGCTCCGTTTTCGGCGGAACAAGCGCGCGGGCACATCAAGACCCTGCGTCATAATGTGAACAACTCGCTACTGTTGATCACTTCCGCCGCCGAATTGATCAAACTGAAGCCTGAATCCGCCGTTCGGTACGCGGATCAGATTCTGGAGCAGCAGGACTCCATTGTGAAAGAATTCAGGGAATTCGGAGAAAAAATGGAGAAGAACCTGGGAATATCCGATGTCTAGAGCTGTGCGCGGAGGGATTCGGGGCTGCGGCCCGTCGCCGCGGACATCAGTTCAACATACTCGTCATCAGTGACTTCCAAGGGTTTTGCCTGACAATGCTCCGCCATGTCCGGGTGTTTCCAGAGATTTGGGAAATCCCGACATTGCTGCGGTTTTACGGCCTGCACGGCGCATTTTCCGGCGTCCAGGAAAATGCACTCCCCATTCTCCTTGTCGTTCAACGCCAAGCCCTTGCGATCGGGGCGGAGCCGGGTATAGGCGGCTGCAAAGGCGCCTGCATCCAGATTGAGGAACGCGGCCATCGCCGAGGTCTCCGCTTCAGTGATCCGCACGAGCCCCGGCCATCGACAGCAGGCCCCGCAGCGTTGGCATTCCAGAAAGGTTCGCATGCGCAAATTCTAGCAAAACGCGCGTTTGAGCCAATAGTCCGCTGGTCGTAACCTGTTCCGGGTTTCGGGCGTCCTTTTCCAGCAGGCGAACGGATTCATCGGATTCCCTTCGTTTTGATCATCATGAACCAGAAAAACCTGACATCAGGATGGCGGCCCGCGGTCGTCGCGATGTTGCTCCTTGGGGCGTCGATCGGCGGCGCGGCGGAACAAACGCAACCTCCGAAAGAATTCCCGAGCAGGGCTGACGTCCGCAAGCAGTTGCAGAATCTGAGGCCCGAGGAGCGTGAGGCTCGGATCAACGCGCTGCGTCGCGAGTTTGATTCTCCGTCGCCTATGACACAGGGGCGGCGGCCCAATGGGACGATGAATCGCGAGGCGCGGCAACGGATGGAGCGCCTGCGGCGTGAGATGCAGAATCTCTCGCCGGAGGAGCGGCAGGCGCGTCTGGCTGAATTGCGCCGTCAGGGCGCGACGCCGTCGCCCGCCCGGGCAGGGGACGCTGGGGCGGCGGCCTTCAGCAGGCTGACGCCCGCTCAACGCGAGGAATTCCTGAAGTTGAGGCGTCAACTTCAGGCTTTGCCCGAGGAGGAGCGCTTGGCCAGATTTCGCGAGTTCTTCAAGCAGGCTGGCGTCTCAATGAACGGCGACGGCGGACGGTCGCCTTCGGGAAACCAACGGCAACAGTTTCAGCGGATGCGCGAGCAATTTCAGGCGCGCATGAAGGAGCTGGAGAAAAAAAAGTCCGACGGAACGATCACCGAGCAGGAAGCCCGGCAGTTGGAACGGATGAAGCAATCCGGCGATCGCGGCCGAAAAGGAGGAAATCGCCGCCAGTAATCACCGGTTCGTCGCAACCAATCACTGATTACGGATCAGGGGCGCCTTTCCGATCAGGCGTAGATCTCGTTGATGACTTTGCCTCCGTCGGGGCCGGTGAGGCGGTGTTCCCGGCCTGCGTGGGCGTATTTCAGGTCGTTGGCGGGCAGGCCCATCAGGTCGAGAATGGTGGCGTGCAGATCGCGGAAGTGCACCTTCCCATCCACCGCGCGGGCGCCTTTTGCATCGGTCTTGCCGTGCACATGGCCGGCCTTGACGCCGCCGCCGGCCAGCCAGAAGGTGAAGCCATTGGCATTGTGGCCGGTTTCGTCCTTATTGTTGCCCGGCGTGAGTCCTGGGCGTCCGAATTCGCCGCCCCAGACGACCAGGGTATCCTCCAGCATTCCTCGCTGATCCAGATCCTCCAGCAGGGCGGCGATCGGGGCGTCGGTCGCCTCGCAGTTGGCGCGGAGGTCGCGGCGGTGATTCTTGTGCTGGTCCCAACTGCCGTGATTGAGCTCGATGAAGCGGACGCCGGCTTCGGCGAAACGCCGCGCGAGCAGGCACTGGCGGCCAAAGTCCGACATGCGGCAGGTGCCGACCGGTTTTTCCTGCGCGCCAACCCGGTAGCGCTCGAGGGTTTCCCTGGATTCGCCGCTGAGATCGAGCAATCCGGGGGCTTCGGTCTGCATGCGGAAGCCGAGCTCCATGGACTTGATCACGTTGTCCAGTTCGGCGCCGTTGCCGCGCTGCGCCAGGTGGCTTCGGTTCATCGACTGTAGAAAACTGAGCTGTCGGCGTTGGGCCGGGAGCGGGAGTTGATTTCCCTGCACGTTGCTGATCGTCGCCTTGGACATGTTCTCGCCGTTGACGCCGATGGGAGCGCCGGTGTGAACGGAAGGAAGGAATGCGCTGGAGTAGGACGCCGGCTTCGACGTGTTCATGCTGATGAAGCCGGGCAGATTCTCGTTCTCCGTTCCCAGTCCATAGCTGATCCAGGAGCCCAGGCTCGGCCGTTCGCGCAGGCGATCGCCGGTGTGGAGTTGGAGGAACGATTGGGCGTGGATGCCGGTGTCGGCGTGCATGCCGTTGATGACGCAGAGCTTGTCCGCCATGCGGGCGGTTTCCGGGAGCAATTCCGAGACCCAGAGGCCGCTGTCGCCGCGCTTTTGAAATTCAAAGACGGATCCCGGATGCGGTTTCTTGCCGGTCTGGGGTTTGTAATCGAAGGTGTCGAGCTGCGCCGGACCGCCGCTCAT
Organism: Verrucomicrobiales bacterium; assembly: GCA_038126655.1. GTDB lineage: Bacteria > Verrucomicrobiota > Verrucomicrobiia > Limisphaerales > JAYPEY01 > JAYPEY01. The sequence continues at coordinate 9,748 of JAYPGD010000145.1, forward strand.
GCAGAGAAAGATCACCCGTTTGGCGCGGGCCTTCGGAAGCTTTGGCGCCGGCGTCGTTCCCGCTTGGGCGAGGGCGGAAAAGGCGAGATATCCAAAACCGCAGGATGCGGTCTGGAGCATTTGGCGACGGGATACGGATGTCATGACACAAGCGATGCTGATTTCTGCTCAATCAATATAGCGGAATTCACTCGAGGCGAGCAAGGCCTGACAGAGACTCGCCCAGGCCTGGGTCTCGGAGCCGGTTTCCGACTCCGTCTCGCGAACCAAGCCAACCGCCCCGGCCAGCTCCTTTTCATCGGGCTGTCGGGCCAGGGCCCGCCGATAGGCCTCGCGCACACGTTCCTCGGGGTTCTGCGAACAGGTTGAAATCACCTTGCGCGCGAAGCGGCCCGCCTGTTCCAACACGAAGGGATTGTTGAAGAGGTAGAGCGCGTGTCCCGGCCGGACGCTGGTCTCGCGACGGCCCACTGGGGTGATGAAGTCCGGCAGGTCGAAGGCGGCCAGTTCCGGCGGCGGCGAACTCCGGAGATAGCACAGGTAAACGCTGCGGTGTCGACTCGGCTCATGGAGGTTGCCGGCGAGATTCACCAGAATGTCCCGGTGCCGGATGATCGAGCCGTCCATGAACCCCGGATTCAACGCCCCGGCGACCTTCAGCATGCCGTCGCGCAGGGCTTCAGCGTCCAATCGGCGACGACTGTGGCGCGCGAGCCAGAGGTTCTCCGGATCGGATTTCGCCAGTTCCGACGTGGCGCCGCTGGAGAGTTGGTAGGTCCGGCTGAGGACGATGGAACGGATCAGGCGCTTGATCGACCAGCCGTCGGACATGAATTGCGAGGCCAGGTGATCGAGCAGTTCCGGGTGGGTGGGGCGTTCGCCGTAGACGCCGAAATCCTTGGGGGTTGCGACGATGCCGCGGCCGAAGAGATGCATCCACACGCGGTTGACCATGACGCGGGCCGTCAGCGGGTGATCCGGGGCGGTCAGCCATTGGGCGAGTTGCAGGCGGCCGCTCTGCTTGGGGTCGATCCTGATGTCTGTTCCCGATTTGCAGGCGGTCACGAATCCGCGCGGGACGGCTTCGCCGAGTTTCTTGGCATCGCCCTTGAGATTGATCTTGGCGTCGGCGGGCTTCTTGAGGTCGCGGACGCCCATGGCCAGGGGCGTTCCGGCCGGCCACTTGGATTTGGGCACGGGCTTGGGTTTGCCGGTGTTGGACTCGAGGACGAGCACGGTTTCCTTCCAGCCGTCCGGCGGTTTCACCTTGGGAGCCGCCTTGAGCACGTGGAGATCGGTCGGCGGGGCGGTGAGTTTCTCGTTGGCGGCGACGCCCCACATCGTTTCGGAACTCGTGAAGATTCCGGCCAGAGCGTAGTAGTCTCGGGTGGGGACGGGGTCGAACTTGTGGTCGTGGCAGCGGGCGCAGGCCACGCTCAAACCCATGATGCCCGAGCCGACCATGTCGATCTGATCGGCCACGACATCCATGGCGAAGTTGTTGTTCATCGCCTTGGCGGGCTTCGCGGTCATGGCGAGGAAACCGGTGGCAACCAGGTTGCGGTCGCGCTGTTCTGGGGAGTCCGCGGGCAGGAGGTCGCCGGCGAGTTGCTCGGTCAGGAAGCGGTCGTAGGGCGTGTCCTCGTTGAAGGCGTTGATCACGTAGTCGCGGTAGCGCCAGGCGTGGGGGAAGGTCGCGTTGCGGCTGAGGCCGTCGTTGCCATTGGATTCGGCATAGCGGGCGACGTCCAGCCAGTGACGCCCCCAGCGCTCGCCGAACGCGGGCGAGGCCAGCAGGTCGTCCACCAGTCGCGCGACGGCCGCCTGCCCGGCGGACTTGTGGTCGGCGACAAAAGACGCCACGTCGCGCTGGGTCGGCGGGAGTCCGGTCAGGTCATAAAACAGGCGGCGGACCAAGGTCTCGGGCGCGGCGTCGGAGACGGGCGACATTCCCCGGCTCGCCAGTCTTGCGAGGACAAACCGGTCGATTGCGCCGCGGGGCCAATGGCTCGACGCCGCGTTGGGCGGCGCGGGATTGGAGATGGGCTGCAGCGCCCAAAGATCGCCTTCCTCATAATTGATTCCGCCCACGGCGGTTGCCGACCCGGTTCGTGGATCGGGCGCGCCCATGGCCACCCATTTTTCAAAGTCGGCGATGACCTGGGGGGGCAACGGTTTCTTGGGCGGCATCTCCAGATCTCCTTCCCAGCGCAGGGATTGGATCAATAGGCTTAGCTCCGGTTTCCCGGCGACGATCGGGGAGCCGGACTCGCCGCCTTTCAGGAGGTTGGCCCGGGAATCGAGCAGCAGCCTGCCGCCGATCTTCTTCGCGTCAGGCGCGTGGCATTCCTGGCAATGTTCGACGAGAACGGGACGGATCTTGTTTTCGAAGAAGACGCGTTGGGCCGGCGTGATCGCCGTTGCGCCGGTTGCGCCGATCAACGCGGTCAGCGTGGCAAGAATGGCAAGTCGTTGCTTCATGGAGTCGAATCTGGATGTAACCCGCATTGGGCCGGTGCGTTCAAGGGGAAATTG
>JAYPGD010000146.1:0-8228 GCA_038126655.1 Verrucomicrobiales bacterium
TGCGAACCGCGCACCAGCAATCCGGCGAGGATCCAGCGATCGAACCAGTTCGCCACGCTGGCGAAGGCGTCGTGGGCCGCGACGAAGACGAACTTGTAGATTTCGTCGAAGAAGAAACGCCGGCGCATCAACGTCGTGATGAAGCCAAACGCGCCCAGCTTCTCCGGCAACGGATCGGTTTCGGCGCCCTTGTAGAGCAGGCTGGCCATGTGCCAGCCGAGCAGGGCAAGGCCGGTCCCCATGGCCGCGACAAAGGGCGCGTGCTCGATCGGGCCGACGATGTAGGAATACCAATGGCCGTAATGCGTGTGCGCGCCAAAGTGACCGGCAAAGATGGAATCGATCCCGGCCCACCCGGCGAACACCGCCGGAACAGCCAGGATCCACAAGGGCTTGGTCATCACGCCGGGAGACTCCTTCGCGTGGCGCGCGTGGTCCGTTCGCGCGTTTCCGTGAAAGACCACATGGACCAGACGCGTCATGTAGAACGGCGTGAGGAAGGCGACAATCAGCGCAATGACAAACAGGACGATGTTCCCATGATCCGAGATCCACGGGGCGGCGGCCGACAAGATCGAATCCTTGCTGTAGAAACCGCTGAACGGCGGCAGCCCCATCAGGGCGACCGTGCCCGCAATGAAGGTCCAATAAGTCGCGGGCATCCGGTCGCGGAGGCCGCCCATCTTCCAGATGTTCTGCTCGTGGTGCGTGGCGCAGATGACCGAGCCCGCGCCGAGGAACAGCAGCGCCTTGAAGCCGGCGTGCGTGGTCAGGTGATACATGGCCGCCGTGGCGCCCTCGCCGTGGCCGTTGAGGCCGACCGCCATGACCATGTAGCCGAGCTGGGAAAGCGTCGAATAGGCGAGGATGCGTTTGATGTCGTCCTGCTGCACCGCCATCAGCGCCGCGAGGAGCGCCGTGAATCCGCCGATGACCGCGATGTAGAGCAACGCGCAGTCGTCGAAGATGAAGATCGTCCGGCAGAGCATGTAGACGCCGGCCGCAACCATGGTCGCGGCGTGAATCAAGGCGCTCACCGGCGTGGGGCCTTCCATCGCGTCCGGCAGCCAGACATGGAGCGGGAATTGCGCGGACTTGCCGACCGCGCCGCAGAAAATCAACAACCCGGCCAACGTCGCCAGGGGAATGCAGCCGAATTTGCCCATGCCCTCCAGCTTGTTGCCGCCATGGGCGATGTCATCGGCGATCACGCTGAAGCTCACTTCGCCGAAGGCGCTCCAGACCAGGAGAATCCCCAACAGGAATCCGAAGTCGCCGATGCGGTTGGTGATGAAGGCCTTCTTGCCGGCGTCCGCCGCGGCCGGACGACCAAACCAGAAGCCGATCAGCAGGTAACTCGAAACGCCGACCAACTCCCAGAAGATGAACATCTGGACGAAATTCGTCGCGAGCACGATGCCCATCATCGAGAAGGTGAACAGGCTGAGGCAGGCGAAGTAGCGCGAGTAGCCCGCGTCGTCCTTCATGTAACCCCGCGAGTAGACGTGGATCAGCATGCCCACGCCCGTCACCACGAGCATCATCATCAGGGAAAGCGGATCCAGCAGGATGCCGAGTCCGACGTTGAGCGCGTCGCCCGGAGCGGAGCCGTTGACGCTGAGCCAGGTGATCTCGGACGCCTTCGCGCCGCCCTGATTCAGGGCCGTGAACAGGCTGTAGCCGGCGGTCAGGATGAACGAGAGCGCGATCGCGCCGATCGACAACCCGGCGCTGACCTGACGATTGCCCCGTGTGAACAGGGCGATCGCGACCGCCGCGGCGAGCGGCAGCAGAAAGGCAATCCAGATTATCGAGTTCAACGGATCCATCGATCGGTTCAAAGTTTCAGCGAATTCAATTCGTTCACCTGCGCGGTCTTGTGGCGGCGATAGAGCGCCACGATCAGGGCGAGCCCGACCGCGACCTCGGCGGCGGCGACGGTGATGATGAAGAACACCATGACCTGGCCGTTCAGGTTGCCGTTGAAGCGCGAGAGCGCCACCAGCGCGATGTTGGCCGCGTTGAGCATCAACTCCAGCGACATGTAGACGATCAGGAGATTGCGACGCACCAGCGCTCCCGTCATGCCGATGCAGAACAACAGCATGCTGACCAACAGATAGGCTTCGACTCCGATGTCCATCGCTTCGTCTATTGCAGTTTCTTCTTGCTGAGCAGAATCACGCCGACCATCGCCACGAGCAGCAGGACGGACAGGATTTCAAACGGCAGCACGTAATCGGTGAAAAGCAGTTTCCCCAGCGGGATGGTTTCGCCCTGCAGGGCGGATTCGCCGCCGCCGGCGGCGCCCAGATCCGAACGCGTCAGGGCCAGAATGAGCAGTCCCAGGGTCGCGCCCGAGGAGCCGATTCCGGCGACGGCCGCAAAGGAGTTGATCCGGCGGCCCTTCTCCACATCCATGTCCAACAGCATGATGATGAAGAGGAAGACCACCATCACCGCGCCCGCATAGACGAGAATCTGGATCGCCGCGAGGAAGAAGGCCCCCAGCAACACGAACAGACCGCCCACGCAGATCATCAGCGGCACGAGAAACATGGCGCTGTTGACCGGGTTCTTGCCCGCCACGACCAACACGCCGAAGACGACGATCAGCAGCGAGAACAGGATGAAAAGGAGATCGTGCATGGCGTGCTCAGTGTCCGTGCGCGGCCTGCGCTTCGGCCTCCTCCTTCTTCTTGCGCCATTTCTGGATTCGGTCGTTGTGCGTCCCGCCCAGTTCCAAAAGCTTGTCGATGCCGTAGATCATCTCCCCGCGGCTTTCGCCGGTCAGCGAGTAGTCCTGCTGCAGGAAGATGGCCTCTTCGGGGCAGACCTCCTGGCAGAAGCCGCAGAAGATGCAGCGCAGCATGTTGATCTCGAACTCCTGCGGCCGCTTCTCCACATTGCCGACCTCGGGATTCGCCTCCGGGCCGGGCGGCGTGATGCGGATCGCCTTGGGCGGACAGACAAACTCGCAGAGCTGACAGGACACGCACTTGGTCCGATCGTCCTGGTCCTTCACCAGGTAGGGCGCGCCGCGATAGCCTTCGGGGACGGTCCACTTCTGCTCCGGATACTGCATCGTCACCGGCCCCTTCTTTCCGATGATCGGCAGCGTCGCCAGGAAATGCTTCAGCGTCACCAGGAACCCGCCCCACAGCGCCGGAATGTAGGTCCGTTCCAACCAGCTCAGCTTGTTGCGATTGACAATCATGGCTCGTCTCTGCGGTTCAGGTTGTGACAAACAGCCAGACGGCCGTCGCCAGAATGTTCGCCAGGGCCAGCGGCAGGAAGCGCCGCCAGCCAAGGTCCATCAATTGGTCGTAACGAAAACGCGGGAGCATCCAGCGCACCCAGATCATCACCAGCATGAAGAAGGCGATCTTGCCGATGAAGACGCCGATGTGCAGAAGACCGTTCAAGAGATCGTTTGCCGGATAGTTCAACCCGGCGATGGGCAGCGTCCAACCGCCGAAGAACACGGTCACGATCAGGGCCGATCCCGCGATCATTGCCGCATATTCTCCAAGGAAGAACAACGCGAACCGCATCGAGCTGTATTCCGAGTGGTAGCCGGCCACCAGCTCCGTCTCGCACTCGGGCATGTCGAAGGGATGACGGTTCGTCTCGGCAAACACCGCGACGAGGAAGATGAAGAACGACAGGAAGGTCATGGGCGACCTGAAGGCCATCCAGTCGAGGAAGCTGCCCGACTGCGCCTGGATGATGTCGCTCAGGTTCAGGCTGCCGACAAACATGAACACCGGGATCACCGCCATGCCCATCGCGATCTCGTAGGAGATCATCTGCGCGCTGGAGCGGATGCCGCCGAGGAAGGGGTATTTGGAATTCGAGGCGTAGCCCGCCAGGACGATGCCGTAGACGCTCAACGAGACGATGCCGAAGGTGTAAAGGACGCCGACATTCAGGTCCGCGACGACCATCTTCTCCGAGCCGCCCAGGGTGGAGCCGAAGGGGATGACCGCGAAGGTCAGAAAGGCTGGGACCATCGCGAGGGCCGGCGCCAGGGTATAGTAGATCTTGTGCACGTGCGCCGGCGTGAAGTCCTCCTTCAGGAAGGATTTCAAGCCGTCCGCCAGCGGCTGCAGCAGCCCGAACGGCCCGACGCGGTTCGGTCCCACGCGATCCTGGATCAGCGCCGAGACCCGCCGCTCGGCCATGACCGAGTAGGCGATCATCGGCAGCAACACCGCCATCACGCCGACGACCTTGATCGTCGCAACGATCGTCATCTGCCACGCGGGGCTGAGTTGGTTGAAGAATTCCATGATCGCAGAATCAAAAGTCCACTGTGACGCCCTGATCGCCGAGGGTCGCCCATTCGAGCCCGGCCTTCTTGAAGGCCTTCACATCCTTCGCCATCTGGTTGAACAGGCCCTCGATGCTGACGAAGCCGTTCTGCCCGGCGACGTTGAAAACCAATTCGTGGAGAAACTCCCATTCGGGCCGCGCGTCGCCCGGCGCCTCCACCGCGCGCATGAACTTCTGCACCCGTCCCTTCACATTCGTGAAGGTCCCGCGCTTCTCGGCGTGCGCGCAGCCGGGAAGCAGGTAGGTCGCGCTGCGCGTCGTGACGCTCGGCAGCACGTCGCTGACAATCAGGGCGCCCAGCTTGCTCAAGAGCTCCGGGCCGATGCCGCACTTGGTGACGTCCTCGCCCACCACGACCAACGTCCGGATCTCGCCGGCGTCGATGGCCTTGGCGATCTTCTTCAGGCGCGAGCCCGGGCTCTTGCCGCAGATGCCGATCAGCTTCGCTCCGAGCGTGTTCGGATTCTTGTCCTCGTTGACCAGCAACGCGTCGCCTTCGCCTTCGCGCGGGACGGTGTCGGTGACCGCGTCCAGCTTGTCGGCCAACTTCTTGAGCAGGTAAAGCTCCTCGTTGGTCTGGCGCGCCGAGGCGATGATCGCGACCGAGCCGGCCTCGACATTGGAGAGCGTCTTGGAGACGGCCTCGATCGCCGACTCCCAGGTCGTGGTTTCGCCGTCGCTCCTGACCTCGGACAAACGATCCTCCCGGCCGATCCACTTGTAGTTCAGGCGGCCGGCGTCGCACATCCAGCAGGCGTTGACGGCGTCGTTTTCGCGCGGTTCGTAGCGGTAGATCTTCTCCTCGCGCGAGCCCATGACGATGTTGCAGCCCGTGCCGCAGCTGTTGCAGAGACTCTTGGTCTCCTTCATGAACCAGGCCCGCATCTGGAAGCGAAAATCCTTCGAGGTCAGCGCGCCGACAGGGCAGAGGTCCACGGTGTTCAACGTGTAGTTGTTGTCGAACTGCGAACCGGGGAAGGCGGAAATGGTGTTGTAGCTGCCGCGCTCCGTGATGCCGAGCGCGTCGTCGCCCGCGATGTCGCGCGAGAAACGGATGCAACGCGTGCAAAGGATGCAGCGCTCGTCGTCCAGCATGATGCGCGGGCCGAGATCGACCTGCTTGGGCTTGTGGACCTTGGCCTCGACGAACCGGCTCTCGCTCTGCCCGTGCTGAACCGAGTATTCCTGCAGCTTGCATTCGCCGGCCTGGTCGCAGATCGGGCAGTCGAGCGGATGATTGATCAGCAACGATTCCAAGACCGCCTCGCGCATCTGTTTGGTGGCGTCGGAATTGGGATAAATCTCCATGCCCGGCGCGATCGGCGTGGCGCAGGCGATGGCGCCGCGCGGCGTTGCCGGCTCATAGGGGAGGGTCATCTTGCGAACCTGCGGCGAGCCGTCCTCGTTCAGGATCGGCTGGCGGTCCGGCCCCATCGCCGGCATGCCGAACTCGACCAGGCACATGCGGCAGTTGCCGGCGGTCGGAAGCTTCTTGTGGTAGCAGTAATGCGGCACATCCACGCCCGCGTGCTCGCAGGCCTGCAGCATCGTGGTGGGAACCGCATTCCCCTGCCAGTCCGGCATGGTCTTCGGCACCTCCACCTCGCGACCGTCGATCGTGACCTTCACCATCTCGACCGCCGGCTCCGCCTTCGGCTCATCGGCCTCGGGCTTCGCATCAGCTTTGGTTTTGGGTTTGGCTGCCATTACTTTGCTTCCGCTTCCGCCGCGCGTTTCCTCTCATCGGCCGCGCCGCGGGCTTCAAACTCGTCCTTGAACTTCCGCACAAAGCTCAGCACCGGCCAAGAGGCGGCCTCGCCAAAGGCGCAGATCGTGCGACCCTGGATGTTGTGCGCGATGTGGATCAAATAATCCGCGTCTTCCTTGCGGCCGCCGCCATTGGCCAGGCGATTCAACGCCTTCGACATCCAGAGCGAGCCCTCGCGGCAGGGCGTGCACTGGCCGCAGCTTTCATGCGCATAGAAATCGGAGAGATTGGACAGCGCCTCGACGATGTCGGTCGAGTCGTCCATCACGATGATCGCGCTGGAGCCCGACATCGTGCCCGCCGCCATCAAGGAATCGAAATCATAGGGCAGGTCGAGCAGATCGACCTCCTCGGTGACATCGGCGCCGTCGGCGTGCTTGCGCTTCATCGGGAACTTCTCGCCGGCCTTGAGGACCTTGGATGAGGAGCCGCCCGGAATGACCGCCTGCAGCTTGCGGCCCTCCTGCAGGCCGCCGCCGAAGTTCTCGTCAAAAATCAATTCGCCGAGGGTGGCCTTGCCCACCTCGATCTCGTAGTAACCGGGCCGCTTGACCTGGCCGCTGAGGCTGACAATGCGCGTGCCGGTGTTGCGCGGCGTTCCCAGGGTCGCGTATTCGGCCGCGCCCATGTCCATGATATGTCGCACCGCGCAGAGGGTCTCCACGTTGTTTACGATCGTCGGACACATGTAGAGCCCCAGAGCCGCCGGGAAATAGGGCGGCTTGATGCGCGGGTAGGGACGCTTGCCCTCGAGCGATTCGATCAGGCCGGTCTCCTCGCCGCAGATGTAGGCGCCCGCGCCGCGATGGACGTGGATGTCCAGATCGAAGCCGCTCTTGAGAATGTTCTTTCCGAGGAAGCCCTTGGCGCGCGCCTCGTCGAGGGCGTTGTTCAGGATCTTGGCGCCCTCGGTGAATTCGCCGCGAATGTAGATGTAGGCGAGATGCACATCGTTCGCGAAGCAGGAGATGATCATCCCCTCAATCAGTTGGTGCGGATCCTTGTGGATGATCTGCCGGTCCTTGAAGGTGCCGGGCTCGGATTCGTCGGCGTTGCAGATGAGGTAGATCGGCTTGCCGCTGCGGCGATCGACGAAAGACCACTTGACGCCGCAGGGGAAGCCCGCCCCGCCGCGGCCGCGAAGCCCCGAGGCCTTGACCTCCTCGCGGATCTGTTCCTGCGCGGTCTGCGTGGCCTCGCCGACCTTCTTCGGCTTCAGCTTCAACGCCTTCTTGAGCGTGGAATAGCCGCCATGCTTCACGTAGCACGAGATATCATTCGAGTATCCCGGCTCGTCGGCATTTTTCAGAATGAGGCGGTATTCCTGAGGCATAACAGCGACTTGACTAACGGTCCAAAACAGCGGAATCTCTGCGGCCGATTGCCCGATGGTGTAACGGTAGCACAGCAGATTCTGGTTCTGTTTGTCTGGGTTCAAATCCTAGTCGGGCAACCACTTCTCCGCCGCGGATGACGCGGTTTTCTTTTTCCAACCACGGATGACACGGATAGCGCTGATGCGTCATCTCGCGCGGCGCCGCCGCGAGAAAACCATCCGAGATATCCGCGTCATCCGCGGTCAAAAATGTGAATCCGTGGCTCATTCGCAGCTCTTCAGGATCTTGTCCGCGGCCTCGTCGCTGACCGCGTCGTAAAAGTCGTCATTGCACATCATCACGGGGGCCGTGCCGCAGCTGGCAAGGCATTCGGCGAATTCCAACGTGAACTTCCCGTCCGGCGTGGTCTGCTGCCCGTGGCCCTTGGGATCGAGACCCAGCTTCGAGCAGAGGCTGGCGTGCAGCTTGTGCGATCCGCCCAACGCGCAGCTCAGGGTGCGGCAGACCTTCAGGTGAAAGCGGCCGACCGGCTTGTCGTTGAGCATCGGGTAGAAGGTCACGACCTCGTAGACATTGATCGGCTGCAGCTCCAGCTTCTTCGCCGTCCATTCGATCGCCTCCTTCGAAATCCAGCCGAACTCGGATTGGATCGCGTGCAGGACCATCAACACCGCGCTGCGCTTCTGCGAATAATGCGTGACCAGCTCATCAACCTCCTTCTCCAGCCGGGCGTTCATGGAGAAACTGGTCATGGCGTGGACCTCGGCGTGCTCGACGGGCGCCGCCTT
>JAYPGD010000146.1:8328-12269 GCA_038126655.1 Verrucomicrobiales bacterium
TCATGGAGAAACTGGTCATGGCGTGGACCTCGGCGTGCTCGACGGGCGCCGCCTTCTTCGCCGGGGCTTTCTTCTTCGCGGCGCTCATCGGTCGCATTCCCCCATGACGAAGTCCAGCGAACCCAGGATGGCCACCACGTCGCTGACCATGTGGCCGGGCAGCAAATGTTGCAGGATGCCGAGATTCACAAACGAAGGGGCGCGGATCTTGAGCCGGTGGGGCGTTCCGCCGCCCTTGCTGTTGATGTAAAATCCGAGTTCGCCCTTGGGGTTCTCCGCGCCGAAGTAGACCTCTCCGGGCGGGACGTTGGTCCCCTGCGTCACCAGCATGAACTGATGAATCAGCTCCTCCATGCTGGTCAGGACCTTCTCCTTCCGGGGCAGGACGAACTTGCCGTCGTCCACGTTGACCGCGCCGCCGGGAAGCTGCCTGATGCATTGCTCCAACAGGTCGGCGCTCTGGCGCATCTCCTCGATCCGGACCAGGTAGCGATCGAAACAATCGCCCTTCGATCCGACGGGAACTTCAAAATCCAGTTGATCGTAGACCAGGTAGGGATGCGCCTTGCGCATGTCGAACTCCACGCCGCTGCCGCGCAGGTTCGGGCCGGTCATGCCGAAATCGATCGCCTCCTCGGCCGAATAGACCCCGATGTCCTTGGTGCGATCCTGGAAAATGGGATTGCGGCTGAGCAACTTCTCGGTCTCGTCGATGTTGACGCGAACCCCGTCGAGGAACTGCTTGAGCTTGCCGATCCAGCCATCCGGCAGATCGCGCGACACGCCGCCGATGCGGGTGTAGGTGGTCGTGAATCGCGCTCCGGTGAGCTCCTCGATCAGATTGTAGATGTACTCGCGTTGCGTGAAGGTGTGCAGGAACACGGTCACCGCCCCGACGTCCATGGCAAAGGCGCCCAGCCCCAGCAGGTGCGCCGAGATCCGGGCCAATTCGCAGCAGATCACGCGGATGTATTGGCAGCGGGGAGGCAATGCCTGATCAATCCCGGCCAGTTTCTCGACAGCCAGCGTGTAGGCGACGTTGTTGGCCAGCGGCGCCAGGTAATCCAGTCGATCCGTGTAGGGAATGAACTGGGTGTAGGTCATGTTCTCGGCGATCTTTTCGTCGCCGCGATGCAGGTAACCGACATCCGGGATCGCCTTGACGATCTCCTCGCCGTCCAGCTCAAGCACGATGCGCAGGACGCCGTGCGTGGCCGGGTGGGAAGGCCCCATGTTCAGGACCATCTTCTCGCCGTGCATGTCGTCCGGCGCGTCAAGGTCCGCCGCCGCGCCGGCCGCGCTGGCTGCGGTGTCCTTGAAATCGATTTCCCTGACCGAGCTCATGCCGTCATTCAAAGGTCTTGGCCCGCGGTTCGCGTTCCTCTGATCCGCACGCTCCCGGGCTGGTGACGAAGGGGCCGCCTTCCAGCGGCGCGGGATTCGAGAATGCGACATCCGGCATGTCCGTGGCCTTGCCCGCCAAGGGGAAATCCTTGCGCAGCGGAAAATGCGGATAGCCCTCCCACATCAGGATGCGACGCAGGTCCGGGTGCCCGGCAAAACGGATGCCCATCATGTCGTAAACCTCGCGCTCATGCCAATCGGCCGTCCGCCAGACGCCCGCCACCGAGGGAGCCTCGCCAACCTCCTCGGAAAGCGCGGCCTTCAACCGCAGATGGCAGCCGTGACCGTAGCCATACAACTCGTAAACCAGCTCAAATCGCGGATCGTCGCCGTAGTTGTCCACGCCGCTCAGATCGACGAGATAATTGAAGCCCAGCTCCTTCTTCGCGAATTCGCAGACTTCGGCGATTCGTTGCGCGTCCGCGACGGTCACCGTGATCTCGCCGCGAAACTCCGCCGGCTCGGAGATCAGATCCCCGAACTTCTCGCGAAGGGCGTTGGCTTTGTCGGCGGCGGTCATTGGACGAATTCCGGCGAAAACGGACTCAATCGGTCGCGGGCTTGGAGAACACATTCTCCTTGGCGACCTTGCCCTGCATCTTGATCAGGGCGTCGAGCAGGGCCTCGGGGCGCGGCGGACAGCCGGCGATGTAGACGTCCACCGGCAGGATGTTGTCCACGCCCTGCAGCACGGCGTAGCTGCGATACATGCCGCCGGTCGAGGCGCAGGCGCCCATGGCGATGACCCACTTGGGGTCGGGCATCTGGTCGTAGATGCGCTTCACGGCCAAGGCCATCTTGTAGGTCACCGTGCCGGCCACGATCATCAGATCCGACTGCCGCGGCGAAAAACGCATCACTTCCGAACCAAACCGCGAAATGTCAAAGCGACTGGCTCCCGCGGCCATCAACTCGATTGCGCAACACGCCAACCCCATCGGCATCGGCCACAGGGAATTCTTGCGGAACCAGTTCAAGGCGGCGTCGACACGCGTGATCGTGACATCACCCTCAATCTTGGTGTTGTAGCCTATTTCTTGCGTGTTCTGCATGCGGGAAATGCCCTTAAAACGACAGTTTCGGCGAAGCTATCACGGGCCTTTTCCAAGACAAGACGATTTTGTGAATTTTTTCACAAACTCGGGAAGATCCGTTCCATCGCGGCTTGACTCCCGGTAGTCGGGTTCCATTATCTGCGACCGTCCGCCGCAGGTATCTGACGTTTAGGGAATCAACATGGCCTCCAAATCAACGAGGAAATCGGCCAAGGCGAAAGTGCCGGGGAAAAAGCGCGCCGCCGCGAGGAAGCCCCCAGCCAAACGGCCGGCGGGAAAGAAGCCGGCCGCCAGGAAACCGTCGCCCCCCAGGGAAGTCACAGCCGCCCTCCAGAACGCCCTCAAGGAACTGGTGGCCCTGTCCCGGGAACAGGGCTGTCTCACCTACGACGACCTGCAGGAGGCCCTGCCGCAGAATGGCGTCACCCCCGAGCAGATCGACGACATCCAGACCAAGCTCCGCAACCTCGGCGTCGAAATCGTCGAGCAGGCCGAGGTCGAACGGGACAAGCCCACGAACGAGGACGCCCCGGAACGCTCCACGTCCGCCGACCCGTTGGATGACCCCGTGCGCATGTACCTCAAGCAGATGGGCCGGGTCCCGCTCCTGACGCGGGACGAGGAGGTCGGGATTTCCAAACGCATCGAGACCGCCGAGCAGGCCTGCAAGGAATTGATCCACCGCTTCGGCTACATCGCCAAGGAACACCTCGCGCTCGCCGAGAAGCTCATCTGCGAGCCGCCCAAGGAACGCTTCGACCGCGTCATCGTCGAGGCCAAGGTCGAAATCCGCGAGAAACACACCAAGGCTCTGCGCCGGCTGAACCGGACGCTCCGCGAGTTGGACGCCGAGGCCGACCGGCTCTACGCAAAGTGGAGCCATCTTTCCGACGGCGCCGCCCGGAGCCGCGTGGCCGGACAGTTGGAGAAGCTACAGCTTCAGCTGGTGAAGAACTTTGCGAAGTTCGGCTACAAGCAGCGCGTCATCGAGGACATGGGCCACGTCGCGGAAAACATCTACGACCGCTTCAAGGAAGGCCTCTACGTCATCGGAGAACTGAAGAAATCGCGCCCGACGAAGGAACAGAAGAACATGCTCGAAGGGGAGCTGGCCAAGCTGCACGCATTGGAGGAGTTCGTGCGCATGCCCTGCCAACAGTTCATGGACGCCTACGACGAACTGCTCGAACGCAGCGAGGAGGCCCACGAGGCCAAGGCCGAAATGGTCGAGGCCAACCTCCGCCTCGTGATCTCCATCGCCAAACGCTACACCAACCGCGGTCTCTCATTTCTCGACCTGATCCAGGAGGGGAACATGGGCCTCATGAAGGCGGTCGAGAAGTTCGAATACCAGCGCGGCTACAAGTTCTCCACCTACGCCACCTGGTGGATCCGCCAGGCGATCACCCGCTCCATCGCCGACCAGGCCCGCACCATCCGCATCCCCGTCCACATGATCGAGACGATCAACAAGCTGATGCG
>JAYPGD010000147.1:0-12252 GCA_038126655.1 Verrucomicrobiales bacterium
CGCCTAAATCCATAATAATGAGAAGGATCTACCCGTTCGTCCTTGCCACACTGCTGACCGGATGCGTCGCCAACCCACCGTTCAACGAACGATCCAAGTGGGTGAGCGCGGCCTGCGTCGATTCAGGCCAACATCCAACAGGAACCGCCGACGCAGGTTTCCGCAAAACCATAGCCAAAGAGACCGCCAAAGCATTCAGCGATGCCATCAACTCCTACGTGGTAGATCGCAAGATGGGATTCCCTGCCACCCCGCCGCCAGCTTTCGAACGCTGCACCGTATACCTGCAGTGCAGCATTCACGCCGATGGCTCCAGCGTCATCGGCAAAGCGTCGCTCCAACGACCGCCCTACCGCGACTCCGGAAAGCATCCCATCCCGAACCAACCGCTCAAGGATCTCCTCCCCAGAGCACAAAGACGCCACATCGAAAAGATGTTTCACACCGGGGCCCGAAAAGCCGTTCGCGAGAATCCCTCACTGGGCGAACAAACCGCCTTTCCCCACTACGACTATCTGGCCATAGTCTTTCATTGATGAGAACGAACATTTGCATTCTCGGCGGACTTCTCAGTCTGTGGTCCGCCACCCTCCCCGCCGCGCAATCCTACGACCTTGTCGTCTACGGCGGGTCCTCCGCCGGAGTGGCGGCCGCCGTGCAGGCCGCGCGCATGGGCAAGAGCGTCATTGTCATCGAACAAGGCGCCCACCTCGGCGGTCTCACCAGCGGCGGCCTCGGGCAGACCGACACCGGCTCCAAGTCCGTCATCGGAGGCGTCTCACGCGAGTTCTACCGCGAGATCAAGAAATTCTACGACAAGCCCTCCGCCTGGAAATTCGAGAAACCCGGAGACTACAGCCGTTACCGCCCCAAGGACGACGCGATGTGGACCTTCTCCCCCTCCGTGGCCGAGGCGGTGTTCCACAAAATGCTCTATCTGAAGAACATCCCCGTCGTGAAGCGCCAGCGCCTGGACCGCAGATCCGGCGTCAGAATGAACGGCCAACGCATCGTTTCCATCACCATGGAGTCCGGCGAGACCTACGCAGGCAGAATGTTTATCGACGCCACCTACGAGGGAGATCTGATGGCCGCCGCCGGAGTCAGCTTCACCGTCGGTCGCGAAAGCAATGCAACCTACGACGAGAGCCTCAACGGCGTGCAGACCAGGCGCAACGTCAAGAACCACCGCTTCATCGTCGACGTCGACCCCTGGCGCAAACCGGGCGATCCCTCCAGCGGGCTGCTTCCCGGGATCCACAACGAAGGCCCCGGCGAGGAGGGCGCCGGCGACCATCGCGTGCAGGCCTACTGCTTTCGCATGTGCATGTCGGACCATCCCGACAACCGCGTCCCCTTTCCCAAACCCGAAGGTTACGACGAACTTCGCTACGAACTCCTTCTCCGCAATCTTGAAGCCGGCGATCCCCACGTGCCGCTCGCGCCGTCAATGATGCCCAATCGCAAGACCGACACGAACAACAACCGCGCCTTCTCCACCGACAACATCGGGATGAACTACGACTACCCCGAGGCCGACTACGCGACCCGCGAAGCCACCATCAAGGAACACGAGGTCTATCAAAAGGGCCTCATGTGGACATTGGCCAACCATCCGCGCGTCCCGCAGAAGATCCGGGATTACATGTCCAAATGGGGGCTCGCGGCCGATGAATTCACCGACAACGGGAACTGGCCGCATCAACTCTACATCCGCGAGGCCCGTCGCATGGTCAGCGATTATGTCGCCACCGAGCACGACTGCCGCCGCGCGCGCGTCTGCGAGGATCCCGTCGGCATGGGCTCCTACAACATGGATTCCCACAACGTGCAGCGCTACGTGACGAAGGAGGGCTTCGCACAAGACGAAGGCGACGTGCAGGTTTCACCCGGCGGCCCCTACCTCATCAGTTACCGTTCCATCGTCCCCAGGCGCGGCGAGGCGGAAAACCTCTTCGTCCCTGTCTGCCTGTCCGCCTCCCATGCCGCCTACGGCTCCATCCGCATGGAACCGGTGTTCATGATTCTCGGCCAGTCCGCCGCCACCGCCGCCGCCCTGGCCATCGATCGCAACACTTCAGTTCAGGACGTCCCCTACAGCAGACTCCGCGAACGTCTCGAACTCGACGGCCAGGTTCTTGAGCTCCCCAAGGGCGCGCAGCCCAGCATCGACCTTTCCAAGGCCGCCCTGCCGGGCGTGGTGATAGACGACGCCGAAGCCGTCTTCACCGGCGACTGGACCGTCAGCAGCTCCACCCGCCCCTATGTGGAATCCGGCTACCGGCATGATGGCGCCGCCGCCAAGGGACAGTTGTCCGCGCGCTTCACGGCGAAACTCAAATCCGGCCGCTACGACGTGCGCGTCGCCTACTCCGCCTACAAGAACCGCGCCGCCGCCGTCCCCGTCACTGTGGAGCACGCCGCCGGAACGAGGACCATCCGCGTCAACCAGCGGAAACCCGCAGCCGCCCAAGGCGTGTTTCAATCAGTCGGGACTTTCACATTCTCCGCCGACAAGCCCGCCGTCGTCGTCATCTCGAACAAGGACACCTCCGGCCACGTGATCGTGGATGCCGTCCAGTTCATTCCCCGCGACTGAGAACTGATTTGCCATGGCGGCGGCCGCCCCCCACCATGGATCCGCCATGAACGCCGAAGCCAAATCGCCCGCCGCCAAGGCCGCCGACATCAACGCCCGCCGCGAACACTACGGCACGCTTGCCGAGATCGGCGCCGGGCAGGAGGTCGCCCGCTGGCTCTTCCGTGTCGGCGGAGCCTCGCGTTCCGTCGCCAAGTCCATGTCCGCCTACGACATGACCATGAGCGACGCCATCTACGGCAAGGCCGAACGCTACGTCAGCCGAGGCCGGCTCGTCGACATGCTCGATCACGAGTGGGAACTCCTGATCGAACGCCTCGGCCCCACGCAGGGCGAAACCACCAAGTTCTTCGCCTACGCCAACACCGTCGCCGCCAAGAGCCGCGGCGTGAAGGGCGACAATCACGGCTGGATGGGCATCCGCTTCCTCCACGAACCCAAGGCCGATCCCAGCGAAATCCTGGTCCACATCCGTCTCCTCGACGAACGGAATGTCGAACAACAGGAAGCCATCGGCATCGCCGGCATCAACCTCATCCACGGCGCCTACCATCTCAGCCAGGACCCCGTCGCCCTCCTCCGTTCCCTCCTCGATTCCCTCGACCGCCGACGCATCGAGGTCGATATGATCAAATTCGACGGCGGCGTTTTCGCAGACACCGACAACCGCCTCATGGCGCTCAAACTCGTCGAACACGGCCTCGCCGACGCCACCATGTTCATGGCCGACGGCGAAGTCGTCCAACCCGGCGAAGTTCTCTGGGACAAACCCATCCTCGTCGAGCGCGGCGCCTTTCGCCCCGTCACCAGGACCACGCTCGAAATGCTCGAATGCGCCCGCGCCCAGTTCGTGCAGGAACCCGGCGTCCGCGGCAAGTCCGTCTCCGCCCTCATGGAAATGACCTTGAAAACCCTGAGTGACGGCGACTCCATCGACCACAAGGACTTCCTCGATCGCGTCGACCTCCTCAGCGCGCTCGGACAGAACGTCCTGATTTCAAACTACGTCGAGTTTCACCGCGTCGCCGCCTATTTGTTTCGCTACACCCGCGAGAAGGTCGGCATCGTCATGGGCATCCCCACCCTGGAGGAGGTCTTCCAGGAAAAATACTACACCGATCTCGACGGGGGCATCCTCGAATCCTTCGGCCGCCTCTTCAAAAACGACCTCAAGCTCTACGTGCTCCCCTACAAGGACGCCGCCAACAATTCGATCATCAACGCCCGCAACCTCATGGTCGCGGAACACCTCCGCCACCTCTACTCCCACCTCCTCGAAAACAATTTCATCGAACCCCTCCGCGGCTTCGACGAGGCCAACCTCTCCATCTTTACCAAGGACGTCCTCGACAAGATCCGCGCCGACGGAGAGGACTGGGACGAACTCGTCCCGCCCAAGGTCGCGGAATTGATCCGTGAACGGGGATTGTTCGGGTGCGCTGCGATCGCGTAGGGGCCTCCAAGGACGGGCGGGCGGAATCCATCCCGTGCGTCATCAGTCTTCACTTTTCGTCGACCACTGGCTCTGAATCTCTTCCAGGACGCCGGCAACCCGCCGGGTCCGGTCGTCCGGCGCGGATTCCTGATCCCGGGCGACCGCTTCCAGCGCCCACCGTCCTCTCTCCCCCATCGCGACCACGATCCGCCGCAGGTCCAGAAAGGGCGGGCTGATCAAATCCGCTTCCGAGCGCGCCAACTCGGTCATATCCCGGAGAATGTAGGGCATGGCGATGGGGCCGACCTCGGACAGTTCCCTGATCCACTCCGGATGCAGTTTATCGAAACGCTTGCGGACAACCTTGTCGACGAGGGTGACGATCTGGGCGACGCCCATCTTCCGGCTGCCGCAGACCTCGCATCGGTCCCCCTTCCAGTAATGGCGTTCGTGCGAACAATGTCGCGTCCTGCCGCAGGAACTGCAGACGCCGCCGTTCCATCGATGCCAACCCAGCGAGCAGATCATGGTCCGTCCCGGTTCAATCAATCACGCCCCGCTGTCGCAGCATGGCGTCCATGGCCCGTTCCATCATCAGGTCGGCGAGCGGCAGGGTCGCCTCATCCAGTTCGCCGACCGCGGCCTTCAACTTCCGCGCGTCGCCGACGCCGTCCTCGCCATCGACCTCGCCAAGAACCGCCTTCACGGCCGCCAGCGTCGCCTCGATCCGCGCGCGATCATCGGCGCCCAATTCCGCGCCCATGTCCGCGAGTCCGGACTCCGTCGCCTTGACCGTCTCCCCGGCGCGCAGTCTTGCCTCGATCCAGTGCCGCGCAGCCAGGTCGTCGAAGGCATGCTCCACGGATTCCTCGACCATGCGGGTCACGTCGGCGTCGTCCACATCCACCGCGGACTGCATGTCCACGATCTTCTCCTTGCCGGTGAGGGTGTCTCTCGCCAGGACGTGGAGGATGCCGTTGGCGTCGATCTCGAACTGCACGCCGACGCGGGCTGCCCCCTTGGGCGCCTTTTCGAATTCGATGGCGAAGCGGCCCAGGCTCCAGTTGTCGGCCGCCTTTTCGCGTTCCCCCTGGAGGACATGGATCAACATGCCGGTCTGGTTGTCCATGGCGGTGGTGAACATCTCGCCGGCCTTCACGGGAATCGTGGAATTGCGGGGAATGATCACGTTCATCAGGCCGCCAAAGGTCTCCAGGCCCAACGAGAGCGGCGTGACATCCAGCAGCAGCATGTCCTTGAAACCGCCCATCAGGATCTCGGCCTGGATGGCCGCGCCGCGGGCGACCGCCTCATCCGGGTCCTGCGAGGTGTTCAACGCGGGACCGGAAGCCTGATGATGGTCCTTGCCAAGCCGGATATCGCCGCGGGTTTCATCGAATTCGGCGCATTCAAACCACTTCGCCGCGAGGCGGCGCACCAGGGGCATCCGGGTCTGCCCGCCCACCAAAATCACCTGGTCCAGGTCCTGCGGCTTCAGCCCGGCGTCCGCCAGTGAGCGCAGGCAATGCTCCCGGGTCCGCTCCACCACGGGCCGCGCCAACCGCTCCAGTTCGTCCCGGGGCAACCTTTCGCCGAAACTGAATCCGCCGCTCAGGAACGGCAGGGAAATCTCCACCGAGTCTTCCGAGGACAGGGCGATCTTGCAACGTTCCGCCTCCTCCCGGATACGGGCCATCAATTGCGGATCCCCGGCCGTCTCCGGCCCTCCCGCCTCCGCGATCCTCCCGACAACATGTTCGATCAGACGCCGGTCGATGTCATCCCCGCCCAGACGGGTGTTGCCGTTGGTCGACAACACCTGGAACACGCCTTCCTTCAATTCCAGGATCGAGAGGTCGAAGGTGCCGCCCCCAAGATCATAGACCGCAATCTTGGAATGCTCCTTGAGCTTGTCCGCCCCGTAGGCCAACGCCGCGGCGGTGGGTTCGTTCACGATGCGCTCCACCTGCAGACCGGCGAGTTCGCCCGCCCGTTTGGTCGCGGTCCGCTGCGCGTCATTGAAGTAGGCCGGCACAGTGATGACCGCTCCGGAAATCTCCGTCTCCAGCGCGGCCTCAGCGGTCGCCTTCAAGCGTTTCAACACCTCGGCCGAAACCGCCTCCGGTTCCATTACCCGATCCGCGACCTCCAACTGGACCCCGCCTTCGGCGCCGGAGCCGATCGCCCAATCCACGCGCTTCTCCTCCTCCGCCAATTCGGAAAACCTGCGCCCCATGAAACGTTTCACCGAGGACACCGTCTCCGCCGGATGCAATGCGCGCCCCCTAACCGCCGCGGCGCCCACCTCGGGCTCCCCCCCGCCCGCCGGAAAGCGCACGACCGACGGCGTGATCCGCCGGCCATCCGAGTCCGCCAGGACGATAGGGATCCCCGAATCCACCGCCGCGACCAACGAATTGGTGGTTCCCAGATCAATGCCGACAACTTTGCTCATGGAGTCACAAAAAAGAAACGCCGCCCGCAGGGGACGGCGATTGAAAACGCCCGGAAACCCCAGGCTTCGAAAGCAGGCTATTCGGAGATGTTCCCGGCGGCGCCTCCGAAGTTCATGGCATCCTTCCACTTCTTGTTGAGCTGCCGGATGCGCGCCGAAAAGGTGCGACAGATGGCGATCAGGAGCGGCGGCGCCAACTCAGGCGCCTCATTCAAGAGAGCCTCCAGGGAATCCGCGCTGATCTTGATCAACGTGCAGTCCGAGTTCGCGACAATGTCCGCCGAACGAGGCGCGTGGTCGAACAGGGTCATTTCTCCGAAGAACTCGCCGGCGGGCAGTGTGGCAAGGATCTTTTCCTTGGTGCCCATCATCATGCGCACGCGGACCTCGCCCTCCAGGACCAGAAACATGGAGTCACCGTGGTCGCCGGTCTTGACGACCTCGGCAAACTGGCGGACCTGCTTGACCTCCATGAACTTCAAGAATCGCCCGAGCTGGGTGTCGTCAAATTCTGAAAGAATCTTCACCCGCCGAAGCTGGCCGGGTTTGATCCCCGCAATGAGCGGAGCCGCCTCCTTGGGGCCGCCGCCGCCGCCGGGAGTGCGCTTGCGGAAAAACATCCCAAAGTCCGGAATCTTCCCTGCCTGCTGCCATTTGCCCTCGTGTTCGATGTAAATCCAGGTGTCCGCCTCCACCCGTTCCCCCTGAATCCACTCCACCAATTGGGGCAGTTCCACCGGACCATACACCACGTCATCTACGGCCCAAATCCGATATCCTGGCATGTCGTCGTCGCTCACGCTGACGATTGATCAAGAATTGCGGACTTTTTTAAAGAAAAAAAACGACCGGCTTCGACGCGTGGGAACGGTTGAATCCGGGATGAGGAGCCCTCAACGGAGTGCCGAGCCATCGAAGAAAACTTGCAATTTCCGCCCGCGGCATTCCACTTGGCGCGTATGAGAAACGCGCAATCACCGCGAGCGCCGCAATGACGCCGGCTTTGGCATGGACAGGCCTGGCCTGTTTTGCCGCGGCGGGCTTCTTCTTCGCCCTCGCTGAAGCGGCCCTTTTCTCGCTCGGACAGTGGCGCGCTCGCCAACTGGCCTCGGCGGATCCGGGGCGCGCGGCCCGGGTCGCCGAATTGCTCACCCGCCCGCAGGACCTGCTGGCGACGCTCGCCCTCGGCGGCGCGCTCGCGCACGGCGGACTGCTGGCCATCGGCGCCTGGATGGCGCTTTCCGGCATCTGGCCCTTCTGGTCGACTCTGGCGGGCCTGGTCATCGTGATCCTCTTCCTCATGGAGGTCCTCCCCAAGACCCTGGCCGTGCGGCGCGCCGCGCAATGGTCGCTCAGGATCGCCGGCCCTTTGCAGTTCCTGGTCGCCGTGCTCGGCCCGGTCCGCGGGATCGGGCAACGGGGCGTCGACGCCATCCTTCGACTCGCGCTTCGCGGCCGCCCCCCCGCAACCCGAAGCCTCAACGACGCCGAATACGAGGAACTTCTCGAAATGGCCGCCCAGGAGGGAACCCTGGAGAAAACCGAGAAGGACCTGATCCTGGAAATCATCAGGCTCGACACGCGCACCGCCAGGGAAGCCATGACGCCCCGTTCACAGGTGGCCTCCGTGCCGGACGACATGCCGGTCGCCGACATGATCGCGGAGGCCCGGAAACACCGGCACCGCCGCCTGCCCGTCTACGACGAGACGCCCGATGACATCGTCGGAACCCTCGACACACGCAAACTCCTGCTCAATCCCGACTCCGATCTGGAGGACGTCCTCGATTCTCCGGCCTTCGTGCCGGAAACCATGAACCTGCTGCAATTGCTCACCCGGCTCCAGAATGACCGGCACGGCATGGCCATCGTTCTGGATGAATTCGGAGGCGCCGACGGCATCATCACCGTGGAGGACATCCTGGAGGAGATCGTCGGCGAAATCCGCAGCGAAGGGGAAAAGGAGGAGAACGAGGCCCAGCGCCTCGGTCGCGGCCGCTGGAGGGTGAAGGGCTCCATGCGATTGGACGACTTTCGCGAACGCGAGTTCCCCCAACTGGAGGATGTGCCGGACATCGAGACCATGGGCGGACTCTTGACCAGCCTCCTGGAAATCGTGCCCACCCCGGGACAGTCCGCCCAGTTCAACGGACTGGAACTCACCGCGCTCGCCTGCGACGAGCGTCGCGTTCTCGAGTTGCAGGCGGCGAAAAAACGGAAAGGCTCCAGGCAATGACCGGCGAAGCGCTGTTGACCCTCATGTCGCTCGCCGCCGTGCTGGCGCTGTCCTTCATCCTTTCCGGAATGGAGTCCGGGGTCTTTTCGCTCAACCGGCTGCGCATCCGCCAGCAACGTCGCGCCGGAAAGAAATCAGCCGACGTCCTCCACGCCTACCTTGAAGATTCCGAAGACTTCCTCTGGACCATCCTGGTCGGCAACACCCTGGCCAACGCCATGGCGCTGAGCATCATGCTGGTCGCCCTGTTCAACCGGCTCCGCGACACGCCAGCCGGTTTTGCCGCCGCTTCCCTGGCGATCATCCTCGTCTTCTACGGCTTGTTTGAACTGCTGCCCAAAACGCTGTTCCGACTCTACCCGACCCGCCTCTGCATGGCCATGGCCCGCCCTTTCCGCTTCATCCGGCTGATCCTCCGCCCCTTCGTCTGGATCGTCGGACTCTTCGCCGACGCGCTCCTCGCCATCACCGGCGACAAGGAATACACGGGCCATCTCTTCGGCAGCCGGAGCGAATTGAGACAGGTGATGAACGAAAGCGCCGAGGGCCTCTCCTCCGCGGAACGCGGCATGATCAACAAGGTCATGGACATGCAGATCAAGACCGTCCGCCAGGCCTCCACCCCGATCGGCCTCGCCCGCTGCCTCACCCTCCAAAGCAACATGCAGGAGGCTCTCGAACTGGCCCGGGAGCACAAACTGACCCGGTTCCCCGTCTGGAACAGGGCCGCCGAACCCCGCCGCATCGTCGGCGTGCTCAATCTCAAACGCCTGCTCTACGAGGGCTCCATCGACGAGAACAAGACTGTGGCCCACTACGTCCGCTCCGGAATCTATCTCGACGAGAACCTGCCGTTGGACAAGGCCATGCGCCGTATGCAACGCCAAGGCCAGCGCCTCGCGGTCGTGTTGGACCGGAACCGACGCGAGATCGGCGTGATCAGCCTGCAGGACATCCTGCGCGCCGTGTTTGGCAAGGTCAGCCTCTGACGCCATGACCGGAGATTACGTCATTGATTTCGCCATTGGTCTCGTCCTGGTCGTCGGCCTCGTCCTGCTCAACGGATTCTTCGTCGCCGCCGAGTTCGCCATCGTCAAGATCCGCGACACGCAACTGATCGCCCTGATCCACCAGGGCAACAGGCGCGCCGCGGTCGGACTGAAACTCATCCAGAATCTCGACGCCGCCCTCAGTGCGACCCAACTCGGCATCACGCTGGCAAGCCTGGGACTCGGGTGGTTCGCCGAACCCGTGTTCGCCCATTTGCTAGAGCCGGTCATGGAGCGGGCCGGCGTCGCCTCCGAGGAGCTCAAGCATTCCATCTCCTTCGCCTTCGGCTTCTCCGTGATCACCTTCCTGCACATCGTCGCCGGGGAACTCGCGCCCAAGTCCCTGGCCATCCAGAAACCGCTTCCGACCACCCTTTGGGTGGCGCAGCCCCTGCTGTGGTTCTACAAGATCTCCTACCCCTTCATCTGGGCCCTCAACCACACCGCCCTCTGGCTGTTGCGTCGCTTCGGCATCGAGGCCGCCAGCGAGGCTGAAATGCATCACTCCGAGGAGGAACTTCGGCTGCTCTTCGCCGCCAGCCACGAACGACACGAGGATTCCACCCCGCTCGGCCGGGACATCGTCATGAACGCCATGGACCTCCGAAACCGCATCGTCCGCGACGTCATGACCCCCCGCCCCGAAATCGTCGCCCTCGACACCGAGGACAGCATCGAGGAATGCCTCGAAGTCGCCGGCGCCACCGGTTTCTCGCGCCTGCCCCTGTGCGAGGACGACAACATCGACAAGACCCTCGGCGTCGTCCATTTCAAGGACCTCTTCCGCCGACGGCTTCTGGCCAGGAAGGGCGACGACCTCCGGCACGTCATGCGCGAACTCGTCTACGTGCCCGAACAATGCCGCCTCGAAACCCTCCTCAAGATCCTGCTCGACCGCAAACTTCACTTCGCCATCGTCGTCGATGAATACGGCGGCACTGTCGGAATGGTCACCCTGGAAGACATCCTCGAGGAACTGGTCGGACAGATTCAGGACGAATTCGACCAGGAATCCCCGGAAATCGCCCAGATCGGCAAACGCCGCTGGGTTCTCGACGGCTCCTGCCCGCTTCATGATCTCTCGGAAATCGTCGGCGAAGAGCTGCAGGAAGAGGGCATCACCACCACCAACGGATGGATCACCCACCGCCTGGGCGGCTTCGCCAAGGTCGGCGACGAGGTCCGCATCGGGGAATTCAGCCTCCGCGTCGAGTCCATGGATGAACTCACGGTCGCCCGCTTGAAATTGACGCAGGTCCGAAGCGAGCCTAGCTTGCCTCCCGAATCTGAACCAGAGTAGCGACGAGCGATCGATCATCCCCGGAAATGATCCTGTCATCCCGCAAAGCGGACCGTTGTCCGCCCGCCAGACCGCGCCGCATCGGCCTTGCGGCCCTGCTCGCGTTGACGGTCGCCGGCGTGAACAGCCTCGCCGCGGCGCCCTCCAACGACGCCTTTGTCATGGCGACCGTCTTGTCCGGAACCTCCGCCTCGGACTCCGCGTCCAACTCCGGCGCCGGCAAGGAAACCGGCGAACCCGACCATGCGGGCGACGTCGGCGGGCTGTCGCTCTGGTGGGAGTGGACAGCGACCTTCGACGGCCCCGTCACATTCACGACTGAAACCTCCGCCTCCAACCTGCCGGAAGGCGGCCAACTCGACACCCTGATCGCCGTCTATGAAGGCGACGGCTCCTCCCATGCCTCCCTTTCCGTGATTGCCAACGACGATGACACCGGCAGCAACCTCAGCAGCCTCCTGATCCTGAACGCCGAAACCGGAAAAAAATACCTCATCGCCGTCGACGGGAAAAATGGGGCCGCTGGCGATTTCCATTTCTGCTTCTTCCGGGGCCTCCCCGCCCGGATCGACGACCTCGAACGCCTCGGCGACGGCTCCACCCGGCTCACCATCACAACCGCCGCCGCCTGTCGCCTGCGCATCGAGGCCAATCCAGACCTCTCCAACCCCGCCGGCTGGACCCGCGTCCCCAGCGGGCGCCTCAACGATCAGGTCGGGACCTTTCAGTTCACCGACGCCTCCTCCATCGGGCAAGACGCCCTCTTCTACCGGGTCTCCAATCCTTGATCGATCCGCGCCCCGCCCCCGCCGGGAGCTTTTCGACTTTGAAGACGCGGCCCCGAAAACTATAACATCCGCATGTTAACCAACTCGCTCGAACTGCTCAAAAACGGCGGCCCGATGATGTGGGTCCTGCTGCTGACCAGTTCCGTCGCGCTCGTGGTCTTCATTCAACGCCTGCTCCACTACCATCGCGAGCAGATCAATTCCACCGAGTTTCTCATCGGGATCAGAAACGTGCTCAAACGGGATAATGTCGTCGAGGCCATCTCCATCTGCGACGCCACCCCGGGGCCGGTCGCCCGGATGGTGAAGATAGCCATTCTCAGCCGCGATCGGGGGCGCGACGGCATCCGGGAAGCCCTCGAGGAAGCCGGGCTCATGGAGGTCCCCCGC
>JAYPGD010000148.1:0-12149 GCA_038126655.1 Verrucomicrobiales bacterium
TTCGACTGTCGAAGAAACTCTTCGATGTCGACGTCCCGCTACAGGCCTGGGGCTACGAAGGACTGACCCGCCGTCCCATGGGAGAAAAGACCGCCTGGGTCTGTGATCTGAATTTCGACAAGCGCATGGACAAGCCGGGCTGGCTGATCGTCGATCACCACGAAACGCCGGCGGTCCCCGAAAAAGCGCAGTTCATTCACGACACGACCAAGTCCGCAGGAACCCTCTGCTACGAACTCTGCCAGGAGCACGGAATCTCCAGCCCCGGGCTGGACCGCCTGATGCGGCTGAACGACATCGCTGATCTCTATCGCGAGGACGATCCAGACTTCACGCTTGCGACCGACTACGCGCAACTGGTGAAATCCTATGGTTTCTGGAATTTCAAGGCGGTCATCGACGATCGGATCGAAGCCATCCTCGACCATCCGCTGCTTGCCATCATCGAGGCGAAACGAAAGATCGAAACGCCGATCGGTCGCGACTGGAGCAAGCGGAAGGTCGAGGCCATCACGCCGGATCTGGGCTACGTGCCGATCTCAGTGGGCAACATCAACGCCATTGTCCACGACCTGCTCCTCGACGACGACATCCCCTACAAGGTCCTGATGACGGCGTTCAAGAAAGCGAAGGGCCCGGTGTTGGTCAGCTTTCGCAGCCGCAATGGCGAGGCCTTGCCCATCGCGAGGAAACTCCAGGGCGGCGGCCATCCCAACGCCTGCGGAGCCACCCTGCCCGGCTCCGTGCGAAACGTCGGCGAGGCCCTCGGTCACCTGAAACACACGCTGAACCCCAAGCCCAAAAAAGAGGCCCCGCTGAACAACCTGGAATCCCTGTTCGACGGAATCGACGTGGAATAGTCGCCCCTCGTCCCGCCCTCACCTGATCGTGATGAAGTCGTTGTGGTTGAGCAGGGCGTGAACCAGGCGCGCGCGGGCGCGCAGATCCCGGTCGGCCGCTTCCTTCGTCTTCAGCAACTCCCTCACATCCCTCAAGAAACGGATTGCCTCCTTCCTTTCATCGAGCGTAGGCGAACGCGACAAAACGGTTTCAAAGGCCGCGAAGATGACGCTTTCATCGCCATCCGCCTCGACCGCCAACTTCCGCGCGATGCGATCCGCCATCGCAACAGAGATTTCAGCGTTGGCCATTGCCAGCGCCTGCAGGGGCACGACGCTTTCACTGCGACGATAGCATTGGGTGATCTCCGCATCGTCAAAGGATTTCAAGAACGGCTCCCCGTCGTCACGAGAATGGGCAAAGTAGATGCTCCGACGCATCGACGCGTCCTTCTTCTTCGGATAGACGGGCGGCCCGCCCAATTGCATCCGCAACTCGCCGGCAAGGCGCAGGACGCTGTCGCGGATGATCTGGGATTCCATGCGCCGCGGGTTCATCCGCCAATAAAGATGGTTGTTCGGATCGGCGGACTTCGCCGTTTGGTCCGCGCCCGCATTGCTGGAGGAACGGCGATACGCCTCGGAAGTCATGATGAGTTTGTGCAGCCGCTTCATGCTCCAACCGTTCTCCATGAAATCCGCGGCGAGGTAATTCAGCAGATCCAGATGCTCCGGCTCCCGGGCGCGGCGGCCAAAATCGAAGACGTCGTCCACCAACGGCTCGCCAAAGTGCCGCAGCCAGATGTGATTGACCGCCACCCGCGCCGTGAGCGGATTCTCCCGGCTCCCGATCCACTTTGCCAGGGCCGTGCGCCGGCCGCTGCTGGTTCGGCTGTAGACTGGAGCGTATTGCCCCAGCTTGTGCGCGGGAGTCTCCAAGGCCTTCAGGCTGCCCTTCAACGAAACATGGTTCCCGTCCGGCTCCTTAAAGGCTGCCTGGGTCTTGTCGCGACTCGCGCGGGCCGCCTTCAGCTTCTTTTCCGCCGCGGCGAGCTTCTTCTTGTCCGGTTTGGCCGACGCGGCCAAACGGGCAAGCTCGAGATCGGCGCGCGCCAACTCCTGGTCAGCCTTCGCCAGCGCGGCCTTCCGAGAGGCCCGGGACGCGGCCGCGAAGAGATCCTTGGCTTTTGCAGAATCCGGATTCAAAACCATGGCGCGATCCGCCGCGATGCGGGCCTTGAGCGCCGCCAGACTCTCCTTCGCCTGCGCCACGCCGCGCTCGGCCAACGTCACGCCCGCCTGGGCTCCGGCGAGAGTGTTCGCCATGTTCGGCGCGCCGCCGGGCTGGGTCAGTTCCACGTGTTCAGGCAGGCTTTCAACCGTCAGCGAGCGCAGCTCCGCCGTCAGATCGAACACGGACAATTCGAAGCGCCCGCCCGGTTTCCTCCAAGGCAGGCGGTAGACCAGGGCCAATTCGCCATCCACCCAGAAATTGATCACGTAGCCACGCACCGCGATCTCCAGCTCGTGCACCTCGTTCAGCTTCACCGGCATCGCCTTGCGTCCATCGGCCGGGTAATCATGTCGACCGTTCTCCGTGTGTAAAATCTGCGCCTTGGAGCCCGGGGTCACCGCGCTCAGGTAGGCCGTGTGACTGGTCCTCCCGCCATCCGTCACGTCGAAGCGCATGGACATCGACTTCCATTTCACGCCGCCGGTGGGTCGGTAGCGCAGCACGGCGCGGAATTTCTCCGGGTGCGACGCCTTCGATCGCAGGAACCGGTCCGCGCCGGGTTTGGACTGGACCAGCGCTCCATCCCTGTGCTCCCACCCCTCGCCGGAAACATCCCACAAGTCCGGGCGAGCCTTTGCGAAATCGTCTTTCAGGAACACCACTGGTCCGACCGGCTTCCGCGCCGGGTCTGCCCCGCCCTTTCCTTCCTGTTTCCGCGCCACGGCCGCGAGGCGCTCCTTCGCCTTGCCGAGTTCCCGCTCCGCCGCGACAATCTCCCCCTCCGCCCGGGCCAGATGATCCCGCCGCACATACTCCCGCGTTCCCGGCGCATAGGCGAACGCCGGCAGATCGATCGGCTTGATCTCAAACTCGTGGGACGCAAACAGCGCCGGCAGGGCCGGCTCGATCACCCGGCTCTTGTCCGGATCCTTGTCGTTGCCCTTCCGGTAAATGTAGGTCGGCGCGTCGAGATGATCGTCGAAGGCGCGGGGAAGCCCCCCCTTCTCGAAATCCAGCATCCCTGGCTCCTGATCGAGCCGGATCTGATGCGGTTCGAAGAAGGCGCGAAAGGCGTAGTAGTCCGGCATCTCCAAGGGGTCGTACTTGTGGTCGTGGCATTTGACGCAGTTCATGGTCACCCCCAGAAACGCCTTGGCCGTGTGCTCCACCGTGGCGTCCAGCCAGGTGTCGCGGTTGAAAAGGTAGTAGTTCCGGGCGAGATAACCCGTCGCGCGCAGGGTCTTCCGGTCGGTCGGCGCAATCTCATCGCCGGCAAGCATCTCCAGGATCATGCGGTCGTACCCCTTATCCTCGTTGAGCGACTCCACGATCCAATCCCGCCAGTGCCAGATGTGCTTCTGGCTGTTGCGCAGCTGCTTCCCCAGACCGAACCAGTCGCTGTAGCGCCAGACATCCATCCAATGCCGCCCCCATCGCTCGCCGTAATGCGGGCTCGCCAGCAGGCGGTCGATCATTCGTTCATAGGCGCGTTCCGAGTCCGCGTCCCGGAATGCCGCCAACTCCTCCCGAGTCGGCGGCAACCCGATCAGATCCAGGTGCGCGCGGCGCAGCAGTACGGATCGCGAAGCCGCGCCCTGCGCCTTGATGCCCCGGTCGTGATGCGCGGCGGCGAGGAAGGCGTCGATGGGGTTGCCGCTCAATGAGGCGTCGGGCAACGGCGGTTTGACAATGGGCCGGTATGCCCAGTGTGCGCGAGGATCGGCTTCGGGCTGTTCGTCCGCCGGCCCCGGCGCGCCGGCGGCGATCCAGCGCTTCAACGCGGCGATCTGCTCGGCTTTCAAGGGCTCGCCTTCCGGCGGCATCCGCTCGGATTCCTCGGCGGTCGAAACCCGACGGATCAACTCGCCGGCTTCGGTGTCCGACGAATCGATCACGCGGCCGCCATCGCCGCCCTTGCGCAGCAGTTCCGCGGTATCCAGCCGCAGGCCGCCCCTGCTTTTCAACGCGCCATGGCACGCAACGCAACGCGCCTGCAGCAACGGCCTGATCTGCCGCTGATAGAACTCCACGTCCTCCGACGCGGAAAGGGAAACCCCGCCGCACAGGAGAATGCCGGCAAGAACAGCGCGGATGCCAATCATCTCAGCCATGGCCAGGAATTCTGCCCGGAATTCACGATTCGTAAACAAACAAAAAAGCCCCGGCAAACGCCGGGGCCTGAAAAGCTGACGGTCGCTTCCGCCTTACTTCATCCGGTCAAAGTTCTGACGGAGGATCTGCCAGGGCTTGAGCCCCTCGACCTTCGCCTGAAACTTCTCGTTGATGCCGGCCTCCAACTCGTTCTTGGTGGGGCGGTCCACCTTGTAGAACACGCCGAAGTAGCCGGGAAAGTCCTCGCCGGACAGCTTGTAGGCGGCCAACTCGTCGGTGACATCATGGTCCTCCGGCACTTCGTTGAAGGCACCGCCCTTGCGGGGATTCGTCTCGTTGAAGGCGCCCGGAAAGAACTCCACGCATTCGCTCAGACATTCCACAAAGCTGAAGCCGTTGTGATCCAGGGCCGCCTCAAACACCTCCAGCACGTGCTTCGGATTCGTGTGGGTCGTCCGGGCGACGAACGTCGCGCCCGCCGCGATCGCCTGCTTCATCGGGTTGATCGGCCGATCCACCGCGCCCCACATGTCGGTCTTGCTCTTGAATCCCAGCGGCGAGGTCGGCGAAGTCTGCTTCTTCGTCAGGCCGTAGACGAAGTTGTCCATGACCACGTAGGTCAGGTTCAAGTTCTTGCGCGCGGTATGATTGAAGTGGTTGCCGCCGATGGAAAAGGCGTCGCCGTCTCCGCCGAACACGAACACATGCAGATCCGGGCGGGACAGGGAAACGCCGGTGGCAAAAGGCAGCGCGCGGCCGTGGATGAAATGCGCGCCATGTCCCTGCACGAAGTAGGGAAACCGGCTGGAGCAACCGATGCCGGCCACCGTGGCCAACTTCTCCTGCCAGAGGCCGCGCTTCTCAATCAGTTTGAAATAGAGCGACAGCACGGCGAAGTCGCCGCAGCCCGGACACCATGTCGGGTGATCGGCGGCGATCTGTTTCTTCTTCAGCGGCTCGCGGGCCTCGTCGGCCAGCGGGGCGGCGGGTTCGTGTCCGGGATGAACGGGCGGTTCGGCTAGTTGCAGTTGGCTCATTGTATTGGGAACAAAAGTTGCGGCGGATTCGCTCAGGCTTGGCCGGCGGCGAGTTTCTCTTCAATGCGTTCGAGAATCTCGCGCACCTTCCAGGTCAGACCGTCGGTCTTGTTGATGCCTTCGATCTTCGAATCGGCGTAGCGCGAGCGAAGCAGCCCGCCCAGTTGGCCGAAACCGTAAAGACCCTCGTCGTTGGTCTCGACGACATACACGTGATGGAAGCCGGCGAAAATCTCCTCCAAGCCCTCCGGCAGCGGACTGATGTGGCGGATGCTGATCGACGAAATGCTGTCGCCCTTGGCGCGCGCGCGATCGACCGCCTCCCGCATCGGGCCCTGGGTCGATCCCCAGCCCACAAGCAGGACATTGCCCTCATTGGGGCCGTAAACCTCCGGCGTCGGCAACTCCCGGGCCAGCGCCTTCAACTTGTTGCGCCGCTTGGCCATCATATCCATGTGCATCTTGGGCGAGGCGGACGGGTGACCCATTTCATTGTGCTCCAGGCCCGTCGCGATCGGATACTGGCCGCTCTCGATGCGGGTTCCCGGAACCACACGCGTCGTGACGCCGTCCGGGACGCTGAGATCGTAAGGCTTGTGATCCTTGACCGGCGTCAGGTCCGGCGGGAATTCCTGGACGATGTTCTCCAGGTCCGGATCCGCGAAGGCCTCAATCCGCGTCGCGATCGCCTGGTCGGTGAGAACCAGGACGGGCACATTGTATTTGCGGGCGATGTTCACCGCCTGGATCGCAATGTAGAAGCAATCCTCGACGTCCGACGGCGCAAGCACGACCCGCGGCGAGTCGCCGTGCGCGCCGTAGCAGGCAATGTTGAGGTCGGACTGTTCGATGTTGGTCGGCATGCCGGTCGATGGGCCGCCACGTTGCACATCGATCACCACCAGCGGAATCTCCGCCATCTGCGCCCAGCCCAGGGCCTCGCTCTTCAGGGAGATGCCGGGGCCGCTGGACCCCGTGCAGGAAACCACGCCGGCAAAGCTTGCGCCGATCGCCATGGCGACCGAGGCGATCTCATCTTCGCACTGGATGAAGGAGCCGCCATATTTCGGCAACTCGCGGCGAAGCAGTTCCATGATATCCGACCACGGCGTGATCGGGTAACCGGCCCCGAAACGCACGCCGCCGGCGATCAGTCCGTAGGCCAGGGCCTCGTTGCCGGCCATGACCACCTGCTCGTAGTTCTTCCCCTCCGTCTCCTGAAACTCAAAGGTCTCGAACACATCGCCGATCGAATACCCGTAGCCCGCATGGAAACCGGCCAGGGCGTTCTCCAGAACCTTGCCCGCCTTGCCCTTGAATTTCTCGGTGATCAATCCGGCCAACTTTTCAGAATCCAGGTCAAAGGTCCGCGCGATCAGGCCCAACGCAAAGATGTTCTTGCCCTTGTCCCGGGCCGTGCCGCCGATCGCCTCCACCGTCAGGCTGGAAATCGGTATCCCGACATGCCGGTAATTCTCCCGGAACTCCTCCTTCTCCTCAACGTGATCGGAATCATACAACACCACGCCGCCCGGCTTCAGCGACTCGATGTGGTTCTCATAGGAATGCTGATAAAAGGCCAGCAGAACATCCGCGTCGTCGCCCGCGCTCAGCACCTCTCCCGTGCCGACGCGAACCTGAAAAATCGAGGGACCGCCCGAGATCGTGGACGGGATCGTCATGAAGGTCATGACCTCCTGCTCACTGCGACCGGCAAGCCGGGCGATAAAACCGCCGATCGACTGAATGCCGTCCTGGGAGTTGCCGGCAATCCGGATGACAACCTCGGAAATCTTGGAAACCTGGGAGCCGCCTTCGGACTCGGCGGAGGCGGGCGCGGGAGCTTCGCTCATTATGATTTGGCTATTAACTGTTCTGATGGACTATTCATCGGATGCAACCGGCGTCGCTTTATTCAATTCCGTCTCACAAAACTTCAAAAAAACGCCGTTTGATCGAGACAAACTGCATAATACTCCCCAATTCCAATGTCAATCATTCGATGAAAAGTTTTTTTTTCCGCCGCGCCCCAACCCGCTCCGCCACAACCCCATGCCTTAATTTGATAAGAAAAACTTATTTTAAATCAATGCAGATTAAGTTTTGTTTCTGACCTGCCCCCGGGATCGATTGCTCAAAGAAGTCGGTCGGCCGCAGGTCTTCCACCGGAATGCATCCATCCGTCACCTGCTGAAAATCGGAGGTCCGGGGGAAATCCGAACGCGTCGACTTGCCTTGTGATCCGGGGGTGGACTAGTTTTTGCGCGTGAGCGAGAACACCGAAGATCCGTTTCAAGAACGATGCGACGACGCCATGGCTGATTACGCCGCCGGCGATTTCGACGCGGCCATCGCGAAGTTCGAGGGCGTGCTGGCGGAGCAGTCCGATCATTTTGACGCAACCCAGGGGCTGAGCATGGCCTGGTACCGGAAGGGCGATTTCACCAAGGCCATCGAACACGGCCACGTCGCGGAGAAACTCCGCCCGAATGAGCAACTCGTGCACACCAACCTTTCGCTCTTCTACATGAAGAACGGCGACAAGGAGCAGGCCGAACATCACGGACTGCAGGCGCGTATCGCCTCCTGGCGCGGCAATATGAACGCCCCGGATCCCACCGCGGCAACCGCCGACGACAGCGAACTCCGCATGGCTCCGGAGAAGCCCGCCGACGCCGCGCCGCCCATGCCCCCGCCACCGGACAAGTTTCCCGAAATGCCCTGGAAGAAGAACAAGCCGATCTCCGGCGGCGACGCCTGATTCCCGGCTTGGCCATCAGCCCGCCGCCCGATTACCCTCCCGCCATGAAGACCGCCTACGAACTGGCCATGGAGCGATTGAACAAACAATCGCCCACCGTCAACCTGACCGATGAACAGAAGGCTGCGCTCGCCGAGATCGATTCCAAGATCGACGCCAAGATCGCCGAGCGCGAACTCACGCTGAACGCCGAAATCGACAAGGCCCGCGAAAACGGCGACTACGATGCCATCGCCGACCTCGACCAGAATCTCACTGACGACAAGATCAAACTCGAGGCCGAACGGGAGGAAAAGAAGGACGCCATCCGCAACGGCGGATGACCCCCAGTCCGGAACGGAGGACTGGAGGACTGGCCGCCGCCCACTCCCTCACTCCCTCACTCCCTCACTCCGTTCAATACTCATCCGCGCGATAGCGCAGGAACGCGATCCGGTCGGACCAATGATCCTCCGACAGGCCCGCCTTACGCTTGAGCTGCCGGATGAATTCCCGCGGTGAGGGAAGCGCCTCCCAGACCGCCGGAAGAAACGTCGCCCGCCTTCCCCCATCCTTGAGAACAAGCCCGTCGATGCCCGGCTGAATGCGGTTCAGCAGATCCTCCTCCGATTCGACCGGGAACGGCTCGGGCACCGTCAGGACCGAGAGTTTGAGTTTGAGCCTTGGAATCTCCCCTGAGCTTACCGGGGAAAAGCGCGGATCCTTGAAGGCGGCGTTGTGGGCGTTTCGGGCGACTTCCTCCACCAAAGGCATCCGCGCCTCCAGACTTCCCATGCAGCCGCGGAGACTGCCCCCCTCTCGGAGCGTGACGAAACTGGCGCGAGACTCGCGCAACGCCTCCGGATAATCGGCGGCTTTGACGCTCAAGAGTTGCCCGCCCCGCTCCGCGCCGTGTTCGATGACCGCCCAGGCCGCGCCTTTGAGCCGCTCAACCTCGATGTCTGAAAAACGCCCCATCGGACTGCGCGCCTCCCGTCCGACCTGGACTCACAGCTCCTTTCCTGTCAATTGGCGGTAGGCCTCCAGGTACTTTTCGCTGGTCCTGGCCGCGATCTCCGGCGGCAATTCCGGCCCGGGATACGTCTTGTCCCAATCCAGCGTCTCCAGGTATTCGCGCACGAACTGCTTGTCGAAGCTCTTCTGGTTCCGTCCCGGCTCATAATCGTCGGCGGGCCAGAAACGGGAGGAATCCGGCGTCAGGACCTCGTCGATCAGGATCAACTCGCCGTCCAACAGACCGAACTCGAACTTGGTGTCCGCGATGATGATGCCGCGCTCCCGGGCATAGGCGCGACCTTCGGAGTAGATCTGAAGGCTCAGGTCCCGGGCCTTTTCAACGATGGCTTTTCCAACCAGGCCGCAGGCGGCCTCGAAGGAGATGTTCTCATCATGCCCCTCCTCCGCCTTGGTCGCCGGGGTAAAAATCGGCTGTTCCAACTCCGAGCAGTTCTCCAGATTCTCCGGCAACCGGACGCCGCAGATGGCGCCGGTTTTCTGATAATCCTTCCACCCCGAGCCGACCACATGGCCCCGCACCACGCACTCGATCGTCAACGGCTCGCATTTCCTGACGATCATGCAACGACCGGCGAGCTGCTCTTCAAAGGGCTTCAATCTTTCCGGCAGGGGATCTCCGGCCCTGGCCATCCGGTGATTCGGAACCACCGACTCCGTGCGGTCGAACCAGAAGTGCGAAATCTGGGTCAGGACCTCGCCCTTGCGGGCGATGCCGTTGGGCAAGATCACGTCGAACGCCGAGATGCGATCCGAGGCGACAAACAGGAACGAGTCCCCAAGGTCGAAGACTTCGCGGACCTTGCCGCTCTTGACCTTGGGAATTCCGGGCAGATCGATTTGGAGTAATGGCTCTTGGCTCATGGTGTGTCGAGCATTTGTAACCGCATCAGCCACTCTGGTCATTCCGAAAAATGCACGCCGCCCACACTCTCCCGCCATTCCTCACTCCGGCTCGAATCGACCAGACACAATCGGGCGCTTCTTTGTCATCGCTCACAACCATCCGACACGCCGCCCCTTCCCTGGCTCACTTCACCTCAGTCGGGCCGGCGGTCACGTTTTGAAGATTGTTCGGATAGTCCTTCCCGACGAAGGCGGCGTAACTCAGCCTCCCTCCCGACACAGTCGCCGGGACGTCAAACTCCACCTCGAGTTCCCCTGTGCCGGACATCTTCAGGACTTTGCGTTCGATCCGCCTGCCGGCGCCGTCCTTCAAGGTCACGTGCAACAGTTGTTCCTCCATTGACGCCTTCAAGGAATAGGGAACCACAACCTTTACTCTGCCGCCGGGCCTGGCGGTTTCCTGAACACGCAGGGAGATCAGTTTCAGGCGACGTTTCGGTCGTTTGGGCGACTGCTTCAGTTTCAGTTTTCTCCGCTCCTGGGCCTCGTGTTCCACGCGCGCCATGTAGGCGTCAAGCCTGGCCGGGTCGCCGCGCCCACGGAATGCTTCCAACGCGTGGTCGCCCGTCTTCACCATCCAGTCCTCCAACATCTTCCGGAGCCGGGCCGCAGTCCGTTGATGCCGCGGATCGTCGATCAGGTTGCGCAGGCAGTCGGGATCGCTTTCAACGTCGTACAGTTCCTCCAACACGCGCAAATCGAACAACTTCACCCGCTCGGCAACAGCCGCGTCCGTCAACGCCAACTCCTTCATCCGCCGATAGGTGAGCGTGCCCATGGTCGCGGTCCGGAAGACACGTTCGCCGTTCGCCCAAGGGTTGAAGATGTAACAGTATTGCCTGGTTTGCACGCTGCGCATCGGATGGCGGCCGGCGCCGGAGTTCTCATTGTATTCCTTCACAATGAAATCCCGCCCCGCCTGTTTCCGCCCCCGGATCACCGGCGCGAAGGAACGTCCGTCCTGCCGTTCCGGAACGGGCAACCCCGCGATGTCCAGCAGGGTCGAAAGGACATCCACCCCGGAGATCATGTGCTCCCGGTCGACGGTCCCCGCCCCGGTGACGCCCGGCCACTTGACGATCCAGGGCGTGCGCGTGCTGTGATGCCAGACCGCAGTCTTCGCGAACGGCAGCGGCATGCCGTGATCCGACAGGAACATGACCATCGTCTCCTCCTCTGCGCCCGATTCCCTCAACGCGCGCAACGTTGCGCCCAGGCAATCGTCCGCCCGGCGCACCGTCGAGTAATACTGGGCCACTTCCTTCCTCACGATCGGATCATCGGGTAGAAACCCCGGCACGGGCGCCTCGTCGGCAGTGAAGACGCGCGAGGGTTTGTTCCTGTCAGGCACGGTCTCGCCTCCCTTCCCGGTCTCGTAAAAAGGCTTGTGGGGATCGGAGATGTTGATGACGAGGCAGAAGGGTTTCCCCGCCGCTTTCGCCGCTGCGATGCCGGTCTTCGTGGACCGGTAATACGACGCCACCTCCTTCGGGTGTTCCTTGCTCCCGCCGGCCGTGTCCAGAACAAGATCCCAAGGATACGGATGGTACGGCGTGGAATGACTGACCTTGCCGCGAATGCCGGTGAAATACCCCCCTTCCTTCATCAGATCGCAAAGCACTGGATAGTCCTTGTCCCTCACCTGGTAGAACCCCTCGACACGGTTGTTGTGCGGATAGAGCCCGGAATACATGCAGTTGCGGGAGGGCATGCAGTTGCCCACAACCACATGCGCATATTCAAAACGCAGCCCGTCTCCGGCGAGGCGATCCATGTTCGGCGTGGTTCCGGGAAGCGCGCAACCGTAAGCGCCCATCGAATCGCAGTTCATGTCATCGATGGTGATGAACAGGATGTTGGGACGTTCGCCGCCTTCGACCGCCAGCGCCGTCGCAAAAAACAAGACGAACAGAAAATGCCAGGCGCGCCGCGCCGGACGCCCACAACTGGAACCGGGGAAGGAATTCATGCGGCGGACATTTTACCCGTCCGGCCGTCGCGAGAAAACCCAATCCGCTTCCTCAATCCACAAAAAAAAACCGCTTCCGAAGAAGCGGCTTTTGATTCAAATCGCGTCGAGCTCAGTCGCCGACGAGGATGGTCCACATCCCTGTCTGGCGGCCCCTGTTCTGCCCCAGACCGAGCGTGCCGCCCGGATCGAGGTATTCGACATGCATGTCGGCGAACAGATAGTTCCATTTGCCCATGTGGAAGAACTGCACCTCCCGGTTCTTGTTGATCCGGCC
>JAYPGD010000149.1:0-12147 GCA_038126655.1 Verrucomicrobiales bacterium
ATCCCGTTGGGTATCTGATTGCTTGGCGAAATCCCTCGGTGCGGCTGAAGGACGGAACGACGTCCTCCGGCAAACGCATCCTGATCGACGGGCAGCAGCGAGTTACTGCCTTGATGGCCGCCCTACTGGGCCACGAAGTGCTGACAAAGGACTACGAGACCGTTCGCATCCGCATCGCCTTCCACCCGGTCGAGGAGCGCTTCGAGGTTTCGAACCCGGCAATCCGGAAGGATGTCGCCTGGATACCGGACCTTGCCGATGTCTTCTCGCCCGACGCCAGCCTCACCGAATTGACGGACGACTATTCCGAACGCAATCCCGATGCCGACCGCAAGCAGGTGTCCCGGATTCTTGAGCGCGTTCGGAAGATCATCAACAACCATGTCGGCATCATCGAACTGGCCGAAGACCTCGATATCGAGACGGTGACCGAGATCTTCATTCGTGTGAACTCGGCCGGCGCATCGTTGAGCCAGGCTGACTTCGCCATGTCGAAAATCGCCGCCAACGAAACCTACGGCGGCAACGTCTTGCGCAAGGCCATCGACTATTTCTGCCACTTGGCGGTAGCGCCGGAATTCCTGCCGCGCATTGAAAAAGGCGACAAGGATTTCGCTGCCTCGGAATTTCTGCCCAAAATGCGCTGGTTGAAAGACGTCAACGACGATCTCTACGACCCGTCCTACACGGACATGCTGCGCGTGGCCTTCACCTCCGAATTCCGGCGCGGCAAGCTTCAGGATCTCGTCGCCCTGCTTTCGGGCCGTAATTTCGAGACCAAGAAGTACGAAGAGGAGATCGCCGAGGGAGCCTTTGATCGCCTGAAGACCGGCGTCTTGAACTTCATGAACAAGACGCACTTCGACCGGCTGACCATGATTTTGCGCTCGGCGGGTTTCGTGACTTCGGGTCTGATCCGCAGCCAGAACGCTATCAACTTCGCCTACATCATCTATCTGCGTGGACGTGCCGAGGCAATGCCGGCGGCGGACATTGAGCGACTGGTTCGGCGATGGTACGTCATGTCGGTCCTGAGCGGCCGCTATGCCGGCAACCCGGAAAGCACCTTCGACTATGATATCCGCCAGATCGATGCCCGAGGACTCGCCGCCTACGCGAACGCGGTGATCGACGCGGAGATGTCGGCCAGCTATTGGGAAACGCTCCTGCCGCAGGAGATGGAAACGTCCTCCTCCTCCAGCCCCTTCTTCCTGGTCTACCAGGCCGCTCAAACCAAGCTCGGCGACCTCGGCTTCTTGTCGCGGGATATCACCGTCCGCGATCTTCTGCTGAACCGGAGCGACGTCCACCACGTCTATCCCCGGAATCACCTGAAGAAGCAAGGACTGACACGGGGACGCTATAACCAGATCGCGAATTTCGTAATTGCCCAAAGCGAGATCAACATCGGCATCGGGGACAAGGCACCCGAAACCTATTTCTCGGAACTGGCCGACCAATGCAACGGCGGCCCCAAGAAGCACGGCGGGATCACCGATCTTGACGAGATGCGCGCCAACTTGGCGATGAGCTGCCTTCCCGACACACTGCTGGATGGGGGCATCCCCGATTTCGATGCGTTCCTCGAACAGCGCCGCGTGCTCATGGCCCAGAAGATCAAGACGTACTTCGAGGGGCTGTAAGATGGGGACGACGGGGATGGATGGCGATGAAGGGGGGAAAGATGGCGGAGAGAGATGACCTGCTGGCATCAATCGCGGCAACAACGGCCGACTATCGCGAGGGCGACCTTGCCGCCCCGACGCCGCAACATGTGGACAGATGGGTCAGCCAGTTCGATCCAGCCGTGCAGGTGCCCATCCTGCGCGAAATGGATCATGTCCTGAAACAGACCTATTTTTCTCGAAAAGGGACGAGGAAGTTTTTAGGGGGACTGTTTCAAACCGATAAGCTTGTCGGTGATGATCCGTGCGCGTTCTGGAGAAATGTGAGTTTTCTGGATATTCAGGGCGGCGGCGCCAGCCAAAAGGAGATGCTGGCATTGTTCAGCAAGGTGCTGAACAAAAAATGTGGTTTTGAAACTGCCGACTGCGGCGGCGCCCCCCAAGCCTTCGTTTATCTTGATGACGCCATCTTTACAGGAAATCGCGTGAGACGTGATTTCGAAGGGTGGATTGCCGACAGAGCGCCGTCGAACGCAGAGGTGCATATTATCGTGATCGCGCTGCACAGCGGCGGTCAGTACTACGCATCAGGGAAAATTAAAGAGGCGGCGAAAAACGCTGGCAAGAACATCAATTTCACATGGTGGCGAGCCATCGAACTAGAAGACCGCAGAGCCTATACCAACTCATCCGATGTCCTGCGGCCAGTTTCAATTCCCGCCGATCCGGCTGTTCAAGCTTATATTGCCGGGATGCGTTATCAGCCCCACTTGCGCGGTGCGGGGCAAGTGGGAGGGAACGGCATCTTCTCTAGCGATGCTGGCCGGCAACTTCTTGAACAGGAGTTTCTAAAAGCAGGCGTGAGAATACGCCAAATGTGCCCCAACCTTGGCGATACACAGCGGCCACTGGGACACATGACGCTTGAAACTTTGGGCTTCGGCTCTCTGATCGTCACCTTCAGAAACTGCCCGAACAACGCTCCGTTGGCGCTTTGGGTCGGCGATCCTTGGTACCCGCTATTTCCGAGAACGACCAACAGCGACACCTCGTTGAAGCGCTTCATGGCCATGTTGGCGAAGGACGTGTTCTGATGTCCCAAGCCAGCCAAGTTCGCACATATGACCGCGCCGCTAGTGTCGTCTTCCTGAAGACGAACGAGCGGTTCGGTGGTCTGTCGAACATGGCTCCCGGCTTTCCGCTACGGATCAACGGCATTCGGATCCGCACGTCGGAAGCCCTCTATCAGGCCTGCCGCTTCCCCCACATGCCGGATGTGCAGCGCCTCATCATCGAACAGAACAGTCCGATGACCGCCAAGATGCGCAGCAAGCCCTACCGCAAACAATCGCGGCCGGATTGGGATGCGGTGCGGGTAAAGGTCATGCGGTGGTGCCTGCGGGTCAAGCTGGCCCAGAACTGGCGCGAGTTCGGCAGACTGCTGTTGGCGACCGGCGAACGCCCCATCGTCGAACAATCCAAGAAGGACGACTTCTGGGGCGCCAAGATTGCCGAAGACGGTTCCCTCGTGGGCATGAACGTCCTGGGGCGCCTCCTTATGGAGCTGCGCGAGCAGCTGAAGGACGACGCTGAGGAAAGCCTGAAAATCGTCACGCCGCTCTCAATCCCCAGGTTCCTGCTGCTGGAAAGGGAAATCGAAGCGGTGGATGCATCCGGCGGCGCCTCACTCCCCGCCCGAGCAGGCGTCCCAGAGGAAGTGCCGGATGGCCTCCCCCAGCCCTCTCTTTTTGATCAGCCAGCCGCCGCACGGGTGACCATGGACACTCTCCCCAATCGCATGGCCAACAGGCCGCGCCAGGACACACCATCCCCCTACCCGACCTATCGTGACAGCGGATTGCCCTGGTTGGGCCGGATACCGGGGCATTGGGATGTTCGTAGAAACGGTCGCCTCTTTGCCCAACGCAATGATACGGGGCATGAGGACCTGCCAATCCTGGAGGTATCGCTTCGCACCGGTGTGCGGGTGCGCGACTTGGAAAACGGCGGGCGAAAGCAAATCATGACAGACCGCAGCAAGTACAAGCGGGCTGCCAAGGGAGACATCGCCTACAACATGATGCGGATGTGGCAGGGCGCAGTGGGGGTCGCTCCGGTCGATGGCCTGATCAGCCCAGCTTATGTCGTGGCAAGCCCTTTCCCCGAGGCTGATCCCCGCTACTACAGTTATCTCTTTCGAACGGGCGACTACATGCGGGAGGTCAACAAGTTCTCCCGAGGCATCGTCTCGGACCGCAATCGCCTCTATTGGGACGAGTTCAAGCAGATGCCGTCAGCCTTCCCGCCGACGGAAGAGCAAACCCAGATTGCCGACTTTCTTGATGCCCATGGCCGCCTCGCATCCCGCCTTATCCGCAACAAGCGGCGACTGATCGGGCTGTTGAACGAGCAGAAACAAGCGATCATCAATCAGGCCGTTACACGCGGCCTGAACCCCAACGCCCCGATGAAGCCCACAGGCATCGACTTGATACCCGAGGTTCCCGCGCATTGGGAGGTCAAGCCGCTCAAGAAGGTTGCTGAGGTACTTTTCAGCAATGTGGACAAGCATTCTCATGAAGGCTAGGCCGATGTTTTGCTGTGTAATTACACAGATGTGTACAAAAACGATTTTATTCTAGCTGATATGCCGTTCATGAAAGCGACGGCGACGCCTGCTGAAATCGAACGTTTCCGACTAGAAATCGGAGATGTGATGATTACGAAAGATTCAGAATCATGGAACGACATCGGCGTTCCATCTATCGTTTCAGAAGAACTAGCGGGTGTTCTTTGCGGCTATCACCTGGCACTCATTCGTGCGGATCGCAAGGAACTAGTGCCAATGTTTCTCTTCCGAGCGTTTACTGCGTCAGCCATTGAGCAGCAACTGCATGTCGAAGCCACAGGCGTAACTCGTTATGGCTTGTCAAAACTGTCCATCAAGAACCTTCTTATTCCGTTACCGCCTGCCGATGAACAAGCCGACATCGTAGCCGATATCGGCACCGGTCTTGAGCCCCTAAGTAGCTCTATTAGTCGCGTGAATGAGGAAATTAGCCTCGTTCGAGAATACCATGAACGACTAGTTGCCGATGTCGTAACCGGCAAGCTTGATGTGCGGCACGTCGAGATCGTGATGCCAAACAATGAAATAGATATGGACGAAGCAGAGGAGTTGGAAGCCGACGAGGAGATGGCGGACGGCGAGATGATGGAGGGGGATGATGCCGACGACTGATACCAGCGAAAAAGGCCTTGAAGCCCTCATCGTCCAGTCGCTGACCGACGAAGCCGGTTATGTGGCCGGTGATCCGAAGGATTACGATCGCGATCATGCGGTCGACCTGACCAAGCTGTTTTCCTTCCTGACCGCCACCCAGGCAGATGCGGTCGAAACCCTCGGCATCGGCGAGGACGGCCCCAAGCGGGTCCAGTTCCTCCACCGCTTGCAGGGTGAGATCGCCAAGCGCGGCGTCATCGACGTGCTTCGCAATGGCGTGAAGCATGGCCCGGCCACGGTGGAACTGTTCTACGGCACCCCGACGCCCGGCAACACCAAGGCCGAGGAACTGTTCGCCGCCAACATATTCAGCGTCACCCGTCAGCTGCGCTACTCGAAGGACGAGAC
This sequence comes from Verrucomicrobiales bacterium, assembly GCA_038126655.1. GTDB lineage: Bacteria > Verrucomicrobiota > Verrucomicrobiia > Limisphaerales > JAYPEY01 > JAYPEY01. Next base: position 5,257 of record JAYPGD010000149.1, read on the forward strand.
CAAGCTGTCGCTCGATGTGGCGATCTTCATCAACGGCTTGCCCATCGCCACCTTCGAACTGAAGAACAGCCTGACCAAGCAGACCGTCGAGGACGCGATCGAGCAATACAAGCGCGACCGCGACCCGAAGGAACTGCTGTTTCAGTTCGGTCGCTGTGTCGTCCACTTCGCCGTGGACGACCACGAGGTGCGGATGTGCACCCACCTGAAGGGCAAGGCCTCCTGGTTCCTGCCGTTCAACAAAGGCTGGAACGATGGCGCGGGGAATCCGCCGAACCCGCATGGCCTCAAGACCGATTACCTCTGGAAGGAAGTCCTCACCAAGCGGAACCTCACCGACATCCTGGAAAACTATGCCCAGGTGATCGAGGAGAAGGATGACAAGGGCCGCAAGAAACCGCCTAAGCAGGTCTTCCCCCGTTTCCACCAGCTTGACGTGGTGCGCAAGCTGCTGGCCGATGCCGAGGTCGCCGGCGCTGGGAAACGCTATCTGATCCAGCACTCGGCCGGATCGGGCAAAAGCAACTCAATTGCCTGGCTGGGCCATCAGCTGATCGGGCTGGAAACCGGCGGCAAGACGACCTTCGATTCCGTGATCGTCGTGACCGATCGTCGGGTGCTGGACAAGCAGATCCGCGACACCATCAAACAGTTCGCCCAGGTATCGTCCGTCCTAGGCCATGCCGAGAAGTCGGGAGACCTTCGCGCGTTCCTGAAAGCCGGCAAGAAGATCATCATCACCACGGTCCAGAAGTTCCCCTTCATTCTCGACGAGATCGGCGACGAACACCGGGGGCGAACCTTCGCCATCATTATCGACGAGGCCCATTCGAGCCAGGGGGGCAAGGCGGCGGCCAAGATGAATATCGCGCTTGCCGCAGAGGGTGGTGAGGAAGAAGAGGAATCGGTTGAAGACGTCATCAACCGTTTGATGGAGGCGCGCAAGGTTCTGCCCAACGCGAGCTACTTCGCCTTCACCGCCACGCCCAAGAACAAGACGCTGGAGGTTTTCGGCGAGCCGCTGCCCGAAGGGGCCAAGGTCCGGCATATTCCTTTCCACAGCTACACGATGAAGCAGGCGATCCAGGAGGGATTCATCCTCGACGTGCTGAAGCACTACACACCGGTGGGGAGCTACTACAAGCTCATGAAGACGGTGGAGGACGACCCGCGGTTCGACACCAAGAAGGCGCAGAAGAAGCTCCGCAAATACGTTGAATCCCACGACCATGCCATTCGGCAAAAGGCCGAGATCATGGTTGACCACTTCCACGACCACGTTGCTTCCCACCGCAAGGTCGGCGGCGCAGCGCGGGCGATGGTCATCACAAACGGCATTCAGCGGGCCATACAGTATTTCCACGCCTTCCAGGCATACCTAGGCGAGCGGAAAAGCCCCTATCAAGCCATCGTGGCATTTTCCGGTGAGCACGAATACGGTGGGCAGAAGGTAACGGAGGCCTCGCTCAACGGATTCCAAAGCAGCAAGATCGAGGAGCGGATCCAGCAAGATCCCTACCGCTTCCTTATCGTCGCCGACAAGTTCCAGACCGGCTACGACGAGCCGCTTCTGCATACCATGTACGTCGACAAGACGTTGTCCGGCATCAAAGCCGTACAGACGCTCTCTCGCCTGAACCGCGCCCATCCGCAAAAGCACGACACCTTCGTTCTCGACTTTATGAACGACGCCGACGCCATCCAAAAATCGTTCGCCCCGTACTACCGAACGACGATCCTCAGCGAGGAAACCGACCCCAACAAGCTGCACGACCTGAAAGCGGCTCTCGACGGCTATCAGGTCTATGCTTGGGAGCAGGTCGAAGACCTGGTGGCGCTGTACCTCGGAGGGGCCGATCGAGACAAGCTCGACCCCATCCTCGATGCCTGCGTCGCCGCATACAAGACCGACCTGGACGAAGACGGCCAGGTCGACTTCAAGGGAAAGGCAAAGACATTCACCCGCACTTACGGCTTCCTGGCTTCGATCCTGCCCTACAGCAACGCCGATTGGGAAAAGTTGTCGATCTTCCTGAATTTCCTGATACCGAAGCTACCGGCGCCGGAAGAGCAGGACCTCTCGAAGGGCATCCTCGAAGCCATCGACATGGACAGCTATCGCGTGGAAGCCCAGGCAACCATGTCCATCGCCTTGCCGGACGCCGACGCGGAAATCGGCCCTGTTCCGACGAGCGGCGGTGGCCGAAAGCCGGAACCGGAACTCGACCTCTTGAGCAACATCCTCAAGACGTTCAACGAAATGTTCGGAAACATCGACTGGAAGGACAAGGATAAGATCGGCAAGGTCATCGCGGAGGAATTGCCCGCCAAGGTCGCTGCCGACAAAGCCTATCAAAATGCGATGAAAAACTCCGACAAGCAGAACGCCCGCATTGAGCACGACAAGGCGTTGGAACGTGCGGTCATCGAACTGCTGTCCGATCACACCGAACTGTTCAAGCAGTTCAGCGACAATCCTTCGTTTAAGAAATGGCTGTCGGAGACCATTTTTGCCGCGACCTATGCGGATGCATCCTGACCGGGGAGCGCGTTCCTACTCGCACGTAAACCAGCGCGTGGCCGTTTGGAGGAGGTGGTTGTAGTCTCCGCCGATGGCTTCTTGGTAGAAGACGTCAATCTCCTCTTTGGGCAACCCGGCTTCTTTAGCAGCTTGCCGGCAAAGAGCGAGGATCATGAAGGCGTTGCCGTCTTGCTCCGTTAATCGGACGACAATTTGGGGGTATTTCGGACGCATCTTCACATAGCTCCTTGCACACGCTCGCGAGCACCTATACCGCTCTTTTTCACTGAAAATTCAACATGATAAGAGCGCTTTGCGGACTTACCGCGCCTTTCCACCAAACTTCTCCACCGTCCGCATGGCCCCGAGGCCGAGCAGGGACAGCAGCACGGTAACCAGCGTCTCGGTGCCGGTCAGTTCCGGCAATGCCGTCACATGAGGGAAGAAGTTGACCGTGACCCAGGTCAGCAGATCGAACAGGATGAAGTGCCAGAGGAGTGCTGCGCCGCAGACCCATCCGATGAACGGCCGCCAGCCGGCAACGAAAATAGAGCGGTGGCCGGCCTCGATCTTGTTGAGTTCGATCTGAGCCAGGCTCGGCTGCATCATCATCTTGGCCTTGATGATCTTGGCGGCCTGCTTCTCCTCATCGGTTTCGACGAAGCGGTCGATGATGTTGGCGACGCCCTCTGCGGCCGAGACGATGCCGCTGCCGATCAGTTTCTCCAACATGGCTCAGCCCTCCACGATTTCAAAGTGAACGAGGTCGTCGAACCCGTTGTCGCGGACCTCGGTGTCCCGATCCCAATCACCACCCCAGCGCAGGGTGACGCCCATCGACTTGGCTGTGGCCAGCACGTAGCCCGCGAACAACGTCTGGCGCTCACGGTCTTCCCAGTCGATGGGATATGCGGCAACGTCGGCAGCGAGGGAGGGCTCGGCATTGTGCTTGCTGTGCGGCCACAGGGTTTTGCTTTTCCCCTCCGCGACCATTTGGGCCTGCCGGAACTGATCCCGGTGACCCTCTAGGATCGTGCAGTCGAACTCGGCCACCACCGCCTCGAACACCCGCTGCAGGCGGGAATCGCAGGTTTCCAGCTTGGTGAGCGATTTTTCAGAAAACTTCGGCATCAGTGACCTCCCCCGAACAGCTTGAGCTTGATAACCACCCCGGCCATGAGGGCCAGCAGAAGACCGGTGGTGACGAGTCGGACGATCGTCGACCAGGCGGTGTGCTTGGCGACGCGAAGCGCACCCAGAAGGGAACGCAGGTCGCGGATGTCGCCAGCGGCTTCCTCATCGACCAAGCCGACATTTGCGAGGGCTCGTTTGGCTCCCCGCTCGGCCGCCAGCTCGAGCAGTTGCTCGAATTCCTCCTCGGGCATAGCGACATACCCGTCCTTCGTTGAAGGGCAGTTCATGGTGTTCTCCAATTTATGTTTGATCAGGCAGCCAGGTCAGCGTCGTGGACGCGGACGTCTTCGCCGACGGCAGTGATTTCTACCTGCTCGCCACGCGGGCGAACGGCGATGACCCGAGCCTTGGCACTCCAGGCTTCGCCGGGTCCGAAAGCGAAGTGGCTGCGCTCCTCGGCGGTGCCGGTGTAGGGAACGAACCCGAGCGGATCGAGAACCCGGAGCGTCCGGCCCTGCCCCTCAGCGGCCTCAACACGGAAAGGACCGGCGGGACTGCCGTCACGACGGCGCAGCGCGATGTAGTGTTCCTGGCCTTCAGCCCATTCCAGTTGTTCCGAGATGGTCAGCAGTGTCTCGGCCTCATCCCAGGCAACCACCTCCCCACCCTGCCCCCAGCGGGGCATGTCGTGGGTGACGGCGACCAGATCGCCATAAGTCGGGATCAGGCCATCCAGTTCGGTTCTCCACGAGACCAGCTTGCGCCGATAACGGTTGTCGGCTGCCATATAGAGCCCTTCGCGAGCCGCCTGAGATTCGTCGGTACAACCGAACAGGATCACCTTGGCCGGCTTTTCGGCGGCGCTGTCGGGCAGGCTCGCCGTGATTTCGTCGGGCTTCCAGGTGCGGGCGTTGAAGAACTCGACGGTGACAGCGTCAGCAGTATCTTCACCCGGCATGATGTACTGGATCTTGAACGAGCCCTTGGCGATGTTGCGGGGGCCAAACATGGCTACCGGCAAAGTCTGCGCCGCATCCCGGAACAAGCGCACGATACCGCCTTGGAGAACCGGGACGGCACGACCGCAACGGGCGATCCGGGTCAGCGCCTCCCACACCGTCATGGCGCTGTCGAAAACACCGTCGAAATTGTCACCCCGCCCGGTCCAGATCTGGTCCAGGGCATGGAGCGCCAACAGGTCGATCCGACCATCCGACAGTCCTGCGCCATAGGATCCCTGACCAGCATCTGCGAAGGCCCAGGCGATGGAACGGGTCGGCTGTGGTGCAGACCAGCCCGAGAGCGGATCCCAGACTGGCAGCCTGCGGGTGACCACGCAGTTGATCATTCGAGACGAGCGCTGGGAGAGGTTGTCGGTGGCCCGCATCTTGACGGCGAGCAGGGTCACGTTGCCGAACTCAGGCGTGCCCTCCAAATAGGCGCGGAGCGCACCACAGCGCAGTTCGTGTCCGGCCCTGGAAGAGGTATCAATCGTATCCAGCCGGATCATCCGAACCTCGTAACGCCCCGGCGCGACGGCGTACTTGTAGCTGATCCGCAGCGCGCTGTTGGTGGCCGCCGAGTAGCTTTCCGTGCCCAGTATCGCCCAGTCACTAACAGCCAATCCGTCGTCGTCGATGGCTCGGGCCTGCACCTCCCACTGGGCACTCCGGATATCGAGCCCTCCGCCGTCATTGGCAAAATAGAGGCCTCGAGCGAACACCACATCGATGCCGATATGACCGGCATTGGTCTCGGCAGGATTGACGGTGAAGGGACCAATCCAATCGCCGCCGTCGCCGGTGCTGCGCAGTTCCTGACCGGCGACCTCGGGCGCGGTGACTACGTCGGTCTCGAATAGGGTGACGACGCCACCAGGACCGACGACTTCCGTCTCCACCTCCTCAAAGGAGGCAATCGGCGTATCCTCGATGCGGACCTGCTCCAGGTCGTATTCGCCCTGGCCGATGACATGAAGCTGGAACAGGTACTGCTCGTTTCCGACAAATTCCTGATAGGGCTGGGTGGCAAGATCGGGGTAGATCAAGTGGCGGCCATAGAGAACCGGGATCGGCTGGCCGAGACGAGCCTCGTTGCCTTGGGCAGACAAGGAATAAGTGGGACTTGGTGCCGGTGGCGCACCGACCGATCCGAAACTGAGAGACGGCACGGAAGGCTTGGGCGCCGGCACGACGGCATTGATCAGCGCCATGCCGGCGAGCGAGATGATCGCCCCACCAATGGCCTGCTGCAGGACGCCAGCTCCAATACCAAGCGCAGCCCCAGCATTGGCGGAAATGCCCATGGCCGCGCCCAACGGACCACCGAGGGCGAAGGACGCCACCATGACGGCTATGGAAAGCACAGTGCGCAGCGGGTTCTTGCCGCCCCCACCGCCTCCGCCGCCACCCTGGGGCAGGGTCACGAAGGCGACGACATCACCGTCGGCAATGATCGTAGAGGCCCAATCGGCCCGCAGGACGGCCGTGCCATTGTGCAGACAGATCGTCGGACGGTCGAACTCGGCGATCCCTTGATCTTCGAGCCAACTGCGAACGGTGGTCGGATTGAGTACCGGGCATACCTCGCGGTCCCGATCCGGACAGAATGGGTTGCGGACCATGGTCACGGCGGCGAGCATCAGTTTTCCCCGGTGAAACGGTAATAGCCTTCGATGCGCCAGCCGTTGGCAGCTAGCGCAGTGACGCTCTGGAATGCCACACCGGCCTCTTGGGCGCAGTGCAGGACTCCCCCACCGTCCACATCCAGCCAAACGCCGACATGGATCGGATAGCGGGCTTGGCGCATAAGCACACAGTCCGCCTCTGCCGGAACATCGACCTGGTCCCAACGCTTCCGTTCCGGGTGATCGCGAAAATCCCTGGCAATCGCGATCAGATCCTCGGGGTTGGCGATCGACGGCAAGATCCGACCGAAATGCCGATCCTGAACCAGGCAGACGAAGGCCCAGCAATGAAACGCGTCTGGCCCTTCCCCCGTGGCGGACCACGGAAGGCCAATATAGATCTCAGCCCAGTGCATTATCGCGTCAGTCCAGGGAAGCGTTTCGCGGTGTAGGTTTCGCTGGGGAAGGTCTTATTGCCGATGTCGAGCATCCGCGCCCGCCCGGTGACCTGGAGCGCGTTGGCCTCGACCTCGGTCAGAACCAGGGTGATCGGCGGATCCATCTGCGGCCCTTCCAGGTCGGTGGAGAGATAGGGCCGGTAGGTGATCTC
>JAYPGD010000150.1:0-10518 GCA_038126655.1 Verrucomicrobiales bacterium
CGAGAACGCGCCGCCAGCCCACAAGAGTCCTATGAGAACAGGACTTGGTCGGACACTCCAATGCATCTTCAATTCCTCCGGAAGCCAGACAAAGACAACAATCGCGATGAGGAAGGGCACAGCCAAAGACAGAAATTCGCGCGATCCTGATCGCAGTGAAGACAAGGGGGAAACAAACCACGCGCACACAACCACAAACCAGCACATCGCCGCTAGGATCATAAGGCCGCCGGCCTGCTCCATTTCCCGCCCCGCGTTGCGATCCGCCCTGCCGAGTTCGCCGTGAATTGTGCAACAAGGAACCTGATACACTGTCCCGATCACGTAAGATCCCCCGAGAGGACACACAGGGGAAAGCTTCAGATACAATTCGCGACCGATAAGATCCGCTTCAGTTGGGACTCTGGCGGGTTCCCAACCAAGTACTCGGTCGTTCGACGCGGAAACCCGACCTACGCGATTATCGATCGCCCATTGCGCCTTGGCTTCGTCGAGTTGCTTCAAATTCGCAACGCAGGTCCCCCCCCGGCGCCGAATGCGCCCATGTCTCAGCAGCCTCGCCTGCAAAAAACGTCGCCGCCAATACCCCCGCAAGAATCTTTCGTCTGTTCATCTACATGTGAATTCATGGCGCCGGTGAAGTCTATTTCTTTGGCGCCGGTTTCACATGGATAAGAAACGGCGTGGAGTAAAAGGTTCCAGTCAAATCCTTCTTGTTCCACTTGCCCTTGGATTGCGTCCTCAGGAACAAGGAATGTTCGCCTTCAGGAAGTTTATAGGCCTTCAGGTCGAGCGCGACCTTGCCCGCGGCGCCCTTGATGGTGGCGTCCTTGAACTTGGCAAAGGCGCTGTGACCGAGAACCTTGACCTTCAGGTCCGCGCCAAACCCGGCGGCGCGCGCGACCTTGACCGGAAGCTCCACCTTGCCGCCGACGGTCGCCTCGATGGGTTTGCCGTCGCCGGCGGTCATGGCAATGGCCGCGGTTTCGGAGCCGACGACGCCCAAGGCGATGGCGGAAGTCATCCGGGAGGAGACCGGATCGACATTGTAATCGCCGACCGCCCAGCTGATGCCGGCTCCGCGCGCCGTGTGTTTGACCTCCTTGTCGCCGATCTTCGCCGCGCCGTTGATTTTGATCAACCCGCCCCAGTCGGCCGCATCCGCGGCGGCGGTCAACGTGAGCCAGGCCGTCGTCTGTCCCGCGGGAATCGTCGCCGCATGCGCCCTCACCCCCTTGGGCAGTCCCTCCACCGAAAGGCGGATGGCATCGTTGAACCCGTCCTTGCGAAACGCCATCACCCGCAGCGGAATGGAGCCGCCCTTGCGGACGTGGACCGGCCATTGATAGACCGGACGCGTCTTGGCCTTCACCAACAGCGGCTCCTCCGTCATCGCAACGAGCTGAAAGTCGGGCGCCGCCTTGCGGATCGCGAGCCGGTAGATGCGCTCCGGTTGCGCGCCCGCCTCATTGTAAAGGTCCCGCGTCATGACCCGATAGGTCCCGTCCTCCTTCACATCGAAACGCCAAGCCGCATCGCGCGAGTAGGTGTTGAACCGGCGTCCGCCCAGGTTCGCCGTGTTCTCATACAGCTCCTTGATATCCGACGACTTCTCCACGCCGCCGTCATCCTTCGTCACGCGTTGAACCAGGAGGAACGGATGCGTCGGCAGGCCGAGCCGCTCGGAAATGATCTCAATCCAGAACGAATCGCCCTTCTTCGACTCAAACTCATACCAATCCTGATCGCGCTGGCGGTAATACTGCCCGGTGATTTCAGCGGGCACGGCGATCTTCTGCGCCTCGCCCGGGACGTCGTTCGGCTCCTTCTCCACGGTGACCGGCGCGGTCGACACACCCAACGCAACCGGATTGGAAACGCCCTTCTCTGTTTTCACCCGATGCGCAAACCCGATCTCCCCGCCCGCCGAGGGGGCGACCATGGCGGCGGATCGCGCGCCCGCCCAATCGATCGGATTCGCTGGCGGCGCGATCTCCACCTCCAAGCGCTCCAAGGCGCCGTCCTTGGGGTCGAGTTTGGGATTCGGAAGATTGCGCCCGAAGACCGTGTGCTTCGTCGCCTTGCCGACCACGCCGGCGGCGGGCAGGACGAAATCAATCCGCGGCCCGTCGTGAATCGTCAGCCGATAGAAATAATCCGCGCCGCCGCGAAACTGAAAGTCATGAACCTTCACGACGAAAACGCCGTCCTCCGGCGCGACGAAATCAATGAACCCGGCGGACCGGGAGCGCCCCAACTCCGCGGCATCCTGGTCATACAGGACGACCGACGCCTCCATCCGCGAGTCGATCTCCCCGGCCTGACATTCGATCCGGAGGCGTTGCCCCTTCGCCGCCTTGAACTTGAAATAGTCAGACGCGCCCGCGTCGACACGCGCATTCACCGTCGTCCCCACCGCGACCTCCATCGCCGAGGTCAGCGAATCGTGCGTTCCAGATTCGACGATCTCATCCCGCGCGCCCACCGCAAATGCCCGCGAGGTGGACACGCCATATTTGCCGACGAACCAGCAATCGTAGATTCCCGGCGCGACGTCCGACGCAATCTTCACCTTGAATTTGTTCGCCTGTCCCTTGATCGGCGCGCCCGTGAGCCTCGCATTGGAAAAGAGCAAGACCCGCCCCTCAGCCAGATCCGCCCCGGCCACGGTCACTTCGACTTCGGAGCCCGCCTTCCCGCCGACGGGGAATACGGATGAGAGCCGGGAATGCGGCAGTTGGGCGGACAAGGAGGCGGAGAAGAAACACAGAAGTCCCAGTGAAAAAATGATCCGCATGGCGCTGGAATGACGAACCTGCAAACGTGGGCAATGGAAGGCGCTTCGATTCATGGCAAGCTGGCATTCTGCGGGGTATTCAGTTCGTGTCAATCTTCGCGCCCGCGAAAACCAACCCCTCGTAGCAGCCGACGTGAGAAGGCTCATTCATCCGATTGTGGGAGGATGTAAAGAGCCTCTTTCACGCAGGTCTTCGTTTCCATCGGGGCTTCCCTGCCCCGAACCTCTGCCCCCTCAGCGGAGGCGCTTGGTCGCCCACTGCCGAAGCTCAATGATTGAACAGAAACTCCTTGGTGTTGATCAGCGCGAGGACGATGTCCTCGTAGGCCTGGCGCTTGGCGGTGGCGGGATCGAGTTCCTTGCCGTCCTTGTCCTTGGGGCGCTTGGCCAGGTGCGCGAGGGCGATCTTCATTTCCTCGGCGTCCGGTTCGCGTGAGTAGACCATGTAGTACAGATCGTTGATCTTGTCCTGGTCCGGGCGTTTGTCATCGGCGGCGAGGGCGGCTGCGCGTCCCTTGGGATTGGTGAGCTTGTCCTGGATGCCCTTGGAATTGATGAGGTGCAGGCTCTGGGCGAGACTGGCGTCGCCGGAGCGCTCGCACTCGCAGGCGCTGGAGGAGTCGGGCCGCCCGAAGATCTTCAGGAAGAAGACGCTGTCGTTGTAGCTGTTGTCCGGGAGCTGGATCGCGCGAGTCCCCTTCTCCAATCCGGCAAAGGCGGTCTTGAAATCGGTGACGCCGTTGATGGCGTCGAACAGCGATTCCGCGCCCAGCCGCCGCGGGTAGAAACGCGCGAAGTTGTGCTTATCCACGGCGTTGTGCTCATTCGGCGTCGCGCTGAGTTGGTAGGTCTTCGATTCCGTGATCAGCCGCACCAGGCGCTTGAGGTCGAAGCCGCTGTTGATGAAGTCCTGGGCCAGGGTGTCGAGCAGTTCCGGGTTGGTCGCCGGATTGGTGGCGCGCATGTCGTCCTCGGGATCGACCAGGCCGCGCCCGAAAAAGTGCTTCCAATAGCGATTGACCAGGGCCTTGGCAAAGAAGGGATTGTCGGAAGCCCCCATCCAGTCGGCGAGAGCGTGCCGGGGATCCTCATCCGCCGGAATGTCCAGCGGCTCGGAGCCCAGGCCGGCGGGCAGGACGGTCTCGTTGTTCTTCTTGTTCTTGGCGGACGCCTTGCCGCGCCGATGAAAGATCATCTCCTCGGTCGGACGCGGACCGCCGCGCTTGCCGATGCGGCTGAAGAAGGCGGAAAAGCTGTAGTAGTCCTTCTGGCTCCACTTTTCAAAGGGATGATGGTGGCACTGCGCGCACTGCAACCGCATACCGAGGAACAACTGCGCCGAATCCTCGAGCTGGGCCGTGGAATCCTTCACCTGCCGATACCAGGCGACCGGCGGATTGTTGCCGATCTCGCCGGAAGCGGCGACAACCTCCCGGACGAACTGATCGTAGGGCTTGTTGTTGTAAAGGCTGTCGCGGATCCAGCCATGGAAGGCGTAGGTTCCATGGGCGTGCGCGCCGGTCGTGCGCTTGTTCCTCAACAAGGCGCCCCACTTGTTGGCGAAGTTGTCCGCGTAATCCCCGCTGGCGATCAGGCGGTCGATCAGCTTGTCGCGCTTGGCGGGGTCCTTGTCCGCCTGGAAAGCCCGGGCTTCCTCCATGCTGGGAAGGCGGCCTGCGATGTCCAATGTCACGCGCCGGATGAAGGTGGCGTCGTCGCTGATCTCCGAAGGCGGCATGCCCACCATCTTCAGCTTCTTGAAGACCAGTTCATCGACAAAATTCTTGGGCTTGGGCAACTCGCCGACCGGAGCGCCAAGGGGAATGGTCGCCTGAAACACCGCCACCTGCGCCTGGTAGCGGACCATGATGGCGACGTCGCCGGGCCGGTCGAAGATCTGCACATGGCCGTCCTTGTCCGCCTCCGCCATCTCCTTGTCGTTGGGCTCATAAAGCGCGCTGCGGGTCACGTCCTCCACTGAACCGTCCGTGTAGTGCGCCAAGGCGACCAGTTGCTGCTCCCCTTCCATCGTCATGATGCGCTGCTTGGGAAAAACCTCGATGCGCTCAACCTTCGGGTCATCGGGATTCCCATAGGGCATGCCCTGGCGGATCCAACGGGTCAACAGGCGGTAATCATCGGAATCCGTTTCCAGGAGCTTGCCGCCGCCGTGGGGCAGCGCCGCCACGCCCTTCAGCAACAACAGGCTGCGTTCCGCCGCAGCCGTGAAGATGCGACGGCCGCGCGATTCCTTGACCAGATACTCGTAGTCTTCCTGCGGCTCAAACCCCAGCAACGACAGTCGGAATCCATTCTGCCCGCCCGACTTGCCGTGGCAGCCGCCGCCGTTGCAGCCGAGCTTGGTGAAGATGGGAACGATCTGATTGGGGAAGTTGACCGGATGGGTCTCGTCGAAGCCGCTCACCGACACCGCCAAAGCGGCGTCCTTTCCACCGTCCACTTTCGCAACGATGGTCGCCCTGCCGTTCCCGGCCGGAAGCGCCCGCCCGGTCTTGGTCACGGTGACGACGCCCTTGGGCTCGACGGTGAACCGGACTTCGTGCGTCGCGTCGCGCAGGGAGCCGTCGGTCAGTCTTGCGTTCACCAGCAACTGCCGTCGTTCGTCCGCCCCCTTCAACGTCAGGGTTTGCACGCCGTCCACAATCGTGGCGGCCGTTGCCTGGAACTCGATCGAAGCGACCTTGGCTTCCGCCTTCTTTTCCGCGGCGGCCGAAAAGGAAAACAGAAACTGCGCAGACAGGGCCGCTGTCAACACAGTTGGGAAAACACTTTGTTTCATTCCGGGCATTCAACCGGTTTGGCGGAGCCAACGCAAATGCTTTCGCGCGCGGTCTGCGGCCGACCAAGGGTCACTCCGCCCGTCGACTGTCCGCAATCTTCCAGTCGCCCGCGATGCGCTTCAGCGTGAAGACCGTGGCGACGTCATTGGTTTCCGCCTCCTCCAGGCTGCCAAAGCGGATCATCACCCTCATCTCATCCTCCGCCACCTGATCCCGGCCGACCATCCGCACGCCGGACCGCCGGAGAACCGACGAATTGGTCATGCCCCTCAGGATGTCGCCGGACAAGGAAGGGACGGACATGAGATTCCTGAACTCCTCGGCCTTCTCCGGAATCAATGCATCCGCCATCGCCTCGACGTCGTTGGCAACCAAGGCCGCAAGATACGACCGCACCGCGCGATCGGGAGCCCCATAGCCTTCGACCTTGAGATCCTCTCGCGCAATGAATTCACCCGCGTCCCCGGAGTCGCCCGGCGGCGGGGATGTCGAGGCCTCCCCTGCCACACCGGAATCCGTCTTCGTTCCCGCCGCCGCCGAGGGGGCGTCCCCGACTTCCCCCACATCCGGATCGTCGCTCCCTTTGAACAGCCCGAAGAAAAGCAATGCCGCGACGACAGCGCCGCCCAGAAGCAACGGAGCCTTGCCGCCTTGGGACCTGGAATCCGTCATGAACGCCTCTGTTGAAAAACCCGCAGCCGGGAATCAACCGACCAGTTCGTGGAGCGGGCGGCTGTCCTGATCGACCAGATACTGCGGCCGCCCGGTCAGGTCGCTCACCGTCGTGGTGTAGGGATCGATCCCCATCGCGCGGTAAAGCGTGGCAAACATGTCACCGAAACGCACCGGCCGATCCACCGCCTCGCCGCCGAGGCGATCCGTGGAGCCGATGACCTGACCGTGATTCATGCCGCCGCCGGCGACCAGGGCGCAGGAAACCCGCGGCCAGTGATCGCGACCGGCCTGGGGATTGATCTTCGGCGTCCGGCCAAATTCGCCCCAGACGATGACCGACACATCCTTGTCCATTCCGCGTTGATGCAGATCCTCCACCAGGGCCGTGACGCCTTGGTCCAACATCGGGAAATCCTGGCGCGCGCGGCCGAAGTTGTTGCCGTGCCAATCCCAACGGCTGAAGGACAGCGTCACGCAACGCGCGCCGGCCTCCACCAGTCGGCGCGCCATCAGGAACTGATCCAGCCGCTTCCAAGGGCCGTCGGCGGTCGGCTTTTCGGTCCCCTTGCCATAGCGCTCCACCAGCTTCGGGTTCTCCTTGGAAACATCCAACGCCTCGGCCAGCCGGCTTGAGGTCAGGATGCCGAACGCCTGTTGATTGAACGCGTCCAGGCCGTCCATCATCCCGCTGCGATCGATGTCCCGGCGCAGGCGATCAAACCCCTTGACGAGGCCCCGACGATCGTCGAGGCGGTCCGCCGTGACGCCGTTCAGGACCATGTCGCTCTTGCTGGCTCCGCGAAAGGGTTTGAACGGCCCGTGCGAGGGCCCGAGAAAGCCCGGCGTCCCGCAATCGCCCCAGGGATCGTGCCGGCACTTGGGAGCCAGGCCCACGAAAGGCGGGATCGCCTGATTGACCGGGCCATGCAGCTTGGACAACGCGGCGCCCATGGAGGGCCAGCCGCCCGGCGGCATGTTCCGGTTGGTCCGACCGGTGAGGCATTGGATGGCGTCATGCCCGCCGGTGGAGCCCACAATCGAACGCACGAAGGTCAGCTTGTCCGCCATCTTCGCCATGCGGGGGAACAGCTCGCCAATCTGGACTCCCGGCACATTGGTCGAAATCGGTTTGAACTCTCCTCGAATCTCCGACGGCGCGTCCGGCTTGAGATCCCACATGTCCTGATGCGGCGGCCCTCCGGCCAGAAAAATCATGATGACCGACTTGTGGGAGGACCCGACGCCCGCCGTGGCCTCCGCGCGCAGCAGGTCCGGCAGACAGAGCCCGCCCATGCCCAACGCGCCAAGCCGCAGGAACTGCCGACGCGAAACGCCGTCGCAGTAGTCGGAAGAGGAGGGACCGTTGATCGTCAACATGGCTTCAAGAATGGATCGATTTCGATTGGGCCAGCATTCCCAAGACTATGCGGATACGGCCCCGGGAATGTCAACAACGCCCCGCCGGCGCAGCAGGGCTTCGCATGAGTTGCAAAAGCAACCTCCACGGGCGAGTTGTAGCGCTCTCTCTGTGAGAGCAGTCGATGACTGTCGCATGATCGTTCCGCTTTTCGGCTGACACAGCCGACGCTACATCGGTGAGGCTGTCGCGATTGGACTCATGCGAAGGCATGCCCGCCAGCCTCAGAGGGGCATGTCCCGGCCGCGCGCCGCGTTGGTCTCGACCTTTTTCGGCTCAAATTCCGTCGCCCGTTTCTGCGCGAAATCGATCTGCTCCTTGGTCATGCCCTCCGCGAACAGGGTGCGGAGCTGACGCGCCTTGGCGCTGCCGTTCGCCGCGGCGATGTTCACCCACTTGTAAGCCTCGACATCGTCCTTCTTGACATCCTTGCCGGCAAAACGGAGCAAGGCGATCTTGAGTTGGGAGTCGATATGCCCTTGCCGGGCCGAACGCTCATACCAGCGCATCGCCTCCGAGACGTTCCGGTCCACGCCATGCCCCTCTTCGTACATGGTCGCCAACTTGAACTGCGCGTCGATCAACCCGCTTTCCGCGGCAAGCAGGATCCACTTCGCCGCGTCCGCGTCGTTGCGCGGGACGCCCCGCCCAAGTTCATAGAGCAAACCCAGATGAAACTGGGCGAACGGCTCGCCCTTTTGAGCCGCCTTGAGATAATACTCCGCGGCGGTGACGTGATTCTGCTCCACGCCCCGGCCCTTTTCATAAAGGAAGGCGATATTGGTCTCGGCGTCGCGCAGTTCCTGATCGGCGGCCTGCTGATACCATTCCGCCGCCTTGGCGTAGTTGCGGACGATGTTCAGCCCCTGCCCGATCTCGAACATGACGCCGATCCGGTTCTGGGAATAGGCGTCCCCCTGCCCCGCCGCCCGCTTGTAGAGCAACCCCGCACGATAAAAATCCGGCTCCAGAACCAGCTCCTTGGAACCCTTCTCGTAGGTCTTCGCCAGTTCCACCGTCGCCTCCAGCGCGATGTTCGTGCCCTTCTCTTTCAGCGCCTCCTCCTCCGCCTTCGCCTTGGCCTTCAACTTCTCCAGCGGCGTGCGCGGGGCCTCATGCGCCGCCAGCAGCTTCTTCTGCTGCGGCGTGGGCGGCTTCTTGCAGCCAACGCCCCAAACCGCCGCCAACACGACCGCTGCGACTCCCAGAATATACGTCTTTCGTCTCATGGCTTCACTCAAACTCAAGGGCCGGCAACATAGCTCAAATGCGCGCTCTGGCAATTTCATAGCGCCCCGCCAGTCTCATCCGGCCAGCGTCTCCACCCGCATCGCTTCCGCCTGGCTCGACCCGATCCGCCTCAGCGCGCGTCGCAGGTCCCGTGAAAGCTCCCGGGCGTCGCGCTCATGGTCGCCCGCCAACACGATGCGATTGGCAAACTCCTCCAGGGCCACGGCATGCGCCCTCGGATAACCCGCAATAACCGGCTCCGTGACCTCCGCCCACGTGCGCCCCTTTTCGCTCAACACATTCGTCACCACGGAACCGCCGGACGCCAGGCGCCGCCGGATCATACCGGGCAGCGTGGTCCGGGAAATCTCCGGCTTCACCACGTCGTCCTCGGTCGGTATCGAAAGATCGTCCATAATCAACTCAAAGCTCTCCGTCGACGCCGCCAGCCATGCCGCCGCATCGGCGTGGTGAAACCGCACCGCCCCGGCGTAGTCTCCGGCATGCTCGCGGAAGACGGCATGCCCGCGCGCATCCAGGTCCACGGCATCTATCGACTGAGCTCCGCCCATGGCGCGCAAGGGAGCCACCATGCCGCCGCCGGCGAATCCCAACAGCGCAAAGCCGCGCTCCGGCGACAACACATGCGCCGCCGCCGCCAACACATCGAACACGCTGTCCGTCGGCCCGGCTTCACGACACAACTCACTCAACGCCGCGCCATTCTGCTCCAGACGCACGCCGCGACGCGTCGGCACCACTTCATAATCGGCAGTTTCCAGATTCATTGAAGCGCCCATCCTTGTCGCAACCGGGCCGGGGTCGAGCAATTTCTTGATTCCAAGTTTTCCAACGCCCGCATGTCGAATACAGTGTCCGCATGTTCGCCGCCGCCCCTCGCCCCCTCAAGATCGTTGCTCTTTCATTGTTGGCCGGTTTCATTCAACCGCCGCTAGGAAGCCTCGGAGCCCAACCCAGGATCACCACCCAGACCTTCACCTACAAGCGGGTCGGGGATCTTGAGATCAAGCTCGACGTCCATCGCGCGGACGACCAGGTCCCGCGCAAGGTCGCGGTTTGGATTCACGGGGGCGCGCTGATCAATGGCGGCCGGCAGGGCGTCAGCGGCCGGGTCAAAAAGGATGTGCTCAACGCCGGCTTCGCCCTGGTTTCGATCGACTATCGTCTCGCGCCGGAAACGAAACTGCCGCGGATCATCGAGGACCTCGAAGACGCGTTCAAATGGATCCGCCGACACGGCCCCGCGCGCTTCAACGCCGACGTTTCAAAGATTGCGGTGATCGGCGGTTCGGCGGGTGGTTGCCTGGCCTTGACCTCCGGGTTCCGCGTTCAGCCCCCGCCCGATGTCATTGTCAGCTTCTGGGGCTACGGCGATCTGATCGGCCCCTGGTACAGCCAGCCCAGCCCGCACGCGCGTCATCGACGCTCCTCAATGACGGAAGCCCAGGCCCGGGCCGTCCTGGCCGGCCCGCCCGTGGCCAACGCCCGCGATCGCAAGGGCGACGGCGGCGCCTTTTACCAATACTGCCGACAAACCGGCCTTTGGCCGAAGCACGTTTCCGGACACGACCCTGAGA
>JAYPGD010000150.1:10528-12056 GCA_038126655.1 Verrucomicrobiales bacterium
ACGGAAGATACCGACGTTCCCCACGAGCAATCCGTCATGATGGCCGAGCAATTCAAACGGCTGGGCGTGGAACATCGGTTGATCTCGGTCACGAACGGCGAGCACGGCCTCGCCGGAGCCAGACGGGAAGACATCGAGTCAGCCTACGCCGCCATGCTGCCGTTCCTTCGGAAACACATGGCTCACTGATTGCTCCCGGAAATCCGGACAGTTTCACGCGAAACTTTGGCCGCCGCGCCTACGTTCTAATCCCAGCATGCCCCATTCCGAAACCTCCAAGTCCGGCGCCTTGCCTTCCGCGAGGACCGCCTGGATCGCCGCCGGCATTCTCGCGGCGCTGGTCGCCGCGCTCGGAATCAACCTGCAAAACCAGAGGCGTCAGGCGGCTGAGGCCCAAGCGCGCGCGCAACGACAACAGGAGGAAGCCGAGCGCGCCCTGGTCACGGCGCAGCAGGCGAACGAAATCGCACAAAAACAACAGGCAGATCTTGCCCGCGCCCGACAGGAGGCCGGCGAAAACAGGCAGGCCTCAAAAGACGCCATCGAAAGCCTCCGCGCCGAAGCCGCTTCCAATGCGGAGAACGCCCAACGCCTGGAGGAACAACTGAAGAAGGCCGTTGAGGACTCCCGCCGCGCGGAGACCGCCCGAGTCAGCGCCTTGGGCGACGCCCGCCAGATTGTCGACCCATTGCAGTTCGAACTCGCGGAGCGGGCCTTCGACGCCGACAACGCCAATCGCGGCGTCGCCATCCTCGCCGACCTGGTTCGCCGCTCGCCGGACAATGCGGCCGCTGTCACACGCCTCATCTCCGCGCTCACCGACCGCAGCTTCGCATTGACCCTGCATCCCCCCATTCCGGCGGCGCCCAACAGCGAAGCCATGGCGCTCAGCCAGGACGGAACCCGGATCGCCCTGATCGCCCCGTCCCCGGCCGGCTCCACGACCGCGCACGTCCGGAACCTGAAAACGCCCGGCCTCCAGCCCGTGACGTTGAACCATTCCAACCGCATCGAGCACCTCGCGTTCAGTCCGGACGGAACAAAAGTCGCGGTCTGCGCCAATGAACTGAAGTCCGTCGAGCAGGGCGGCCGGACCGCCATCCTCCCGGCCGGAGGAGCCGCCTGGATCCGGGACGCCACGACCGGCAAACCCGTCGCCGGACCGCTCCGCCACGAGGTGGGCGTCTGGAGTTCCTCCTTCAACCCGGCGGGCAACCGCATCCTGACCGTCGGCGGCGACCGCGCCGCGAGAATCTGGGACGCCGCCTCAGGCTCGGTCGCGGCGCGCCCGCTGGTCCATCCGGCCCCGATCGACCGCGCCTTCTTCAGTCCCGACGGCAGCCTGATCGCCACGGTCAGCGGACGCTTCGTCCACACCTGGAACGCCCAGACCGGCGACGGACCACTGGCCTCGCTCGAACACGCCGGCATGATCCTGGCAACGCAGTTCACCATCGACAGCCGGCTGCTTGTCGTCTTCCCGTCCGACGACAAGGCCGTCGTCTGGGATCCCCGGACGGGTGAAACC
>JAYPGD010000151.1:0-12031 GCA_038126655.1 Verrucomicrobiales bacterium
TCCTGGTCGCGATAGATGTCGCAGTACTTGAGCACCTTCCAATAGCTGTCCACATGGGCGTAGATGCCGGTGAATCGTTCGAATCCGCGCACTTCGGGCCGGGCGTCGGGATCGGTGTGGCCGACGTGCCATTTGCCCGACATCATCGTCTGGTAGCCGGCCCCGCCCAGCGCTTCCCCGAAGGTCGCGACCGATTCGACCAGGTTCGCGCGATAGCCGGTCCCCCATTCCCCATAGACCATGTGGCCGATCCCCGCCTGGTGCTGGTATAGACCAGTCAACAGGCTCGCCCTTGAGGGACAGCAGCGCGAAGTATTATAGAACTGGGTGAAGCGAACTCCGTTCCCGGCCAATGCATCGAGATGCGGCGTCTCGATCTCCCCGCCGTAGCAACCGAGATCCGAGTAGCCCAGATCGTCGGCGAGAATAACGACGATATTGGGACGGTTCGTCGCGGCGGAGAGCGGACTCGCGGCAAGCAGCGTCGCCGCCGCAATCAGGGAGAGAAGCGGATGTTTCATTCGGTGAAATCGGTGACGCTGAATTCTTGAAAGACCGCGTGAGTGTTGACCACGCGAAGCCCGACGCGCCCGCGGGGGTAGGCAGCGTCTTCCGCGACCAACGCCCGCCTCCCGTTGTGGAAGGCGGTGAAGCGGGCTCCCTTTACTTCGACGGCGAGGCGCTGCGGTTTCGCTGGATCGATCGCCGTTTGGGCGCGGGCCAGTTCCGTCCAGTTGCGACCGTCGGTCCGGCCGAAGACGAGCAGACCGGTTCGCGGGATGACGCCGACAAAGTAGCCGCGTTGCGCGTCGAATCCGACTGCGGGCCCGGTGGCGCGAAAGACAATGCCCGCATCCCGACTCTCCCGCCCATCGCGAAATTCGATGCGGACCTCAACGCGCAGGTCGTCCGGCACGATGCGATCGAGCATGACCTTCTCGCCGCAGCGGTAGTCATTGATCGGATCGTTGGGCGTCCCGCCCAGATGGAGGCCCTTGTCGGTGAAGACGATCCGTTGATGATGTCCATAAAGACTCCAATCCGCGCCCGCATCCACATCCAGCGCCGACTCCATCGGCAACCCGGCCTTGGGAAACAAGGGCTCGCCCGCCGGACGCTTCAGTGGTTCGCCCGGCGCGACCGGCCGAAAGAACTTCGGAGCTCCGTCCTCTCCGATTTCCATGGGCTGGACGAAAACCCCGCGCCGCCAACCGTCGTTCCGGTCGCGTTTGGCGTGAAAGACATGCCAAAGCTGGGAACGGTCAGGCGAAGGGACGAAGCAGGAATGCCCCACTCCGAAGGTCCGGTCGGTCGAGGTAAAGACGGGACGGTCGTGCTTCACCCAGGATTGGGGGTCGAGCGGATCGCGCCCGGTGAGTTCCAGTCGTCCCAATTTATAGGTGGGTTTCCACGACGCGCCGCAGGAATAGGTCACAAACGTCCGCCGGTCGGTCTTCAGAACCTGGGGCGCCTCGTGCAGTCCCCTCCCCTTGCCTCCGTCCAGCGTGAACTCCCAAGGGAAGTCGTCATTGGAACAAATGCGTACACGCGGCGGAACGATCTCGGTCGGCGACTTCATGGCCGCGGCATAGAGGAACTGCCGGTCGCTGCCCGGCTCGTCCCAACCGGACCAGAGGGCGAATCGTCGCCCCTCGCGCTCCAGCACGGTCATGTCGATTGCCCAGATCGGTTTCCCGGCGCGGTCGCCGGTTTCAAGCGGACCGTGCAGGTCGTAATCCCCCAGCGGATCGGACGTCCTGGAAACCAACACGTAGGCGAGGTGGTTCGCGTTCCTCCCGTCGGAGGCGGCGAAATAGACATGCCAGCGACCGTCGAGAAAATGGAGTTCCGGAGCCCAGATTTCGCGCGAAACCGGGCCTGCTTCCGGCGCGCTCCAGACGATGTGTTTCCCGCCCAGCGCGGTGAGGCGTTTGCCCGCGTGAATGGCGATGCCGCGATTGCCCTCCGACAGACACCAGAGATAGCGATCCGCATTCGGGTCGCGAACCACCCATGGATCGGCGCCCTCCGCAATCGGATTGACGAACTGATTCGACGGAAGCGGCCCGGATGCGACGTCCGCGCCGCCCACATGCGTGGCGCAGAGAATCGCCAGAGTCATGAACTGAAGTGTGCGTGTTTTCATTCTGTGGATTGAGCGATTGGGTCTGCTTCCAACCTCGTCGGCCCGGGGCGGTCGATGGCGGGGGCGTTGCGGTCAGCGCCGGGGAGGTCGCCTCGGGGCGGAGTTTTGTTCACGCGCTCGTGGAGGGGTTGGCGGTCGGGCGTCGGGTTGGCCGGGATGCTGTCGCCGGTTTCGTCGCTCCACTTCTTCAACAGGGCGCGCATCCGATTGAGCGTGTCGCGATGCTTGGCGGACTTCGCGAGGTCGGCGAACTGACGCGGGTCGTCCTCGACGTTGAAGAGCAGTTCGGCGGGTTGCGGCGCGCGGGTGAGGAGCGCCTGCGCGGGGCTGAGTTTGCCGGCCTCGGCCGCGGCCCAGAGTTCCTTCGCCGCGCCAAACTCGTAGCAGGCGCTCTCTCCGCTGACGTTGTGGTTCTGCGGCCAGGCGTTCCGGATGTAAAGCCAGTCGCCGGCGCGGACCATGCGTTCGTGCGCCCGGTAGACATGCCAGTTGCGCTCGGCGAAGGCGACGTCGCGCACGCGGGCCCGCGGGTCTTTCAGGACTTCCACGAAGCTGACGCCTTGGATGCTCTTCGGCCGCTTCAGCCCGGCGAGTTCGAGGAAGGTGGCGGAGAAATCGATGGAGCTGACCAGGGAATCTGTGCGTCCACGATGAACGTCGGGGCCGAGAACCAGCAACGGGGTGCGAATGCGGCTCTCGTAGAGGTAGGTCTTGCAGCGCGGGAAGGGGCGGCCGTTGTCCGAGCAGTAGATGAACCAGGTGTTGTCGGCGATGCCCTGACGCTCCAGTTCCTTCATGAGTTCGCCGGCATAGTGATCCGACCGGCTGACCTCGTGATAATAGCCCGCCAGTTCCTCGCGGGTGAGCGGTCCGTCGAACATCATCGGAGGAACCGGGACCTTCCCGGGATCGTAGCGCGGAGCCTTGTCGTCCGGGGTAAAGGGGTGATGCGCGTCGTGCGAGGCGAACCAGGCGAAGAAAGGCCGATCCTTCGGCCGCCCGCGCAGATGCGCCACCCAGTTTTCCGCGCCGGCGGGCTTGCTGTTGGTGCTGACATCGAAGCCGAGCTGCGCCGGCGGCGCCATGTGGTTCTTGCCGGAGAGAATGGTGTGATAGCCGGCCTGCTGAAGAATCTGGACGAAGGTGGTCTGATCGGCCGGCAGGGGCGAGTGCAGCTCCGGCGCGCCGGTGTTGTGCGGATAACGCCCGGTGATGATCGAGCAGCGACTGGGCGAGCAGGAACTGATGGTCAGATACGCGTTGTCGAAGACCAGGCCGCGCTTTGCGAGGCGATCCAGGTTCGGCGTCTTCACGAACCTGTTTCCGTAGATGCCGAGGTCGTCCGGGCTGATGTCATCGGTGATGAAGAAGACGAAGCTGGGCTTGCCCGCCAGCGCGGCCCGTTTCTCCGGATTCAAAGCGGCGCGGCCGGGCTTGTTCAAAGTGGCGGCCAGAATGCCCACGCATTTTTCCGGCGCCGGCTTCATGACGATGCGTAAACCGTCCGCCCGGACCGGGGCGCGCAGGATCACTTCGCTGAACGCGTGCTCCCGAATCGGATGATCGCCCCCCGCTTTCGGCTCCGCCTTCGTACACTTCCCGTTCGCGCGCGTCTCGAGATGCCAAGCGGCCGGCAACCGGACGCCGCGGCGATCATCGAACCAATACACGCCGAAACTCCTCACCTCGGTCGGTTCGCCCAGATCGATCTCGATCCATTGCGGACGTCCGCGCTGCGGCCAACTCGTCCAACGACGGATGTTTGTGTCGGCGGACGAATGGGGGACGCGATCCGCCCGGACGGCGTCAAGCCAGTCGGAAGGACAGGTGTGGGAGGCGCGAGCGGCGGCATGGCGCAGTTTCACCGGCGGCCCGGTCCTGCCCATATTGGGGAGATCCTCGCGCCGCAGCCAAGGAAAGGCCGCGATGCGCAACGTGGTCGAGCCGTAGGGAATCAGCGTGATCTCCTCCATTTTCACCTCGTCCGGTCGCGGCGCGGGGCTGAGCGGCGGATGGGCGGCGGAGTTCCTGTTGATCGTCCAGTAGGGAAGCCGCACCCCGTGGGCCTTCAGCTTCACCGGCGCGGAATCACGCGTCCATGGATTCGCCGGAATCTCCTTCGCAACCTCGATTCTGATCTTTCCATCCGGGCGATTGGCCTCCGGGCCGATCAACGCGTAGTTCCATGGCGACTTCGGCCGGACCTCAAAATGACCGCGATGCATGGCTTGCTCCGTCGCGCCCTCGGGCCGCCCGCCAACGATTTCCTTCCAGTCCTCCTCAATGTCCAGGGCATACACCAGGGGGCCGCGCTCCACGGCCTTGGAACGCGAAAACCAGGTGGAACTGCGCACCGGCATGGGGAACCGCAGCGCGATCCGGTCGCCCTTCTGCCAACGCCTTTTCACCACGTGCATCGTGCCCGCTTCAGGGCGCGGCAGACGCTCGCCATTGACGCTGATGTCCGTGTCGTGCGCCCAACCCGGAATCCGCAGGTGGAGCGGGAATTCCACGGGCCTCGCGCAATCCACCGCGATGGCGGAGCGTTCCTTGAAAGGGTAGCCCGTCTCCATGGTCAGGGTGACCCCGACGCCGTCGCCGACCATGGCCGTGACCGATGAGGGCGCGTAGGCGACAGCGGCCAGGCCGCCGTCCCGCGAGGCCATCCAGAGACGCTGGGCAAACTTCGGCCAACCCTGATGCAGGTTGCAGGTGCAGCAGGGATAGCCCTGCAACAGGCCGTAGACGACGCGGTCGCCGTTGTCGTTGAAGAAGTCCCGATCGCCGATCGTGCACTGGACCTGGTTCGCCTGTTGGAAATACTGCCGGCCGCAATGATCGTCCGTGCATTGGGTCGGCAGGACATTGTAGGCGACGCGCTCCAGGCGGTCGGCGTGGACCGGGTTCCCGGTGATCTCGAACATGGTCTCCAACGAGAACATCATCTCCACGGCGGAACAAAGTTCCGAGCCGCGGTCCGGGGCGTCGCCGTGCATGTGTTCGTCACCGCCGTAGAGGCCGTGGGGCTGGCCGTGAAACGTCCGGATGTCGCGGAAGGCATTCTCCACCGCTTCGAGATGGCTGGAATCCTGATCCTGCTGCCAACGGATGACCGGGGTCTTCATCATCTGCGCGAGGTTGACGCAATGCAGGGCGTCCCCCTGGTCGGCGCGGCGGCGGATCCAGTTGTCTGCTCCCGGCAGAAACCACTGCGTGACCGGCACCGTCTGCTCGTGAATCAGGTCGGCGAGTTGGAGCAGGAATTTGTCCCCGGTGACGTTGTAGAGCCAGAGGAGAACCATGAGATTGTCGCCGCCGCGCTGCGCGGCCCACCAGGAACCGCTGGCGGGATTGTCCGGATCGTGGAGGGGGCGCTTCGGAAGTTCCTTCAGCTGAAAGCGAAAGTAGCGGGTGAGGCAATCGATCACGCGTTGGTCGCCCGTCGCGAGGTAATGTTGTTGCAGGATCTTGAGCATGACCATGCGGGGCCACCAGTCGTCGGGCTTGAGAATCTGCGCGCCGGGCGGCGGCGGTTGTGTGCGGTCCTGCAGTTCCCTCGGGCCGATCTGGCCGTTGTCGCGCTGGTTCGCGAGCGTCCATTCGATCCATTGCATCGCCTTGGCCTCAAGAGCCTTGTCGCCCAACAGTTTCGCGAGCGGGTAGAGGCCGTCGATCCAGTAGGGGCCGCGTTCCCAGGTGTCGCCGTCGCCGCCGAGCCAGGCATTGCGCGGCCCGCAGACCTCGGGATACCAGAGGTCGAGATGGCCGGTCATGCCGCCGGCCATGCGTCTGAGTTCGTCGCGCAGCCAGCCCTGCGGCTCGATCGCGGCCAGCGGCAATTCGGCGAAGGGCTTCGAGGCCAGCGGCTCGCGGTTGAAGACGGGTTCAACGCCGCAAACCTCACGCGGAGACGTGGCGATGCACAACAGGAGGAGGAGCGCAGTCCAACCGAGGATGACGGACGACGGCTTATTCATGCGACTCGGAGCGAAAGGCTCGCGCTCAGAACTTCTTCTGCGCCTCGTCCGGACCCGGCGACGCGTAGTCCGGATCCTTGGCGCGGATGTGGACCTCGCCATTGTCCAGCATCCGGACGTCCAGCGGGACGATGGTGACGCCCTGTTCATTGATGGTCTGGGCGTTCTCACCGAGGTCGCGATTCCGGATGCCCTTCCGCGGGACGGGTGGGACATTGGCGTTGAAGAACGCCGTGCACCACCACCGGCCTTCCCGATCCTTGAACGGCGCGCCATGGCCGAGAAAGCGGCCGGCAAATTTTCGCGGACCGTAGGGGCCGGTGATTCTGTCGGCGACGCAGTAGTAGAGATTGTAGGAGCCCTTGCGTCCCTGGTCAGTGGACCATGCCGTGCCGAGATGCACGTATTTGCCGCCGACCTTCAGCATGGTCGCGCCTTCGTGGCCGATGCGGTTGATGGGCTTGCCCTCCGGGCCGGGACGACTGCCGGAGGGATCGATGCGGACCGGGTCCGAAGTGTAGCTTGAAAGATCCCTGCTCAACGACGCGACGAAGGTGTTGCCCCAGAGCAGGTGGACCGTTCCGTCATCGTCGGTGAAGAGCGAGGGATCATGTCGAGGTTTCATGCCGCCGTTCATCGGATGCGTCCAGGGGCCCTTGAGCTCCTTTCCGGCGCTCAACGCAAGGCTGGAATGAGCCTTGGGGCAATGCACCAGGGCCCAGCGGTCGCCCATCCAATGCACTTCCGGCGCCCAGATCAGACGCTTGGGAATCTTCTTCCCCTTCTTCGCCTTCATCGTGTCATCGACCGTGAAGATCGGGCCCAGGTTCTCCCATTCGATCAGGTCTTTGCTGCGCCAGGCGCGGACCTGATGTCCCACGATGCTCTCATCGCCCAAGCCGATGTTGTAAGGATTCTTCGCCTCGCGTGGATCGCCCTCCCGCGGCTGCGTGCCGGTGAGGTAGTAATAATCGTCCGGCCCCAGAGTGATGTAAGGATCCCGGATCCAGCCGGCCTTGATGTAAAGCGCGCGATCGTGGGACTTGAGTCCGGCGCGAATGGTCTTCGCGTCCATGACCGGGCCGGGCTTGCGGTCGGTCTTCACCTCGCGGAACGCCGCCTTGGGGAATTGGTCCGCGTTGTCAGCCATGGCCACCGGCTTGAAGAGTTGTTGGTGAATCCTGGCCAGGTCCTTGGCCGGGAGCTTGATCACCTTGCGGTCGTAGGTCATCAGGCCGTTGATTTCGCCCTCAACATCGGTGGTCTGCGTGTAGACGCCGGCGGCGATGCCCTTGGCGCGGAGGTCATTCAGCATCTTGATCGAGGTGAGGTAGCGCTCCTTGTATTCGGCCTCATTCTTGGGCAGACCGCCATAGCCCCAGTTGCGACGATCGGCGTCCCAAAGGTGGCCCTTCACCGGGTAGCCATGGCCGCCAAACTCGCCCATCACCTTGATGAACCCGTCGAAGCGACCGCCCTTGCCAAGATCGAAGGGGAACGACGGATGCGGATAGGCGTGATGGTCCAGCACATCGCCGACCGGCCAGAAGTTGCCGCCGCTCGCAATGTTGATTGCGCGGCTGGCGTCGCGCTTCTTCGTCCACTTGCCGACCTCAACCGTGCGATGCTGCCCCCAGGCTTCGTTGAAGGGAACCCAGCTGACAATCGAGGGATGGCTCTCCAGGGAGGTGATCATGCGATCGAGTTCCAGCATGAATTGCCGGTGTTCCTTGTCGGGCCACTTGGCGTCCCCGGGATTCGGTTGCAGGCGGGTCCACTTCGGGTTCGGGCCGCCGCTGACATGATCCTGCCAGACCATCATGCCGAGCTTGTCGCAATGATGATAATAACGCCGCGGCTCCACCTTGATGTGCTTGCGGATCATGTTGAAGCCCGCCTCCTTGAGCCAACCGATCTCCCAGGCCATCGCTTCATCCGAAGGCGGGGTCAGCAAGCCATCCGGCCACCAACCCTGGTCCAGCGGCCCCCAATGGAAGATCGGCTTCCCGTTCAGGGTGAACCGCCAATGACCGTCGGCGTCCTTCGCCTTGCCCACCTCGCGAATGCCGACATAGGAGTGGACCACGTCGTCGTTGAGGCGGACTTCGAGGTCGTAGAGGGTGGGCGAATCAGGGGACCAGAGCCGGGGTTTGGGAATCTGCAGGGACATGCCCGGAGCGTCGGACTTCGTCCGGGCCACCTCGCGACCATTCAGCGAGGCCACGACTTCGAAATTCAGCGGAACGGAGGCCAGGCCGTGGTGATCAACGATCAGGTTGATGTCGCCGTTCATCTTGGGCTCGGTCTTCACGCGACCGATCCATGAAACCGGAACCTCCTCGAGCCACACCGTCTGCCAGATGCCCGACACCTGCGTGTACCAGATGCCACGCGGCGTCAGCGTCTGCTTGCCGCGCAGCTGAAACTCCTCGGTGTCGTCCTCCACCCGGACAATCAGCTCATTCCCGACGTCCTTGAGCGCCTTGGTGACATCGAAGGAAAACGGCGTATTGCCGCCCTGGTGTTTGCCGACGGACTGCCCATTCACGAACGCTTCGCAGCGATAATCGACCGCCTCAAAATTCAGCAACAACCGCTTCTTCGGATTGCGCTTCGCCTCAAATGTGCGCCGATACCAAAGCGCCTCCTCGGAATCCAGCAACCGCTGCACGCCGCCCAGTCTGGATTCCAGGCTGAAGGGCACCAGGATCTTCCCGGCCCATTTCGTCGGCGCCTCCTTCTGCTTCGCCGGCGTGATCGCGTAATCCCACCTGCCATTGAGATTCGTCCACTTGTCGCGACGCATCTGCGGCCGCGGGTATTCCGTCCAGGCATTCTCGGCCGTGACGCCCTCGCCCCACTTGGTGATCAACTCGGAAACGAAGGGCTTCGTGCCGCGCTTCGGCTTGGGCAATTTCGGGACGTTGTCCGCATCCACGAGATGCGCATCGATGAACTGCCCGCCGGTCGTCTGACGGCAATGCACGGCGATCGTGTTCGCTCCCTTCTTCAAGGCGGAACGCTTGTCCGCACCGATGGGAACAACCTTGTAGTTCGACACATACCCCTTGAACTCGGCGACCATCTGCCCGTTCACAAAGACCTCGGCGTCTTCGTCGTGGTGAATCAACAGCGCCGGCTTGCCGGGGACCGCGGACAGGCTCACCGACTTGCGCAGCCAGATGTTCTGAGTGCGCCAGGTCGTGCCGACGCGCGCCCCGGGCGTGCTGCGCTCGCCGAATCCGCCAAAACCCTTCTGCCACGACGAATCGTCAAACGCCGCGGCCGGCCAGTCCTTCGCGGGCTTCCGCAATGTGTAGCGCCATTCATCGACGATTTCCTGGGCCTGCGCCGCGACCGCGAGCAACCCGCCGCAGACCATGAGTGTCAGTTTCTTTTTCATGCGTTTCCTTTTCTGATCCTGCCGGGAACCGCCAGTCGAAGCCGTTCCTTCCACGAGTCACCGGCGGTTGCACAGCCATTAATCAACCGCGAAACAGCGATTCCTTCAAGACTCGACAGAATACGGACGCCCAGTCCGCCGGCAATGAGCCCCCGCGTCTTTCTCCTAAGATATTTTGTCAGACAGCTTCTGAGGCTGCGCCTGCTTCCGAAAGGCCCCCGGCGTGGTTCCTGTCAGTTTCTTGAAGACGAAATGCATGTATTCGGGATGTTCGAAACCGACCAGTCCGGCAATCTCCTCCACCGGCAGATCAGTGGTCGCCAGCAATTCCCGCGCGCGCTTGATCTGCGCCACGCGGATCTCCTCTTGCGGCGTGCGTCCGAGATGCTGCCGCAGGCGCCGCTCCAATGTGCTGCGCGACAGCGGCGCATTTTCGACAACGTCGTCGACCCCGATGCCGCGGCACGCGTTCTCCCGAATATACCGCAACGCCTGGGCGATGACCGGATCGTCGATCGCAACCACGTCCGTCGATTGTCGCGTTGCGATGCCGACGGGCGGGATCATCTCCGAACCCTCCGGAGCCGGTCGCCCTTTCATGAGATCTGCCAGCAACTCCGCCGCCCGATACCCGACGCCCTCCGCGTTGGAGATCACGCTCGACAAGGGAGGCGAGCAGACGCGGCATAGCAAATCGTCGTTGTCCACGCCAATAACCGCCACCTCCTCGGGCACGGAAAGGTTCTCATTGGAACACGCGTCCAGGACATGCTGCGCCCGGATGTCGTTGCACGCCATGATCGCCAGTGGTTTCTGCAGTCCGCCCAGCCAGCCGGCGAGGCGTTCCTGCTCAACTCCCCAGGACCGCGTGCCAGCGCCATGCCATGGCGACGCGTAGACCTCGCAATCGAATCCCGCCTCGGCAATCCGGCCGACAAATCCCTCGCGCCTGCGATCCGACCACGCCTCGCGTTTGAAGCCGCAGAACCCGAAACTCCGAAAGCCGCGTTCCAACAGGTGATCCGCGGCCAGGCGCCCGATCCCCTCATCGTCCGACCTGACATGCGGACGCGAGGTCTCCTCCTCGCGGTCCATCAGTTCAACGAACGGCACGCCCAAAGCCGTCACGGCGTCCATCAACTCCGGCGTCGTCGCGCGCGAGATGATGCCGTCGCCGTCCCATCTGGACAGCCAGGTCGGAGGCTTCTTGACCAGATCGCGCTGCTCGAGAAACACCGACCAGTCGTCATGCGTCCTCATGAACCGGACGATGCCGTCAAGCGCCCGACGGCCATAGCCGCTGGACGTTTCAACGATGAGCGCGACCCGGCGTTTCATGCCTTGATTGGCCGATTCTATCTCGCCGGCCAACGGGCGCTGACCTGTTGCAGCCAATTGCGCGCGATGAGTTCGTGCCCCTGGGGCAAGGGATGCACGCCGTCCCAGATCCAGTGTTCCGGCGGAGCCTCCTCGGCCGCGCGATCAAAGATCTCCTGCGTCCGGACATGCACCGCGTCGAAGTCCTTCGCCAATTGCGCCACGATCTGCCGCTGCCTGTCGATCAATCCGCGCCAATAGTCCCAGGTCTCCCGCGGCTGCAACCGACCGACCCGCAGCAAGAAGGGATCGATCAGGATCAACCGCAACTTCGGATTCGCCTTCCGGCTGCGTCCCAGGATGTCGCGATAGTCGGCTTCCCATTGCTTCAGATCCACACCCTTACCGCGGCTTTGGCTCACGTCGTTCACGCCGATCAACACGGTGAGAACATCGGGCTTCATGTCGATGGCGTCCTTCTGCCAGCGCGCCTTCAGATCCGCGACCTTGTTGCCGCTCTTGCCGCGATTGAAAAATTCCAGTTTGGCCTCCGGCATGTCCACGCCGAGACGCGAGGCGATCAGGTAGACGAAGCTGTGCCCCAGGTAGTGGTTCCGATCCTTCTCATTGCGCCCCCACTTCATGTCGGTGATCGAATCCCCGATGAACACCAACCGACTGCCCGCAGGAAACGACGGCCGGCGATACGCGTAGCCCGGGACGTCTGAGGAATCGGCGAACATCCGTGTTTTCGTGATGCCTAAGGCGGCCATCGAAATGGCGGAGGTCCTGAAAAACGCGCGACGGTTCATGGCCGCAAAGCTATCCCGCGCGGGACCGGCGGGCAATCCCGCCTTGGGCACGCGATCGATTTCGTGCGCGGTTAAAGGAGGGTGGCTCAATGAAAGTCCGGAGGGACGCCAAGGTGGCAGTCGGCGGTAGAACCGCCGGAATTCACGGCCTATGGCGCCTCCGCCCTGGCTGGGGCGGTAGAACCTCACGGTCACTCGTTTCCGCGGGCTTCTCGCGCCCCTTCAGGGCGCAACACGATCTTGTCGATGATACCGGTGGTTCCAGGCGCTGACGCGCCTTCCACACACCGGCTACCTTCTTCTCGTCCCTCCGGGACCTTTCTGTAGTGTGGGCTCTGTGAGCCCATTGCGACTCCATCGCCTGACACAGGCGACG
>JAYPGD010000152.1:0-2894 GCA_038126655.1 Verrucomicrobiales bacterium
ATAGCAGAACGAGCATGCGACAATAATCGACTGCTCTCACAGAGAGCACGCTGCTACAACATGCCTTTGTGGATTGCTTTTGCAGCTCCTGCGCAGGCCTGGGCCGACATAGCGCCGGCCCGTTGGACCTTTGAAGTGAGTTCGACGTTTAGAGTTGAACGTTTGACGTTCGCCTTCCTCCCGCCCCCCTTTTCAACTCGCTTCCCCGCTTCCGCGCCGCCTATAGTCCGCGGCGAAGGATGAGCGGGAGTGATGCACAGGACGATCCCGCCGCGCAGCCGCGGCAATTCACGACCACGCGCTGGAGCGTGATCCTCACCGCCGGCGGCGAGGACATGGAACAGGCGGAGCGCGCTCTGGCCGAACTCTGCCGCGCCTACTGGTATCCCCTCTACGCCTATGCCCGCCGCCGCCGACACGGGTCCGAAATCCCCCAGGCTGCCTGCAATTTGTTTTGAAAAAAGAAACATCGGCGCCTTGAATCGCCCCCCCGGACGCGCGCTGTCACAGCATCGTAACCTGGGCGACACATTGACGCCGCTGCGACCGCCCAGGATGCGTCCCGGTCCGGACGAGATCTGTGTCCATTCGCACACATGAAGAAAACCATTCTGATAGTCGATGACGAGCCCGATGCGGTGGATCTCATCGAGTTCAATCTGCGGGGGGCGGGGTTTCGCACGGCGACAGCCATGGCCGGCGACGAAGCCCTCAAAAAGGCCCGCGAAATCCTGCCGGACCTGATCGTGCTGGATCTGATGCTGCCGGAGGTGGACGGGCTGGAAGTCTGCAAGATCCTCCGCCGCGACCCCGCCACCTCCAACATGCCCATCGTCATGTTGACCGCCAAGGCCGCCGAGGTCGATCGCATCCTTGGCCTCGAACTGGGCGCCGACGACTATGTGACCAAACCCTTCAGCCCGCGCGAACTCGTGCTGCGCATCAAACGGCTCCTCCGCGTCGCCGACGGAGCCGGCGACGACAAGCAGGAGATCGTCCAGTTCAAGGAACTTTACATCGACGTCCCCGGGCATATCGTGCGCGTCAACGACAAGCAGATCGAACTGACGGCCACCGAGTTCAAACTGCTCAACCTCCTCGCCCAACGACGGGGACGCGTGCAGACCCGCGAACAATTGCTGCAGGATGTGTGGAACTACGACAACATCATCGACACCCGGACGGTGGACACGCATGTCCGCCGCCTGCGCGAAAAGCTGGGCTCCGCAGCCCGCTATGTCGGCACCGTGCGCGGCGTCGGCTATCGCTTTGTCGAGGATTGACCTTCCGCGCGACGGCCATCCGCCGGCGCGCTCCAGACCGCCCGTCGTTGAGGGCGTCGGGTAGAACACGACATGTCCTGGGATCCCCTGACCATCCTGCTCGCCGCGGCGCTGATCGCATCCAACCTCTGGTGGCGGATGCGCAGCCGTCAGAGCTCCCTCGCCCTCGCCCGGAACAAACGCGAACTCCAACAACAGACCGAAGACAACGCCCGCATTGTCGAACGGGAGAAAGCCAAGCAGGAGGCCCTGTTCGACAGCATGGTCGAGGGCGTCCTGTTGCTGGACCGTGGGAATCGCGTCGTCCTCATCAATCAGGCGATCGAACAACTCTTCGGCCTCTCCAACGACATTCGCGGCATGACGGTGATCGAGGCCTTCCGCCTCAACGACCTCCGGGAGATCGTCAATCGCGCCATCATCGACGGTCGCGCGCTCGGCGCCGAACTGGAGCTCCCCGGACTCAACAACCGCGTCCTTGAAGTCAATGCGACGGTCTATCTCAACCAGGAGGGCGAAACCCAGGGAACCATCATGGTCTTCCACGACCTCACCCGGATCAAGCAGCTCGAAAACACGCGCAAGGAATTCGTCGCCAATGTCAGCCATGAACTGCGCACCCCCCTGTCCATGATCAAAGGCTACGTGGAAACGCTCATCGACGGGGCCAAGGACGATCCCGAGGTGGCGCCAAGATTCCTTCAGACCATCCAGAAACACGCCGACCGACTCACCTACCTGATCGAGGACCTCCTGACCATCTCCCGGCTGGAATCGGGCCAGATCGTCCTGAACATCCACCCGCTCGACCTGGGCGCCCTGGCCCGCCGCGTCGCCGAGGAGCTCAGGGGGCGCGCGGAGAAACGCAACGTCACGTTTGCCATCGATGCGCCGGAGCCGACGCAGGTCCTCGCGGACGGCGACCGTCTGCACCAGGCGCTGTTCAACCTGTTCGACAACGCCATCAAATACGGCGGCGAGGACAGCACTGTGACGGTGTCCGCGAAGCCGGCCGGAGGCGACCTGACCGAACTCTCGGTCACGGACCAGGGGCCCGGGATCCCTCCCGAGGCCACCGAACGGATCTTCGAACGCTTCTACCGCGTCGATCGCGCCCGCTCCCGGGAACAGGGCGGCACCGGACTCGGGCTCTCCATCGTCAAGCACATCATCCAGTCGCACGGCGGCGAGGTCTGGGCCCGCAACGGCAACGGCAGCGACGGCGGCGCCTCGTTCTATCTGACCCTGCCCGCCGAATCCGAGCCCGGCCCCGCCCAGAAATCCCTTCCTTTTCAGGAGGCGGCCTCGTAGCCTCCGACGCGGTGAACAAATCCGTCGCAAAGCACAACTATCCCGGCCGCCTCATTGCCGTGGAGGGGCTCGA
Source organism: Verrucomicrobiales bacterium (assembly GCA_038126655.1). Classification (GTDB taxonomy): domain Bacteria; phylum Verrucomicrobiota; class Verrucomicrobiia; order Limisphaerales; family JAYPEY01; genus JAYPEY01. The sequence continues at coordinate 2,668 of JAYPGD010000152.1, forward strand.
CGGCTCCGGCAAATCCACCCAGGTCTACCTCCTCAAACGCTGGATGGAACTGCAGGGATTGAAGGTCTTCTTCACCGAGTGGAACTCGTCAATCCTGGTCAAAAGCGCCACCAGCAAGGGCAAGAGCCGGGAACTGCTGACGCCCACCACCTTCAGCCTGATCCACGCCACCGATTTCGCCGACCGCTACGAGCGCCAGCTGGTGCCGCTGCTCCGGGCCGGCTACA
>JAYPGD010000152.1:2951-11954 GCA_038126655.1 Verrucomicrobiales bacterium
CCCGCGATGTCGTCCGCGGCTGCCCCCAGAACTGGGTGGAGGGCATCTACAACTTCGCCGTCCATCCGGACATGACCTTCTTCTTCCGCGCCGACCTGGAAGTCTCCCTCAAGCGCATCCTTTCCGGCCGGCCGCAATTGAAATACTTTGAGGCCGGCATGGACCTGCGGCTTTCGTCCGATCCCTACGAGAGCTTTCGGATCTTTCAGGGCCGCATGCTCGAACAATACCTGGCGATGAGCTCGGACTACGGCTTCCGCGTCATCGACGCCAACCAGCAGATCGAACCCCAGCAGGCGCTCGTCCGGCAACTCGTCGCCGACCAGATCGATCTTTCCGCCTTTGCCGCCCCCGAAAGTTGACGCCATGCCCGCTCGCAGACGCACATCTCGCAAACGGAGCCTCGGTCAACGCCGGGTCATCGTCCCCGCCGCCTCCCCCAAGAGCTTCTACGGCCACGGCATCCCCGGAGTCACACCCGAGAAACTCACCGGCAGACTCATCGTCGTCGAAGGCGCCGACGGTTCCGGCCGCTCGACCCAGATCGCGCGCCTGGTCGAATGGCTCGAAGCCTCAGGTCACGCCACCGTCCAGGTCGGATTGAAACGATCCACCCTGGTCAGCGAGGAACTCGAGGAAGCCAAAAACGGCAACATCCTCAACCGGAAAACGCTCAGCCTCTTCTACGCCACCGACTTCGCCGACCAGCTGGAGAACGCGATTCTCCCCGCCCTGCGCGCCGGCCTGATGGTCCTGGCTGACCGCTATATCTACACGCTCATGGCCCGCGACCTCGTCCGCGGCCAGGACGAAGCCTGGCTCAAGAACATGTACGGCATCGCCCTCGCGCCCGACGCCGTCTTCTACCTGCAGGTGGCCCCGGAGGAACTCCTCCAACGCAACCTCGCCAAGAACAACACCCTCGACTTCTGGGAAAGCGGCATGGACCTCGGACTCACCTCGGACATGTTCGACAGCTTCCTCGAATACCAACGCCGCATGGCCGAACAATTCCAGAAACTCCGGGAAACCTACGGCTTCACCATCGTCGATGGCGCGCGCCCGGCGGACGAGGTGAACGCCGAACTGCAGGCCAAGATCGAATCCGTTCTGGCCGGCTCCTGATCCACCGCCATGGCCGACGACTCCAAACGCCAAAAATACTGGCTCGGCGTCGATCTCGGCGGCACCAAGATCCTCGCCGCCGTCTTTGACGACCGCCTCCAACGACTCGCCCGCGCCAAGGCCGAGGTCCGCGCGGCCGAAGGCGCGGACGCCGTGATCAACCGCATCGTCGATTGCGCGCGCGAAGCCGCCGCCAAGGCCGATGTCGGATGGAAACAGATCCAGGGTGTCGGCGTCGGCGCCCCCAGCCCCATTGACGAGAAGACCGGCCGGGTGATCTACGCGCCCAACCTCGACTGGACCGACCTGCCCCTGCAGGACGTCCTCCGCAAGAAACTCAACGCCCCCGTCTTTGTCGGCAACGACTGCAACCTCGCGACGCTCGGCGTCCACGAGGTCGAATACGGCGCCAAGCCCCGGAATCTTCTGGCCATCTATCCCGGCACGGGCATCGGCGGCGGACTGATCGTCGACGGCGGACTGGTCAACGGTTTCAACGGCGGCGCCGGCGAATTCGGCCACATGACCCTCCACTATGGCGGCCCTTCCGGCATCGACAAGATCCCCGGCTCACTCGAATCCGTGGCCGGACGAGCCGCCATCGCCGCGCGGATCCGCCGGGATGTCGCCAAGGGTCAGACCACCCTTCTCACCGAACTCGCCGGCCCCGACCTGAAGGAAATCAAGAGCAACCACCTCCGCAAGGCCATCGCCCGCGGCGACACCTACGTCGAGTGCGTCATCCGCGAGGCGGCCGGATGGGTCGGGGCCGCCATCGCCTCGCTCATCAATGTCGTCAACCCGGAGATCGTCGTGGTCGGCGGCGGCATGATCGAGCAGATGGAGGAGCTCATCCTGCCCATCCTCCGCGCCAAGGCAAAGGAATACACCCACCCCGGCGTGCGCAAGAACATCGACATCGTCGCCTCGAAATTGGCGGACGACGCCGGGATCGTCGGGGCCGCAGTGTTCGCGCGCCGCGCCGTCGCCGGAAAATGAGCGCCGCCGCCCAACGCCGCGCCGTCATCGACATCGGCACCAACTCCGTCAAACTGCTCGTCGCCGAGGTCGCCGGCCAATCCGTGACCCCGCTCTGGGAACGCGGCGAACAGACCCGCCTCGGCGAGGGATTCTACGATTCCCGCCTGCTGCAACCCGCCGCCATCGCGCGCACCCTCAAAGCCGTTGCGGGTTTTCAGGAGCGCGCCCGGGAACTGGAGGCAGCCTCCATCCGGGTCATCGCCACCAGCGCCGCCCGCGACGCCCGCAATGGAGCCGAATTCACCGCCGCCATCGCCTCCGGGACCGGCCTGACCGTGGAGGTCCTTTCCGGTCGGGACGAGGCCGGGTGGGCGTTCCGGGGCGCCACTGCGGGACTCGCCGATCCGCCCGAATCCGCCTGCGTCATTGATGTCGGCGGCGGCAGCACGGAGTGCACGGTCGGCGTCAAGGGCCGCCTCCAATGGAGTGAAAGCTTTCATCTCGGCACGGTCCGCTGGCTGGAGAAGATCCGTCCCGGAAACCCGCCGCAACCCGCGGAACTCGCCCATTGCCGGGAGTCCATCGCCGCCTTCCTCAACCAGCATGTCGCCCCGGAACTCGCCCCCGCGCTCGCCCGCCTGGAAATCGAGAGCCCGCCCCTCATCGGAGTCGGCGGGACCTTCGGCATTCTCGCCCGCATGGAACTGGAGACCGACGATTTCGAACGCGACCGCATCGAGGCGACGCCTCTCTCCCGGGCGACCCTCGCCTCCTGGAATGAACGCCTCTGGTCCATGACCTACGCTCAACGGGGAGCCCTTCCCGGACTGCCGCCGGAGCGCGCCGACGTCATGCTCATGGGCGCCGCCATCATCGAACAGTTCATGCTTTGCTTCCGCTTTGAAAGCGTCCGCCCCAGTTCCCGGGGGCTCCGCTTCACCGCTTTGATGAACTGATTGCAAAGTCCCGCAAAAAACCCCGGTTTTCAGCCGATTTCGGGCTTGCCTTTTCGATGGCTCTCCGAAGAATAGCCGACCTTTTTTTATGAGTTCAGAAGTTGATTTTACCGAAAAGCAGCTCGATCTGCTGGCCTGGCTGGAAAAGAACCGCAACAAACTGCTGGGCGGGCTCGGCGCCGCGATCGTGATCGGCGTCGCCGTCGCCGCCGCGCAGAACAGCGACCGCAAGGCGGAAATCGCGGCCGCCACCGATCTCGCCGCCCTCGGCGCGCAGCTCGATGAGGAGGGCGAACGCAAGGAACCCAAGGCCGCTGAATACCTCGCCGTCATCGACAAACATCCCGGCTCCGGCGCTGCGGAACGCGCCCTGATCCTCGCCGCGGGCGCACTCTTTGCCGAGGGCGACTTCGACGGCGCCACCACACGGTTCAACGAATACCTGGCCTCCTATCCGGAAGGAATCCATGTCCCCACCGCGCGGCTCGGCAAGGCGGCCTGCGCCGACGCCAAGGGCGAAGCCGAACAGGCCCTGGCCGAATACAAGACCGTCGCCGAGTCCTTCCCCAACGACCCCGTCGCCGAACAGGCCAAGCTCGCGCGCGCCCACCTGCTCGAATCCACCGGCAAACCCGACGAGGCCCTCCGCATCTACGACCAGATGATTGCCTCGGTCACCGGCGGCGCCTTCACCTCCGACGCCCATCAGAAGCGCGCCAAGATTCTCGAACTCCACCCCGAACTGGAGCCCAAAGACACCAACGCCCCTCCCGCCTCCTCCACGCTCTCCCCGGCGCTGCAACAGCAAATCCAGAACCTGCAGCAGGCCATCCCCGCGGCCGCGACAACGCCCGCCCCGACCGCCCCGAAAACGGAGGCTGACTCCGGGGCCGACGCGCCCGCCGCCGAGGCCAAACCGGCCCCGGGAGCCGCCGCCCCCCCGGCCGAATAGCCTCCCTCACATGCCTTTCCAACGGCGCACGGTGAAGTATCGATAGAATGAAGATCACGATTATTGGAACCGGCTACGTCGGATTGGTCACCGGAACGTGCTTCGCAGAAGTCGGTCATCAGGTCATCTGCGTCGATAACAACGAGGAAAAGGTCAAACAGCTGCAGGCCGGCGGCATCCCGATCTACGAACCCGGCCTCGACGACCTGGTGAAGAAGAACGTCTCCGAAGGACGCCTCTCCTTCACCGACTCCACCCCCGAAGGCGTCCAGAATTCCGACGTCATCTTCATCGCCGTCCCCACCCCACCCCAGCCGGACGGCTCCGTGGACCTCAGCTTCATCGAACGCGTCGCCCGCGACATCGCCGACGCCATGGACGGCTACAAGATCGTCGTCGACAAGAGCACCGTCCCGGTCAACACCGGCGACAAGGTCGCCGAGACCATCAAACGCTACAACCAGGCCGGCGTGGACTTTGACGTCGTCAGCAATCCCGAATTCCTCCGTGAGGGATTCGCGGTCGAGGACCTCATGCAGCCCGACCGCGTGGTCGTCGGCGTCCGCTCCCAACGCCCGGTGGCCGCCATGACGGAAATCTACGAGCCCTTCAAGGCGCCGATCATCGTCACCGACATCAATTCCGCAGAGTTGATCAAACACGCGGCCAACTCCTTCCTCGCGCTCAAGATCTCCTACATCAACGCCGTCTCCATCATCTGCGAGGCCTCCGGCGCCAACGTGCAGGAGGTGGCGAACGGCATCGGCATGGACGAGCGCATCGGCCGACGCTTCCTCAACGCCTCCCTCGGCTTCGGCGGCAGCTGCTTCCCCAAGGACCTCAGCGCCTTCATCAAGATCTCCGAGGAACTCGGCTACGACTTCAAACTCCTCAAGGAGGTCCAGAACATCAACGCCGACCAGATGGAGCGCTTCGTCAAGAAGATCGCCGACACCCTCTGGGTGCTGAAGGACAAGAAAATCGGAGTGCTCGGCCTCGCCTTCAAACAGAATACCGACGACGTCCGCATGTCGCCGGCCATCGATCTCTGCCAACGCCTGCAGGCCGAAGGGGCCGAACTTCGCGTCTACGATCCCAAGGCTATGGAAAAGGCGAAAGACCTCCTGGACAATGTCACTTACGTCGATGACATGAACGACGTCGCCGAAGGCTGCGACGCCCTCGTCATCGCCACCGAGTGGCCGCAGTTCACCGAACTCGATCTCGAACGCGCCCGCAAGGACCTCACCCACCCCATCCTGTTCGACGGCCGCAACCTCTTCAATCCCGCCGAAATGGAAAAGATCGGCTTCATTTACAAGAGCATCGGACGGTGATCTGGTTCTTGGTTCTTGGTTCTTGGTTCTTGTGACGCATCCGCCATCCGCCATTTGCCATCTCCTCCCTTGGGCCTCGCAACGAATAACATCCCCAAAATGCCCGCCGACCCTCCATCGCCACGCAGCACGCAACACGCAACACGCGACACGGTCGAAGTCGCCGCCGGCCTGATCTTCCACGACGGGCGACTCCTCATCACCCAACGCCCCGCCGGCGGCCACCTCGCGGGACTCTGGGAATTCCCCGGAGGCAAGCGCGAACCCGGCGAGTCCTTCGAAGCCTGCCTGAAACGCGAATTGCAGGAAGAAATCGCCGTCGATGTCGACGTCCTGGAGTTGATCGAATCCGTCGACCATGCCTATCCCGAAAAATGCGTCCATCTGCGCTTCTTTCGCTGCCGCCTGACCGCAGGCGCCCCCAAAGCCATCGACTGCGCAGAGCTGCGCTGGATCCGACGCGAGGAACTGACGGACTTCGGCTTCCCCGCCGCCGACGCCGCCCTCATTGGGAAACTGGAATCAAATCCAGACTTGTGGACGGCTCCCTCCCCGGACTCCTGAACACACGAAGCCAGTCCTCGGGGTATGAGGGTATCGGGGGTATGATCAGCAAGCTACGTCACCATTCGCCCGTGGACGGCAAGCTCTCCCAAGCCCCAGTACAGAAACTGAATCCCATAAGTGAGCCTCGTCACCTCGTCTGCCACGAATCGATCGAACTCCGCGCGTTTGGCGGCGAGTTGTTCGGAATTCGTCATTCGGACTTCATTCGAATTTGGACGGTTGGGTGTTTCGTCATTTCGGCGCGGCTCGGGCCGCCCATTTCCAACTGCGCGCATCCCATTACGCCCAAAAGCAGCCGTTGACACCCCCTTGGCCAGTCAGTAAGTTCCCCGGAGCCAAATTTCAACCACTTGCAGAGATGCTTTACAAAATCACCATGATTTTGACCCTTTTGGTCGTCGTCGCGACCGGTGTGGTCAATGAAATCAAGGTCAACGCCCACATCCAGGAGGAACTCCGACTGGACAAGGCGGCGGATGACAAGAAGACCGAGGAAGACGGACTGCGCAATGCATCCCAGGGAAGATTGACCACCTACACAGACGCCCACACCCACCGCCAGCAGACCTTGGCCCAGGCGCAACAGGAGGACCAACGTCAGGCCCAATTGGTAAGCCAGACCCAGGCCGGAGTCCAGGCCGCCCAGCAGGCCGAAAATGCGGCCATGAATGAGCGTAACACCACGCGTCGCAGCAATCAGGACTTCAAGGGTCTCAACATGGAGATCGCCGAGATCAAACGGATCCGGAACAAGCTGCCCAATGTCGAGCGCGCGCTTAGCACGGCCAAGTCCGAACGCGACATTGTCACCAAGGACAACCAGCGCATGCGCGATCAGATCGTCCGGATGGCCCCCCCTGAGAAGAAGCCCCTCCTCCCCCACGGCCTCCGCGGCAAGATCGTCTCGGTCGACCAGAAATACCAATACGTTGTCTTGGACATCGGCAAGCATCACGGCGTCGAGCCCAAGGGAGAAATGATGATCAGCCGCGACGGCGCGCTGCTGGGCAAGATCAAGATCACCCGCGCCGAGGCCGATTACTCCATCGCCAACATCCTTCAGGATTGGAAGGACGACGAGCCTGTGGAAGGCGACCTTGTGATCTACGGCGGCCTCTAATCCGAATTTCATTCAATCTGTTGAAGCCATGATGGTTCGAATCTTCCTGATCCTCTCGATGCTCTGCGCCGGCGGATCCCTCTACCTCAGCCACGACAAGGTCCAGACCCGCAAGAACAAGGTCGAGGACGACCGCGCCAAGGCGGAAAGCGCCCGCGACAAGGCGATTCAGGACCGCAAGGCCAAGGAAGCCGAGGAGGCCGCCAAACTGGGCGAGCACGACAGCGTCTCCAACCAGTGGTACAGCGTAACCCTCCAGATCACCAACAAGCAGGAACAGATCGCCCAGATGACCACGGTCATCGACATGCACGCCGCCGAGGAAGCCAAATACAAGAAGGAGACCGAGAGCATCATCGCCGACAGCCCCGAGTGGTTCGCGCTCAACACGACGGCCGCCAAGGTCCGCCAGCAACGCGACCGTCTGCCCAAGGCCGAGGTCGAACTCGCCACCACCCGGACCGAACTGGAGGTGATCGGCCGCGACAACACCCGTCTCCGCAACACCCTCATCAAACTCAAGCCCGCCGGCCCTCAGGAACTGCCCGAAGGCCTCGCCGGCAAGATCGTCGCCTTCGACCCCAAATACCAATACGTCGTCCTCAACGTGGGCGGCAATCACGGCGTCCTCATGGACGGCCGCCTCTTGATCAAGCGCGACAGCGAAGTGCTCGGCCAGGCCCGCATCACCCGCGTCGAGGACGACTACGCCGTGGCCAACATCCTCCAGGAATTCAAACAGGGCGATGTCGCCGAAGGCGATGACGTCATCTATCAGGGAAAGGCTCTGAATTGAAAACGCACACCGCTCTCAAGACATTCCGGATCTTCTGCGCGACGGCCTTCGCCGCCGCCTGTTTCCTCTCCATGGGCTGCGCCTCCACCGATACCGACACCCAGACCTCGGGCCGTCCGTGGAACAAGCCCAAGGGTTGGGAAAGCGGCCTGCCGGTCGGCCTCACCGAGGGCCGTTGAACAACGCCCGCTCCTTTTTCATGTCAATGCGCACGGCGGCTTCAGGCCGCCGTTTTCATTTCCCGCCCCCCTCGCAGAGCAGGTAGCGCGACGGCGTGACAATCCGATCCATCCGCACATCGTGCGCCTCCTCCGGCGCCCGCTCCGTCATCTGCCAGTCAAACGCGATCCCCACCCGGTCGCCGACAACGCCCTCCAGGATCCGGTCGTAATACCCGACTCCCCTGCCCAATCGCCGACCGGCGGCGTCGAACGCCACCCCCGGCACTAGGACCTGGTCGATCAAATCCATCCCGATCTCAACGCAGGACGCCAAGGGCTCCATGACGCCGAACTTCCCTTCGCCAAGATCCTTCTCCAAAGACCCCACCACGGCCGGCCGGTACGTCTTTGACTCCGCGTCGAATCGAGGCAACGCCACTGTCTTCCCCGCGCCCAGCGCGCGTTCGATCAAGGGTCGAATATCCGGCTCTCCGGGCAACGGATGATAAAACAGGATAGAATCCACCTCGCTCCAATGCGACACCGTGTGAAACAGCCGACAAATCAACTCCCCGGCCAGCGCGCGCTCCCTGTCCCCGACGCGACCCGCCTTCGCCAGCATCTCCACGCGCAGATCACGCTTCTCAATCCTGAGGTTCCGTCGAATCATGACGCCTGTTCCGACTCCCGTCGCGCCTGCTCGGTCAGGGCCCGCCACCGATCCAACCGGTCCTTGATCTTCTTCTCCACGCCGATCTCGCCAGGTTCATAATACCGTTTCTCCGCTCCCAGATAGTCCTGCGGAACAAATCCCCCGGGATGATCGTGCGAATACTGGTAGCCCTCGCCGTGCCCCAACTGCTTCGCGCCCGCGTAGTGCTTGTCGCGAAGATGAGTCGGAACCGGCAAGGTCCTCCCCGCACGAACATCCGCCAAGGCCGCATCGATCGACTCCATCGCAGTGTTGCTCTTGTTCGCGGTGGCGATGTAGATGGCGGCCTCGGCGAT
>JAYPGD010000153.1:0-11879 GCA_038126655.1 Verrucomicrobiales bacterium
CGCTACGTCAATCTCCGCGTGGAAATCCGCTCCGAACTGGCGGTGCCGCTGCGGATCGACGAGGAGGTCTCAGGAGTCATCAATGTGGATTCCGAGACTGTGGACGCGTTCAGCGAGGACGATGAGGCGTTGTTGGGCGAGTTCGCGCTGCAGGCGGCCAAGGTCATCCACAACTCCTGGCTCTACGAGCAGTTCCGATCCAAGGCCAGGCAGTTCGAGACCCTGGTCGCGGTGGGCCAGACGATCAACTCGGCATTGGATCTCAGCGAGGCCTTGGACCGGATCACCAGCGAGGCCCGGCGCCTGATGCGCGCCCGCGTGTGCTCGCTGCTGCTCCTGGATGAAACCGGCAAATGGCTGGAACTGCGCGCCAGCCAGGGCGCCGGCGAGGCCTACCTCGCCAAGCCGCGCGTGCCGGTCCGCGGAAGCCTCATCGGCCGCGCCATCGAGAAACGACAGCCCGTGCAGGACGCCAACGTCCAGGATTCCAGCCGCTACGTGCACACCGACATCGCCGCCCAGGAGGGCTTGGTCTCGCTGCTCAGCGTGCCGCTGACATTCGAAGGCAAGGCCATCGGGGTCCTGAATGTCTACACAGATGCCCCGCACCGCTTCTCCAACGACGAAATCCAACTCCTCACCGCCTTTGCGGACCTGTCTGCGTTGGCGATCGAGAAGACCCGGCTCTACGAACGGCTGATCGATGTCGAGGAACAGATGCGGCAGAACGAGAAGCTGTCAGCCCTGGGGTTGCTCGCCGCCGAGGTGGCGCACGAAATCCGCAATCCGCTGACGGTCATGAAGATGATGTATCATTCACTCGACCTGAAGTTTCCGGAGGAGGATCCCCGCACCCAGGACGCCAAGATCCTGGGCGAGAAAATCGAACACCTGAACAAGATCGTCGAGCAGATCCTGGGCTTCGCCCGCAATGCAGAGCCGAAGATGCAGGCGGTGGACGCCAACAAGATCATCGACGACCTGCGCCTCCTGGTGCGCCGCAAGTTCGCGCAGCAAGCGGTGGACCTGCGGACGCGATTGTCGGCGATGCTGCCCCCGGTGCGGGGGGACGGAAGCCAGTTGAACCAAGCTTTCCTGAATCTGGCGTTGAACGCCATGGAAGCAATGCCCAAAGGCGGCGTGATCACGGTCTTCACCAAGGCACTGCGAATCCCACTCCGCGCCGAACAAGCCACCCACGTGGCCATAAAATTCCGGGACACAGGCGAGGGAATGACCGAGGATCAACGTCTGCGCGCCTTCAACTCCCTCCTCAGCACGACCAAGTCAAAGGGCTCCGGACTCGGCCTGGCCATCGTCGGCAAGATTGTCGACGCCCACGGCGGCCTCGTGAAGATCAAGTCGGCCCAAGGCAAGGGAACAACCATCAGCATTCTCCTGCCCGTGTTTGACGCAGAGGAGGAAGGGCGAAACGGCGGGTAGCTTGGGAAATCACTGGAAAGCGAAGACCGCCCAGCCTCAAGAGCCCTAAAGACGAACGTCAAACGTTCAACTCTGAACTCTAAACCGGGACCGCTTCGTTGAACGTTCAGCGTTCGCGTTTCGTAGGGCTACCACCCTTCGTTGAACAGAATATGGGTGCCGCTCTTGCCGGCGACGGCGATGTCCAACCGCCCGTCGCCATTCAGGTCGGCGGTCCGGATCTGCAGGCCTATGCCGACGCGTCCTTCCTCGATGATGTGCTTCGTAAACTTCCCGGCCTTCCGGTCCCATTCGTAGTAATAGATGCAGGGCTGTTGTTTGCCGCCCGGGTCGCGTCCGTTGTGCGCATAAACGCGTTTGCCGGTGATCAATTCATCATCGCCGTCGCCATCCAGATCCGCGAACTCGAGCGCGTGCGGTTGGGAAAAGGCGTCATCAATGGTGTGCTGCTTGAATTTCAGGGTCCCATCGGCGGCCGGCTTCAACTGCTCGTGCCAGTGAAGCCCGAAGGCATGTCCCATGCCGACGACCACGTCGTTGCGTCCGTCGCCGTTCATGTCCCGCACGAGGATCGGCACGCTGGCGTGGATGAACCACTGTTCGTGAAATTTCCAAGGCTGGGCAAAGGCGTCGCCCTTGGGCCGCTCATACCAACCCGCCTCGAACAGGACATCCTCCAACCCGTCGCCGTTCAGGTCGCCAAATCCGAGACCGTGCCCATTCTTCTCCGCTCCAATGAGCAACTTCTTCATCGACGGAGCCGTCTTCTTGACCTTGACCGTCTTCTTCCCGCGCTTCTCCTCAACCTCGCGCTCCTCGGTCGTGAGTTTCCAGGCGACCAGCGGTTGATCCTTGCCCCAGCTGTTCACCACCCACTCCGGTTTCCCGTCGCCGTCGAGATCGTGCATCAACTGGCCCTCGTTGCGGGAGTAGCCGGTATCCTTCAACAGATGCTTCGGCCACATCTTGCCCATGCGCAGTCCCTCCGCCTTGGGATTCTCATACCAGTGCACCTCGGTCGGAATGAACGACCCGGCGATCACGTCCACCCAACCATCGCCATTCACATCGTAGGCATAGTCGCCGTTGCTCTCCACGTAGCCGTTCCAGTCCTCGATCGTGCGCACCGGCCGCGCCACGAAGTCCGGCGCCGCATACCAGTTGCGCCCGGCGATGACATCCAGCTTGCCATCCTTGTTGAAGTCCGCGATGTCGATGCCCTCATTGCCATCAACGGTCAGCGCCTTGACTGTCCATTTGAGTGAGGACTGTTTGTCCGCGGCCAGGCCGGACATGGAAAACAACGCCGCGGCGGCGGCGACCAGGGAGATGCGAAGGGTCTTGTGGATCATAATGGTCATGGAATCTGGATTGAATGGCGGAGCTTAGAAGACGCGCGAACGGATGTCATTCACGGAAATCAATCCTTCAACCGGAACGGCCTGCCTCCGCGGTAGAGTTCCAGACGCGCGCCGATCGCCGCGGCCGCGTCCTTCATCCCCGCGCGCCGCGCCTGATCCTCTGCCGCCGCGGCGGTTTCCACAGCCCTCGCAAATTCCTCCTGCTCCGCCTGAGCGGCGGCGAGAAGATCGATATCCCGATAATCTTCCCGGCCCCGGATCCGCCGCAAGTCCTTGGCCAGTCTCTCCGCCATGACGCCATTCCGGATTTCCGCCACCGGCGACGCCGCCAAAAGCCAGCCGAACCGCAGCGGATTCTCCAGGTTTCCGGGATCCGAACGCATCGCCGCCTGCAACTCGGCGACGGCGGCTCGATGTTCCCCGGTTTCAACCAACACCTCGATCAATCCCGAATGGGCCGGGGCCAATCCCGGATCGAGCTCCAATGCCTCCCGAAATCGGACGCTCGCCTCAGCCGATCGTCCCACCGCGCGCAATGCCATACCCAATCCGGCCAGGGCCGGCGCGAACTTTGGATCGCGTCGCAGGACCTCCCGAAACGTCGCTTCCGCTATGCCCGACATTCCCGCGTCCAGCTCCGCGACCGCGAGATTCTGCCGCGCGCGGACATCTTCCGGGGCCGCCTCGACCGCCAATCGATGAAACTCCATGGCTCGCTCATCGTCGCCCAATGAAGCCCAGGCCAATCCGAGGTTGGTCAGCACATCCGCATCGTCCGGCCCGAGCTCTCGCGCGCGCTCCAGAATTGCCACGGCCTCCTTCCCCCGCCCCAGCGAAATCAACAGGCTTCCCAAGTTGTTGCCCGCCTTGAGATTATTCGGATCCGTCGCCAACGCCTCGCGATACCGCGTCGCAGCCTCCTCCAACCGCCCCGAACGCTCCAGTGTGATCCCCGCGCCGACGTTTGCCTCCACATGCCCCGGATCAAACTCCAGGGCTTTGAGAAAATGTTCCCGGGCCGCTTCGGTCTCGCCCCGCTCCAACAACGCTGTCGCCAGGTTGTGATGGGCGACCGGATTGTCGCGCGTCACCGCAATGGTGTGCGCGAACAAGGTCACGCTGTCCTTCCAATGGCGGATCTGGACTCTCGTCGCCAGCGCCAACGCCAAAAGCAAGACGCCTGCAATCAACCCGATCCACGCCCGTCCCAAATCGAATCTGCGCAGCGCCGCCGCCCCGCTCCAGGCGCCGATGATCGACAACCCGATTGAAGGGATATAGCTGAACCGGTCCGCCATCGCCTGCACGCCGGACTGCACGAGGCCGATATTCGGGATCAGCGTCCCCAGGAACCAAAGCCACATCACCGGGAGCCAGGGCATCGCGCCGCGATTGCGGTAGGCGAGCCAACTCAGCAGGGCCAGAATCCCCACGGCTGCCATGACAACCGCCCCTCCCCAACCCTCTTCCGGCAACGGATAAAAGACCCCAAACCCATCGGGCCATACAGCCTTTCCAAGGTAGCGCACGAAGGACACCGCCGCATTCGCAGTTCGCGCCCCCAACGAAATCTCCTCCAGGGAAACCACCGCCGTCGCCTGCTGCGCCCTCACCGTGACCACACTCAACGCCGCGACGCCGGCAAAAAGGGGAAGCTTCTCCCGCAGTAGAAACATATTTGCCTTGAGACGCGCTGCGAGATCGTCGCCGGGCGCCCATTTCACCCGGTTTAGCGGCCAGACGTCCAGCAGCAGCAACGCAAACGGCAAGGTCACGATCGTGGGTTTGGTCATCAGGCCGAGACCGAAGACGACCAGCAACGTCAGTTGGCGCCCTCGCGAAGGCGAAGCCGCATAGCGCGCATGGGCGCCCAGGGTCAGTATCCAGAACAAGGCGCACAATGCGTCCTTCCGCTCCGCCGCCCAGGCCACCGACTCCACCCGCAAGGGATGCAACGCAAACAAAGCCGCCGCAAGCGCCGCCCGCCAGAAACAGCGGGTCATGCCATGGAGAACCAGAAACAACACCGCCGCGCTTAGCGCATGAATGCCCGCATTCATCAGGTGATGCCCCCGCGGATTGAGCCCTAACGACTCGCAATCCAGCATGTGCGACAAGGAAGTCAGCGGCAGCCAGAGGTTCCAATGTCCCTCAGTGAAGGCGCGCCCAACGCCGTCCGCTGTGAAACCCTGGTTCACCAACGGATTCCCCGTCAGAATCTCCGGCGTATCGAAATTGACGAATCCATTTTCGCCAACCGGCAGAAAGACGACGCAGGTCAGGGCAAAGAGGGCAATCGCCATCCGAAGCGACCGCCGGTCCACCGCCGTTGCCCGGTCTTTGATGCACGCTGATTCTGCTGATTCGTCGGTCGCCATCGGTCGCTGAAACGAACCATAGCCGGACTGCGCGCAATCGTGAAGATCTCACGCGGCCGGACATTTGCGGTGCGCCCCAAGTCGCCGGGCTTCTTTCGATTGGCCCTCCCCGCTCCCACACCGTAACATCCCGTCCCGGTGAAGACGGCCTCCTCCAGCAAGCGCCCCCCCCTTTCGCGCGTCGCGAAAATCCGTCTGGCCGGCGCCGCGACGGCCCTGACCGCGCTGGCGCTGATCGCGGTCGCGGAACTGGAGCTTCGTCGCCGCCATCAGGACATCAGCCATATCACCGGCGTCCTTCCCTGGCGAACCGCCGAATGGGAGGGCCTCACTTATCACTGGGACGTCTTTCACCCCATCTACGGCTGGTCCAACCTGCCCGGATACCGCAGCGACGAACGCGTCCCATTCAAAGTGACCATCAATCAACAGGGACTCCGCGCAAAGCGGGACTATTCCCCGCATCCGACGCCCGAGGTTCGACGCATTGCCGTCTTTGGCGACTCCTGCGTCTTCGGCGAGGAGGTGGACGACGATCAGACCCTGCCCGCCCATCTCGAACGCTCCCTCGGCAACGTGGAGGCCTTGAACTTCGGAGTGCGCGGCTTCGGCCTGGGGCAGATGATCCTGCGCCTGGAGGAGGAAGTCCCCCAATTCGATCCGCAGCGCGTCCTCCTCGTGATCCTGATCCCCTCCGACATCACCCGCGACTTCACCGACTTCTTCACGCACGCCAAGCCAGCCTTTCGCTTCGCGGACGGCAGACTCAACATCGACAACCTCCCGGTCCGGCAGTTCGACCAACAACCCTGGCTGCTCCGCCACAGCTACGCCGCCGCCTGGATGTGGGGCCGCCCCAGACGCTGGCCGGATCAGTTGGAACTCGATGAGGCCATGATGACTCCCGGCGCCCTGCTCTCCCGCGCCGCGACGTTCTGCCAATCCCGCGACATCCGCCTCACCCTCGCGACCATCGTCACACCGGGCACAATCGAATTGATGGAAACGGACCCGTCCGAAGCCGCGCGCAACCGCCTCATGGTCGACGCCTTGCGCCAGAGCGGCATCGACTTGATCGACCTCACCGGAATCCTTCAGACAGCCTTTCACGAACAAGGCGAAAGCCTGGCGGCCCCCATCGCGCACTGGTCCGGCGCGGGAAACCGCGTCATCGCAGGAGCCCTCGCGGAGCGATTGAGCAAACAGGAAAGGAACGCTGGTTCCGTCCACTGACACGTCGCCCGCCCCATCCTGCTGCTTCCCGCCGTTCACGCCGCTTGAATTGCCGGAGCATTGCCAGCATAGTCCCCCGACACGATGCAGCACATACGGGACATTATCGCCGCCAAGCAGGCGGCCGGGAAACCGGCGATTTCTTTCGAGTTCTTCCCTTTCAAGACAGAAAAGGGGGAGGACACTTTTTTCAACAAAACCCTGCCGGCGCTCAAGGAACTGAATCCGGACTATTGCTCGGTCACCTACGGGGCCGGCGGAAGCACGCGCGACAAGACGCTGGAGATCGTTCAGCGCATCCAGGACGACTTCGGCATTCCGACCATGGCGCACCTCACCTGCGTCTGCTCGACCCGCGAACAGATCGGAGCCGTTCTGGACGAGGCAAAGGCCCGCGGCATTCAAAACATCCTCGCGCTCCGCGGCGACCCGCCCGATGGCGGCGAATGGACGGCGACCGAGGGCGGTTTCGAGTTCTCCTATCAACTCATCGAGTTCATCCGGGACAAGGGCGGTTTCAGCATCGGTTGCGCCGGGTTTCCCGAAGGCCACATCGCCTGCGAGGACAAACTCGTCGATTGGAAACACCTGAAGGGCAAGTTCGACGCCGGCGCCGAGTTCGCGCTGTCGCAGTTGTTCTTCGACAACGCCGACTTCTTCCAGTTCGCCGACCATCTGCGCGACGAACTGGGCGCGACGCAGCCGATCGTGCCCGGCATCATCCCCATCCTCAACGGCGCGCAGATCCAACGATTCACCGCGATGTGCGGCGCGCGGCTCCCCGAACCGCTGCTGGCCCGCCTTCAGGAACTCGGGGAGGATGACGATGCAACCATGGAGTTCGGCATCGATTATGCCGCCACTCAATGCCGCGAACTGCTTGACCGCGGCGCGCCGGGCATCCATTTCTACACCCTGAACAAAGCGGCGCCGACCACGCGCATCCTCGAGAAACTCGGGGTCGCCTGAAGCGGACACAAACGCGGCCGCCGCCTGCCGCACAATCGCCGTGGACCTTTTCACCAGTTTTCCCGAGCCCGACGAGGACCCGAGGGAGCGGTCCCGGCGAAAGCCTTCCGGGCCCGGGGGCAACTGGTTCATCCTCATCGGCGTCACCGGCTTTCTGGCGGCCTGCGCCTACATCACCGTCTCCTGGCTCAAGGCCAACGCAAGCCCCGAGTACCAAAATGTCAAGAAAGGGCTCGCGGAATGGCGCGTCCACGAGATGGAACTCGAGGCCCAACGCGCCGAGGCGCGCGTCATCGAGGGGCGCGACGCCATGACCCGCGACGAGGCCAAGGAGGTTTACCAGGCCATCGTCGACGCGCGGGAGATGTCCGAACGCTACCTCGATCGCTGGCCCGATCACGAGTTCCGCCCCGGGATCACGGTCCAGGCATGGTGGGACAGCCTGGAAGCACGGTATCTCGGCGACGTCGCCAACTATTTCGACAAGGTCATCGAACGCGTGAAGCGGTCTGAATTCGACGTGCAGACCGCCGAGACCCTCACCCGCGACCTCGCCTTCTATGGATTCGACGATCCGAAGGAACAATGGGCGTCCCGGCACGAGGAGATCGCCCAAGCTCGCGCCGACGCCGCCGCCAAATGGGTGCAGGTAACCTTCTCCGGGAACTCGGACCTGTTCAATCAGGCCATCCAGGCGGAGATCGAGAAGCGCTGGCAGCAGCGTTACGGATTCCGGCTCGTCTACGGCCCCCCGCTCGACAGCCGGGAGGAGAGCGCCACCTGGAAGCACGTCGCCGTCCGCACGCATCTCACCCATGCGGAGAACCGGATTCTGGATTCGGTGGAACAGGCCCGGAATGCGACCATGCCCCGGGTGCCGCAACGCGTGCAGATCACCTTGGCTCTGGTTGGCACACCCGAGATCCCCACCTCGTGGGACAAGCTGCCTCCCTATCTCGCCGAGGTCCCGGTGCCGGCCTATGTCCGCCTCGATCCCTTGCTGAACCAGGGCTCACGCGACGCCGAGTCCCTGATCGCCGATCGGCAGGCGGCCCTGACCGAGCGCGTTCGCAACGCCCTGAAGACGCTCCCGACCTTCGAGCTCTTCCCCGGCGTGCCCCCGGACACGCCGCTGGTCGATGAAAATGACCGCCTGCGTCTCCCGGCCGCTCAGGCGCTGATCTACGGACAGCCCGAAACCGCCCTCAAGCGTTTCTCCGAGTTGGCCGCCAGCGGGAACGGCTTTCTCAGGGAGGACATCTGTCGCGCCGCCATCCTCGCCGGAGCCGACTACCTTGGCGGCCTTATTGCCCGCCTGCTTCCCGACCTCGACACGCTCAAGCAACGCCGGATCACGGGACTGCTGGCGCATAATCCCGCATTCGGCGACTATCAACCGATTCTTTCGCTCCTCCTTCGCCCGAAAGAAGGCATCTTCCCCGAGGAGGCGGTCAACGCCCTTCGACCGCACCTCCATACTCCGAAGATCCGGGACCTGTTCATGAAACTGATCAATGACCAGACTGTCTTCCGCCGCTACAGCTACGCAATCGCCCTGCTGCAGGAGAGCGGCTTGCCCGAGGTTGAAATCTTGGCGCCGGCCTGGGTCGCCAACGAGGACGCGCGGTTTGCATCACGCATCTTCACCGCGGTTTCCGTCAAACATCCCTCGTTGGCCCGGAGACTGGCGATGACCGTATTCGACGACGTGTCCGATTCCGTGCAGCACGCGATGCTGAACTTCCTCCGCTTGGGTCTCGGGTCCGCGGACGACGAGGTCATGCAGTTATTCAAACGCAACGCCCTGCGCCAGGATTCGTCCCTCATCGTCGATCTCGCCTACGAAAGCCTTGTCGGCGTCGCCCGCACCCATCGCGGCTGGAAGGTTCTGCGCGAACTGGACGAGGTCGAGAGCAATCCCAACCGCCGTCAACTCATCAAGCGCGCGCTCATGAGCCATGTCGAGTATCTCCACCCCGAAAGCGCCCGGAAATTCCTTTTCGAGCAACTGGCCGGCGACCCTCCTGACGCGCGCCATCACGCCATCGGGCTGCTCTTCGACCGTTCTGATTCAACTCCGGAAACGCTGTCGGCCGTCGCGGGCATCCTCCGCCGGGAACCGGACGACAAGGGGACCATCCGGGCCGCGATCCTCGGTCTGCACCAGAACATCGCCAGGTCCGCCGCCTGGGATCTCGAGAACAACCCGCAACATCTCCTCGACCTCATGTCCGGCGCGGTCCGGCACAACGACGCGCAAATCCGGCAGTTCTCCTACAATATCATGTCCGTCGCCGCGGAATCCGGAAGCCCGCAATTCCACGACCTTCTCCGGGCCGCGCAACGCCGGGAAGAGACTCCGATCCTCAGGGAACATATCGCCGCCCTGCTGCGGAAACTGGCGGCGGAATAGCGCTGTCTCCGTGACTCGCCCTCACTGAATGCGGCCGTCCAGGATCTCCCGCAAGGCGTCCACGCAGCGACCGTTTTGCGCCTCGGTTCCCACCGAGATTCTCAGCCACTCCGGCAGACCGTAACCAGCAACCGGACGGGTGATCACACCGCGTTTCTGAAGTTCCGCAAACACCGCCCCGGCATCCCCGACCCGCGCCAGGATGAAGTTGCCATGGGACGGCGTGAATTCGACGCCCAACTTCCGAAAGGCGCCCCCGAGAAATTCCAAACCCGCCCGGTTCACTGCCCGCGTCCGCGCCACATGCTCCTCGTCATCCAGGGCTGCCAGGGCTCCCGCTTGCGCCAGCGAATTCACATTGAATGGCTCCCGCGTCTTTTCCAGTCCCGCAATGAAGTCCGGATGACCGACGCCGTATCCCACCCGCAGTCCCGCCAACCCGTGAATCTTCGAAAATGTCCGCGTCACAAAGAGGTTCGGGCGATCCCCGCGGCGGATCAGCGACAACAAGTTGACCGCATCGTCAAGGTATTCGACGTAGGCCTCGTCCATCACCAACACGACATGCTCCGGCAGCCCGCTCACGAGCGCGATCACATCCTCGCGCGACGCCAGCGTGCCGGTCGGATTGTTCGGGTTCGCCACAAACACAATCCGCGTCCGCTCCGTCACCGCATCCAGCATCGCGCGCAGGTCGTGCCCCTGCTCCTTCGCCGGAACGGATACAACGTCCGCCCCGAAAAGCCGCCCGACGATTGGATAGACCACGAAGCAATACTGCGAGATCACGATTTCGTCGCCCGGCCCCAGCAGCGCGTGCCCGAGCAGTTCCAGGACCTCGTTGGAACCGTTGCCGAAGATCAGATTCCCCGGCTCCAGCAGCAGTTTCGCCGCCAGTTTCTCCCGCAGGTGATGACAGTTTCCGTCGGGATAGAGATGCATGTCCGCGGCCGCCTTCCGCACCGCTTCAATCGCGGCCACAGAAGCTCCCAGCGGATTCTCGTTGGAGGCCAGCTTGTCGATGGAGCCAAAAGGCAGCCCCAGTTCACGGGCGACCTCGTCAATGGGGCGTCCCGGTTGGTAGACCGGCAGGACTTCCAGCCCTGATTTCAGTTTGAATGGCAATGACATGATGATTCGAATCCGGTCGGGTCGTTGGACGCCGCGTTCAGGGGCGGGAGGCCAGGATCTCCATCCGCTTCCAATCGCGACGCAACGGATGATCGCTGATATACTTCACCACCACGCCCCGGGAAAAATCCACGTCGCCGACCGCGCGCTTGAAACTTTCCACCCCGGTGACCCGGCGTCCGCCGATCTTGGTGATGATATCCCCCGGCCCGAGAAACTCCGTATCATAATCGCCCTCCAGATGCGTCAGCACGACTCCGGCCTCCAGCGGCGCGCGATAGTCCGCGGCCATTTCCTCCGTAAGGTCCATGATCGAAATCCCCTTCACCGAAGCCTCCGACCGCCCGCCGCCCCAACGACTGCGGGCGCGCCGATAGACCCGCTCAGGAAAGACGCCCGGCTCCAGACGCAGGCTCATCGGCACCGGCTTCCCCTCCTCGTTGATCCTGATGTAATCCATCGCCACCGCATCGCCCACGTCCCGCCCGCGCACGGCCGCGATCAACTCCCGGCGCGTCGTCACCTCCCGCCCCGCCACGCGGGTGACGATGTCGCCCGGCTCCAACGCCGACTCCGCGGCCGGCCCCCCGGGATGCACGGCAACCACGATCACCCCCTCCTGCACCCCTCCCGAGAAATCCCGCATCCGGGGAAACTCGCCGAAATCGGTGACCTCGACCCCCACCCACGAACGAACATAGCTCCCCTTCTCAATCAGTTCGTCCGCAACTTTCATGGCGAAGTTGATCGGGATGGCGAAACCGATGCCGGTGCCGATGCCGCGGATGATCGTGTTGATCCCCACCACCCGGCCCTCGATGTTCACCAGCGGCCCGCCGCTGTTCCCGGGATTGATGCTCGCGTCGGTCTGGATGAAATTCTGGTCCATCAGTTCCGACGCCGCGACGATTTCCGAGCGCCCCACCGCGCTCACATGGCCGAAGGTAACGC